>CAYUTQ010000014.1:0-53525 GCA_964447805.1 uncultured Clostridia bacterium
GGTGCTAATATTTTAATATTTATGGGACATTTTTAAAAGTGCTTGACAGGATTTTAGAAGAATATGATTATTCTATGCTAAAGTTATATTAAATTTATTTGATAAAATATCATACATGAGAAAGGAAGAATTTAATATGATTCAAAAAAAATAAATCATATTAGAGTTATTAATTAAATTATAGATAAAACAATAGTTATTAAAGAAACTACTCAGATTTTAAATCTCAGTAAATGTCAAATAATAAGGTTAAAGAAAGGAGCTTTGAAAGAAGGTAAGAGTATATGAAAATCCACAAGAATTTAGAATCAGTCCTTTGGGAGATAGATTGTATAGGCAAAAGAGGTAAAGAAAAGAGGACAAATTAACAGATAATTAGGAAAATATTGACAGTAAAAAGATATAAGGGTATTATAATATAAATAAGACATTGCTATTTAATGGAAATGGGGTGATATTATAGGTAAATACAAATATTAATATTTTGGAATAAGAAAATTTAATATTATTGCAATAAAGACCCTTATTAAAAACTATGTTTGACATAGAGATAAATTAAGTTAAAGAAATTAATAAAAAATAAATAAGTAGCAATGTTGTATTTTACAACATTAATATAAAACTTCTAATTTAATGAAAAAATGGGGGTAATTATTTTGGGGAATAAAAAGTCAAAAAAATATTCACTGTGTAAGAAAAGTATTGCAGCGATTGTTTTATCGTTAGTTTTTGTATTAAATATTTTTACTCCAGTATTAGCAACTGAAAATGTAAATGAAATAGAAGAAAAACATGTAAAATTAAATGGATATTCTTTACAACAGGATTATGGAAATATAGTAGAATCGGAACCCAATAATACATTTCAAGAAGCAAATCCAATAAGTGTGGATACAACAGTATATGGAGGATTTGATGAAACAGATGATAGTGATGTATTTACATTTGATTTGTCACGAGATGAAAATTTAAATATAGTATTAAATAATAATGATGGAATTGGAATGAATTGGCTACTATATAAAGATCCTAATTTACAAGAACACGTAGCTTACCCTACAAATACTGATAATGGTAAATTATCTGGAACATATAAGGCTACTACAGGAAAGTATTATTTGTATGTATACAGACATGGAAATGTGAAGACAGGAAATTATTCATTTACTATATCAACAGGTGATACAGGAACACCAACTAATCCAAATCCTGATAAAAAATACACTATGGCAGAATTAAGTCAATTAAATTATTATGATTTAGTTGATGTTCTTGCAAGTATAAAGTGGAGTGATATCACAGATTTATTTCAATATAATAATGGTGCTCAAACTTTCTATGGAGATAAAGAGAGAATAAGATTTATTATAAATGAAGTTTATAATAGGGGAGGTCAATATACTTCAACTGATACTAAAGGTATTTCTACAATGTTGGAAGTTATAAGGGCAGGGTTTTATCTCGGCTTTTATCATAATGAATTAGCTTATTTAAATGATAGACAGTTTCATGATGAATGCTTATATGCTATAAAATCTGTTCAAAATAATGCTAATTTTAAATTAGGAACAAATGCACAGGATGAAATTGTATCATCTATAGGGCTACTTATTTGGAATGGCTCTTGTGATGCAGAAGTAGTCAGTAAATCTACCTCTGTACTTGAACAATATATGCAAAATTATAATTCTTATATAACTCAACACTCAAAGGGGACTGCTATATACAATATTATGCGTGGTATAGAATATGATATTACAATGTATACGTATTATGAAAACAGATTGCAACCAGAGCAAACTCAATGGTATGGTAAAATGGATAGGTTTGTGGATGTAATTGGAGAGATTGCTTTAATTGGGAATGTGGATGCCAATAATAAATGGCTTATAAACAATGGAATATATTGTGTATCAAGTTTAGGCAAATTTCACAGCAATAATAAAAGAGGACTTCAAGTTTTAACAGATGCTATGAAAAAATATCCATATGTAAGCGAACAATATCTTTATGCAGCAGATGCAATTAGTCGTGATTATAATGGAGTAGATTATGACGGAAATACTGTAGATATTAATAAAATAAAAGAAGATGCCAAGCAAAAGTATTTACCTAATATTTATAAATTTGATAATCAAAAAGTAATAATAAGGACAGGAGATAAAGTAACTGTAGATAGAGTAAAAAGACTTTATTGGGCTTCTAAAGAAGTTGCTGCACAGTATTTTAGATCTATAGATAGTGATAAAGCATTAGAGCCAGGGAATGCTGATGATACATTAACTATGATTATTTATAATGATCCAGATGAATATAGTATCAATAATATACTATATGGTTTAGATACAAATAATGGAGGAATATATATAGAAAGTATGGGAACTTTTTTTACCTATGAAAGGACTCCAGAACAAAGCATATATTCTCTTGAAGAGCTGTTTAGGCATGAATTTACACATTATTTACAAGGTAGATATGTTGTACCTGGATTGTGGGGGGAATCAGAAATATATAAAAATGATAGATTAACTTGGTATGAGGAAGGTGGAGCAGAATTTTTTGCTGGTTCAACTCGTACATCTGGTGTATTGCCAAGGAAAACTATAATAGGAAATGTAGTTGGAACTGATCCTGCTGATAGGTATGATTTATATAGGACTTTAAGTGCAACTTATAGTAGTGGGTTTGAATTTTATAATTATGCTTGTATTGCAATGGATTTCTTCAATAATAAAAATTTTAATATATATGATACTTTAACTAAATATATCAAAAATAATGATGTACGTAGTTATGATGCTTATATTAATACACTAAAAAGTGATCAAAATTTAAATCAGCAATATCAAAATCATATGCAACAATTAATTAATCAATATGATAGATTGACAGTTCCATTAGTTTCAGATGATTATTTAGTTAGTCATCCATCTAGAAGTCAGTCTCAAATATATAATGATATTGTAGAAGTATCAAATTTAAAAAATGCTAAAATAGAGACTAAGAACTCACAGTTTTTCAATACATTTATTATTAGAGGTACTTATACTGGAGGAGCTAGTCAAGGTAAAGTAAAGGATATTGAAAATATGAATAAAATAGCTAATGACTTTTTAAATAAATTGGATAATTATAATTGGAGTGGATATAAAACTGTAACTTCTTATTTCGTTGATTATAGATTAGATAAAAATAACAATGTAGTATTTGATGTTGTATTTCATGGGTTATTACCTTAAGTTCAAATTAAGGGAGACAAGTATTCTATCTTGTCTCCCTTTTATATTAATAAAATATTACGCTAAATAATTGACAATGAAAATACTATGTGATACGTTCAATATGCAATAGAAGTAGAAAAATAATCAATAAAGGAGATTTAAAGTATGAGTGAAAACAAAATATTAGCAGTAGTTGAGGGAAAAGAAATAACGCAGCAAGATGTATATACTTTTTTAAATGAATTAGGTCCACAAGTTGCTATGCAATTTCAATCACCAGAGGGTATGGTAAGATTAGTAGAAGAATTGATAAATCAAGAATTATTGTATTTAGATGCTATTGAAAAGGGTTTTGATAGGGAAGAGGCTTTTAAAGAACAATTAGAAAAAGTTAAAGTAAATGTATTGAAACAATATGCTATTACTAAGTTATTGTCAGATGTGTCTATTACAGAGGAAGAAATAGTTAAATATTATAATGAACATAAGGAATATTTTCAAACACCAGAATCTATTAGAGCTAGTCACATATTAGTGAAAGAAGAAGAAAAGGCTAATGATATAATAGATGAGATAAATGAAGGTTTATCTTTCGAAGAAGCAGCTAGTAAATATTCTATATGTCCTTCAAAAGAAGTTGGTGGAGATTTAGGAGAGTTTACTAAAGGTAAGATGGTACCAGAATTTGAAGATGTTGCTTTTAGTATTGAACAAGGTAAAATAAGTAATCCTGTAAAAACTCAATTTGGATATCATATAATTAAGGTACAATACAAGAAAGAAGCAGGTATTAGTACTTTAGAAGAAGCAAGAGATCAGGTCGTTCAGCAAGTTATAGGTTTAAAACAACAAGAAAAATATTTGAATAAATCTAAAAATTTAAGAGAAAAATATGAAGTGAAAATTAATTTTTAGATATGGTGTTAAAATTAGTCAAAAGATTTAAAAAAACCTCTTGACTTTTTTATGTATTTAAATTAGCTATAATTATTAAATCTAAAAAAATTAAATATTATGAGATAAAAAGAGCAACTAAATTTTATAGTTGCTCTTAAAAATATAAGTAAAAATTTTATTCATTTCTTGAAATAATTTCTTTGCACATTACTATATCGGCTTCTCTCATACCTTCTCTTGCAATTTTACCGAGCATTTGAATACTTTCATCTGCTGTTTTTGATACTAATCCATCCCCATTATCTATTGTTGCACCATTTTTAGCTAAATATGCTGATTCTATAGCTACACCTATTGCCATTGACAATTTTAAAGCACAACCATTTTTTGCTCCATCACATAGTATGCCACCAATGCTTCCTATGACATTCGTAATACTGCGATCAATTTCTTTATCATTTCCATCTAATAAATAAGCTGTACCAGCAGCAACTCCTAAAGATGCTGCTATTGCACATGCACACATTGGAGATAATCTTCCTATATGATTTTTAACATATATTGTAATTAAAAAGCTTAATGCTACAGAACGAATAGTTTTTTCTTCTGAAAAACCTTGTTCTTTTGCAAAAATAGCCAAAGATACAGAAGCTGTAATGCCAACATTACCACTACTTGCACAACTCATAGCAGGTAGATTTTCTCCTTCCATTCTAGCATCTGAAGCTGCTGCAGTGTAGGCCTTTGCTTTAGATAATGGATTATTTGGGTCTACTTTCAACCAAGCTTTACCAAATCCACTACCACTTCTTTTTTGTATCCCTTTTTCGGCTAATTTGAGGTTCATATCAATAGCTGTTTTAATAAAATTAAGATCTTCTATAGGTATTTTTCTAGAAAAATCAATAAAATCTTGAATTGTATATTTTCCAATATCATGATTAGCTTGATAAATGGCATTTTTATCGTCATTATATTCTTTTTTTAGAAGGACTTCACCATTTTTTTCAAGATAAACAACATTAGTATGTGTCTGTGCTATAGTGGCACAACCTATACCTTTGTTTGTTTTTACAATAGTATGAATATATAATCCCATGCCGATACGAGTCCAATCAACTTGAATATCAACATGTTTGTCTGCTATCATTTGTAATGCTTTTTTTTCATCATTTTTAGTAGTATCATTAAGAACTTCCAGTTCTAATTCTGATTTTCCAGCTACTGCTCCTAATGCAGCAGCAACATCTAATCCTTTTTCTTTTGTTCCTGGAATTCCAACAGATATTGAATTCTTATAGGTATCACGATCCATGATAACTTTTACATCTTCAGCAATACCGCCTACAGTATCTCTTGCCTTGCTTACAGCAAAAGATACTGACGTTGGACCAGTACATCCTAATGCTGGATTTACTTCATTTTTTAAAATTTTTAACAATTCTGTTTTCATTTTACCTCTCCCTTGTCTAATATGTTTAGAATTATTTTTAGTATTTTAAATTATATTTGTTTAAAAATTTTTTATTTATAGTCCAGATTTATTTGTATTATTTAATATTTCATTGTTATTTCTTGTTATTGCACTAATAATGAAGAGTCCTAAGAAAGAGCCAATTAATCCATATATGACATAAGGAATAGTTGATTTTTTAGCCATGCCAATTGCACAACCAATGAATCCACAAAATATACTTCCAATAACACCTTTTGCCGTCAAAATATGCTTGTCTCTTAATAAAATTCCTGCAAATATTGGGAATAATAAACCAGCTGCTGAGAATGCATATGTTGCAATAACCCAGTCTAATGCTTTTGGATATAAGATAGATAATGCAACAGCAACAATTGCAATTATAACAGAATAGATCTTTGATAAATGATGTAATTTTTTATCATCTGCTTTTGGATTAATAAGTTTTTTATAAACATCTTGAGTTAAATTTACAGAAATTGAGTGAATTGCACTATCGATTGTAGACATGATTGTAACCACTAAAAACCCGGAATAAATTGCTAAAAACCAAGTAGGAACTTGTGTCAAAAACCAACCTGAAGCTGCTTCTGGTTCTAAACCTCCATTTAAAGATCTTATAGAAATTCCCATAATTGCAGCCCATATATCAGCAGAAATTATAACAAGACCACTAATAATTAAGCTTTTTCTTACAGAACTAACTTTATCTGTTGCAAAAACTCTTTGGTAATACATTTGATTAGTTAATGTTCCAGGAATAATAGATAATGCCCAAAGTAATATTGTTAATCCTCCTACTGATCCCATTCCTTTTGGAAATTTAGCTATTTCTTCTGGAACTTTTGTTAAAATATTTGACCATCCATTACCAGTTTTAAAAATAATTCCTAATGAAATGAATGATACAATTATCATAAAACATCCAAAAATAAAATCTGTCCATGCAACTGATTTTAAACCTGCAGGTAACACAAATGCTAAACTAATTAATGCAAAAATAACCATTAGCCAATTTTGTGGAATTCCAGTTAAACCAGAATATAGTTTACCAAATGCAACTAGTTGAGTACAAATCCAACCAAATGGAACAACCATTGTTAATATGGAAGTCATTAATAATAATATTTTATTATTTCCATATAAATCTCCAATAATATCTGGTATTGTAGTAAAATTTTGTTGTCTTAACCATTTGGCAATAATACCTAGTAACATTAATCCAGCAGCAACTAAGCAACCATATGTCATTGCTGCCCAGCCATTAGAATAGCCTATACCTACATGGGCTACTAACATTCCTCCACCCATTGCAGTGGCATACTGAGTTCCAACGATAACATATAAAGGTAAGTTACGGCCGCCAACAGCCCAATCACTATTTGAAGATTTTTTACCTAAATAAATTGAAAATGCTGTTGTACAACCTAATATGATGGCTGTACTTATTATAATTAATAGCACGGTACTACTCATAATGAAATCCTCCTTTTAAATTTAATATAAATATGTTATTTAATAATAATCTAAATATTTAGGGATATATAATTAACTGGTTATAGAATCAATAAATATTGCTAAGTCTTTTTCTAAAGCTTCTATTGCTTTTTTTTCATTTTTCTCCATAAGAGCTATAATTAAATCAATATGCCCTTGTGCAATTGCTTGACTTTTATTTTGACGTTCTTCTTCTGTTAAAGAATTCATATTTTGCATCATATAGTATATATTTCCTCTATAACATTCTTCTCTTAATTGTTTAATTATTTTATAAAGTATTTCATTATTTGATAATTTAGCAATATATATATGAATATTAGCGCCTGCTTTAAAAATATCTTTTACATTTTCATGACATGTTCCAATTTCCATATCTTTATATATATGTGTTAAAAATTCAATATCGTCGGGTTTTATGAATTTAATAGCTTCTTTGATTGCCATTTTTTCTAAAACACTTCTTACTTCATAAATTTTTTTCATTTTATGGATGGATACATCTGCTACCATAAGCCCTTTATTAGAAATTTTAGTAAGTTTTCCTTCTCCTTCTAATTTACTTAGTGCTTCGCGGACTGGAGTTCTGCTTAAATTTAAATCTTCTACTATTTCTTTTTCAGATAAGAATTGTCCAGGTGTGTATTCACAATTTTGAATTTTTTCTTTAATTAGTAGATATGCTTTTTGTACATTGTTAATGGTGTTTTTTTTATTTGAAGTATTGTTTGTTATTTCCTTATTTTGAATATTATCAGTCATAATATCCTCCTTAAATAAAAGCGTATATTTTTTGTATTTGCTGTGTATACACTCAGTATACTTTCTTTTAAGTATAAAGGTAGTGTTTTAATTTGTCAAGCATTTTCTTAATTTTCTGTAATCTAGTTAAGATTATGTAAAATAGTACATAATATTGGAATCAATGGAGATAAATATGAAATTTTAAAATTGATAGTAATATATTTTTTCAAAAAATTATCACCTAAGGAATGCCTAAAAGCAGTTAATATAATAAGTAGAGTTTATGTGTAAAAAAGAAGAGAAATATAACAATATATAATTAAATATTATGATAAATAAATTGATGAATATGTCGATAAATATAATAGTTCCAGATGATGAAAATTTCGAATACTTAAATAAAGTATGGTAAGAGTGATAATACTATAATTATATTCATAATGATTTAAATATTAAATTTATGAAATAAATTATCAAAAAATATAAAAAGCTTCATATAAAGACATAAAACGACAAAAATAGATAAAAACATTGTATTATAGTTAAAACATTGATAATATATATTTATTGATATTTTCACAAAATTCTATAAAAACATTGCATATATTATATATAGGGGGCAGAGAAATGAAGAACAGAATAGAAAAAATAGGGGATATAAGCAAAAAGGGGAAGACAAGAAAGAAAAGGAAAGAACAGAAGCCAATGAAAAAAAATATTAGAGAATCATTATGGATGAAAATTAAAAAAAACAGGTCGAAAAAGAAAACAAATGAAAAAACAAAAAACAAACCAAAAAAGAAAACAAATGGGAAAACAAAAAACAAGCAAAAAAAGAAAACAAATGGAAAAACAGAAATGAAAAGTATAAAAAAGAAAATGCTTATATTCAATATTTCATTAATACTTATTGTTTGTTTAGGTTTGGGAATTATATCATATGTAAATGCTTCAAAAACGGTAAAAAAGCAAATAGATCAATCATTATTAGGTGTGACAGAAGAATCTGCAAAAGTTGTTGAGTCAAGGATTGAAGGTTATAAAAGATCATTGGAAGCTGAATCAAATTTAAATATTTTTAAAGAAACTCCAGTAAATGATGAAAAAACTTTAGATAAAAAGATGAAAAATTTAAAGAACGAGCAAGAAAGAGCTGGATATTTATTTATGGCTTTGGCAGATACACAAGGGAGAACCTATAGTACAAATGATAAGGTTGCTAATATTGACAAAAGAGAATATTTTCAGAGAGCTTTGGTTGGAGAGTCAGTTGTTTCAGATCCTGTTATAAATAAAGATGATGGAACAATGACTTTAATATTTGCAGCTCCTATTAAATCAAATAGAGATCAGGTGATAGGAGTTTTAATTTCAGGAATAAATGCAGAATCTTTTATGGAGATTGTGAAAGATATTAAATTTGGGAAAGGCGGAGAAGCTTTTGTTTTAGATAGTGAAGGTACCACTATAGCCCATAAGAATATAGAATTAGTACTTGGTCAAGAAAACATAATTAAAAGTTTTGAAAAAGATCCTCAATTAGCTCCTTTAGCTGATATTGAAAAGAAGATGTTAAAAGGAGAAAAAGGAGTAGGAACTTATAAATATAAAGGAAAAGAAAAGTTCATGGGTTATTTTCCCATTAATGTAAATGGATGGTCTATAGCATTGGCTGCTCCTAAAAATGAGATTTTTAAAGATTTGAATAAAATGGCTATTATCAATATTATTTTAATAGTAGGATTTGTGGTTTTAGGCGGAATATTAGTAGTATTACTTTCTAATAAGATTGCTAAACCTATAACTGCATTTTCAGATATTATGAACGTAGTTTCACAAGGAGATTTTACAAAGGATGTTCCAAAAGCATATTTGAATTATAATGATGAGATAGGTGTGTTAGCAAAATCTATTGAAACAATGAGAACAGGAATGAGAGATTTAGCAGGTAGTGTAAATAATGAGTCAAAGAATATTGAAAATATGGTAGAGTCTATTAATGAAAATATGAATGCTTTGAATAGTCAAACAGAAGATGTGTCAGCAACTACAGAAGAATTGTCAGCAGGAATGGAAGAGACTGCAGCTTCTTCAGAAGAAATGACTGCCATGTCTCATGAAATAGAAAAAGCAGTTAGATCAATAGCTCAAAAAGCTGAAGAAGGAGCTTTAGCTGCTAAAGAAATAAATAATAGAGCAGTTACTATGAATAGTGAATTTTCAGAAGCCAAACAAAATGCAGATATTATATTTGATGATACTAAAGTAAAATTAGGAAAGGCAATAGAAAATTCAAAGGTTGTTGAACAAATTAATGTGCTTTCAGATTCTATAATGAAAATTACAGATCAAACAAATTTACTTGCTTTGAATGCTGCTATAGAAGCAGCTAGAGCAGGAGAAAGTGGAAGAGGTTTTACTGTTGTAGCAGAAGAAATAAGAAAATTAGCAGAGCAATCAAAAAATACTGTTGTAGAAATACAAAGTATTGCTGAAAAAGTAAAAATAGCAGTAGAGGATTTAGCTAATAATTCTAATACTATACTTGAATTTGTATCAACTGATGTTAATAGGGATTATAATAAAGCTTTAGAAGTTTCAGAAAAATATTATGATGATGCAAAATATATTGATGATATGATAGTAGAATTTAGTGCAACTTCAGAAGAATTGCTTGCATCAATAGATGGTGTATTGAAGACAATAGAACAAGTAAGTATTGCAGCTAATGAGGGAGCAGAGGGAGCTACAAATATTGCACAAGGTGTTACTAATATAAGTGAAAAATCAGGTAAAGTTTTAGAGATGAGTAATATTTCAAAAGAAGGAGCAGAGAAATTAATGAATGAAATATCTCAATTTAAAATTTAATGATTTTTCATATATAAATTTATTAAATTTTAAAGTAGCAGGATGAATTTCATCCTGCTACAAACATGTATAATATAAAAGGAGATGATTAAATGAAATTAAACTTATCTAGAAGAATTACACTATTGGTAGCTATTTTAATTTTGGTTGTTTCTGTAGGATTAGGACTAACATCTTTAAAAATTAGTTCAAAGGTAGTATTAGATCAAAGTGAAGAATCTTTGATGCTTCTTGCAGATGAGGGGGTTCACCATATTGAAGCTATTATTGACAAAAATCTAAGTGCTTTACAAGAATTAGCTAATAGAGCTAGAACACAAAGTATGGATTGGAAAATACAACGTGAATCTTTAAAGTCAGATATTGAAAGATTAGGGTATTTGGATATGGCAATAGTGACTCCAGATGGAAAAGCACAGTACATATTAAGTGGAGAAATTGCTGATTTAAGTGATAGAGAATATATTAAAAAGGCTTTAGATGGAGAAACAAGTGTATCAGAGGTGTTAATAAGTAAAGTGACTGATGAACCTGTTGTTATGTTAGCAGCTCCTATTCAGGTTGATAAAAAGGTAGTTGGTGCTTTGGTAGGTAGGAAAGATGGTGCGTTTTTAAATGAAATAACTGATGGAATGGGTTTTGGTAAAAAAGGTTATGCTTATATTATGGGAAAGGATGGAACTCTTTATGCTCACCCTGAAAAAGAATATGTGTTAGATCAAAGAAATGTACTAAAGGATGAGGAATTTAAAAGTTGGGGACAAGCATTAAAGAATTTAGGGATTGGTAAAAAGGGTGTAGTTAATTATGATTTAAAAGGTTCTAAAAGATATATAGGTGTAGTTCCTATGTCAAGTACTGGATGGATAGTAGGTGTAGGTGCTCATGAGAGTGATGTTTTAGGAGGATTGAAAAATTTAAAAAATGGTATTTTAATAGGTTCTATTTCCTGTATGGTAATTGGTATATTAGTAGCTATGTTTTTAGGAAAATCTATTTCAAAACCAATTGTAGATTTATCTAATATTATTGAACAAATATCTAATTATGATTTATCCTTTGATAAAAATAGTGAGGCAATGAAATATATTAAGAGAAAAGATGAAATAGGTGATATTTCTAAATCATTGTTAACTATGCAGGAGAATTTAGTTAATCTAGTAAAAAATATATTAGGTTTATCTCAACAAGTAGCATCATCTTCTGAAGAATTAACTGCTACTAGTCAACAATCGTCAACGGCATCAGAAGAAGTTGCAAGGGCTATAGAAGATATAGCAGAAGGTGCAAGTGATCAAGCGAAGGATACAGAAGAAGGTTCGTTGCATATAGAAGAATTAGGAAAAGAGATATCAAGAAACCAGAAAGATATAGAGTATTTAAACAACGCGTCAGAAGATATAGATGTATTGAAAAATGAAGGGTTAGAAATTATAAGAGATTTGGTAGAAAAGACAAAAACAAGTAATGAAGCAGCTGGTGAAATACATGAAATAATTTTGGATACTAATGAAAGTGCAGAAAAAATAGAAAATGCTAGTTTGATGATTAAAAGTATTACAGAACAAACTAATTTGTTGGCACTTAATGCTGCTATAGAAGCAGCTAGAGCTGGTGAGGCAGGAAAAGGTTTTGCAGTTGTAGCAGAAGAAATAAGGAAATTAGCAGAAGAATCTAATAATTTTACTGAAGAAATTACTGAAATAGTTGGTGAATTGACACAGAAAACAGGAGAGTCAGTTAAAACTATGGAGGAAGTTAGTAAAATAACAGAATTACAAAAAGAAAGTGTAAATGTGACCAATAATAAATTTGAGGGAATTGCCCATTCTATTGAAAGTATGAAGGAATTAATGAACAATATTTATCAGGCAGGAAAGAAAATGGAAAGTCAAAAAGATAGGATTATTGGTGTAATTCAAAATTTATCAGCTATTTCAGAAGAAAATGCAGCTGGGACAGAAGAAGCTTCAGCATCAGTAGAAGAACAAACAGCTTCTATGGAAGAAATCGCCAATGCTAGTGAAGCATTAGCACAACTTGCAACAAAAATGCAGGAAAGTGTTTCTAATTTTAAATTATAGATAAGCTATAAGGACGGTTTTAAACCGTCCTTTATTTTATTGATATTTTGATAAACTTATGATACTGTATAGCCAATAGTATTAACTATTGACTATACAGTAGGGGGGATAAAAAATGGATAATAGAGTACTTAAAAGTAAAATTTTAAAATTAAAAGAAGAAAAAAATGCAATAATATTAGCTCATAATTATCAAATAGATGAAGTTCAAGAAATAGCAGATATTGTAGGGGATTCTTTAAAACTAAGCCAAGAAGCTGCCAAAACGGATAAAGATATTATTGTTTTCTGTGGAGTTAGATTTATGGCAGAAACGGCAAAAATGCTTTCACCGAATAAAAAAGTTATATTGGCAAATAAAGATGCAGGCTGTCCTATGGCCGATATGGTTAATGTAGATAAATTAAAAGATATGAAAAAAAAACATCCAATGGCAAAAGTAGTTTGTTATGTAAATTCTTCTGCAGAGGTAAAAAAGGAGAGTCATATTTGTTGTACTTCTTCTAATGCAGTAAGAGTAGTTCAAAATTTAGATTCAAAACAAATTTTATTTATTCCTGACAAAAATTTAGGTAATTTTGTTCAAAAAAACATTAAGGATAAAGAATTTTTTTTAATGGAAGGGTACTGTCCTATTCATGAAAATGTAGTGACAGTAGCTGATATGAAGATTGCAAGAAATAAGTACCCTAAAGCAAAAATACTTGTTCATCCTGAATGTAAGTCTGAAGTAGTAGAATTAGCAGATTTTGTAGGAAGTACTGAGAAGATAATTAAATATGTAAAAAAATCCAGCAATAATGAATTTGTAATAGGTACTGAAATAGGTATTATGTATAAATTAAAAAATGAAAATCCTAATAAAAAATTTTACAAACTTTCATCTAATTTTATATGTAAAGATATGAAAAAAACTAAGCTAAAAGATGTATATAATGCATTACTTAGCGAAGAGGAAATTAAACTTAGTAAAGAAATAATTGAAGGTGGACAAATTGCTTTAAATAATATGTTTAAATTGAGTTAGGGGGTAATATAAATTGAATGAAATTATTGTAAATGAAATTATTGAAAGAGAAATAAAAGAAGATATTTTTTATGGTGATATTACTACAGAAACATTAATAAATAATGAAAGTATTTCCAAAGCTGATTTTATAGCTAAGGAAGATGGCGTAGTTGCAGGAGTTTTGGTAGCAAAAAAAGTATTTAATATATTAGATAATTATATGAAGTTTATTCCTCAAATCCAAGAAGGGGATAGAGTATTAAAAGGTGATATTATTGCAACAGTTGAAGGAAGAACTAGAGCTATTTTGTCGGGAGAGAGAACATCATTAAATTTACTTCAGAGGATAAGTGGTATAGCTTCAAGAACTAATGAATATGTGGAAAAAGTTAAAAATTATGATGTAAAAATAGCAGATACTAGGAAAACTATTCCAGGAATTAGAATATTGGATAAATATGCTGTCAAAATAGGTGGTGGATATAACCATAGATATAATCTATCTGATGGCGTATTAATAAAGGATAACCATATAAGAGTGGTTGGAGGAATTGCTAAATCTATTGAATTAGCTAGGAATGAAATACCTCATACTATGAAAATTGAAATAGAGGTTCACACTTTGGAAGAGTTAAAAGAAGCTATAGAAGCTAAAGCAGATATAATAATGTTAGATAATATGAGTATAGAAAACATGAAAAAAGCAGTAAATATAAATAAAAACAAGGTTATATTAGAAGCTTCAGGAAATATAGATTTAAATAATGTAGAAAAAGTTGCAGCAACAGGAGTTGATATAATATCTGTAGGAGAGCTTACTCATTCAGTAAAAATCATGGATATTAGTTTAGACATGAGATAATTAAAAAAGATTTACTTTATTTTTATATAAAAGAATAATTTTTGAGGACCTAAGAGTTTCTTAGGTTCTCAATGTTATGATAAAAAGTTAAGATTTCATTATAAAAATAAAGTTATTTGTTATATTATGCTAACACATATTGTTTATTCATATGGGAATACTTAATTTGATCAATTATGTCACTTAAATCTATATTTGTATTACCTAGTTTATCTCTTATTATGTCTTTAATGGATATTGGTCTATAATTGTTGTGTTCAACTGCTACATTAAAATATTTATTTATATCAAATTTTGCGGGAACTATTTTTCTATGATGATGTCCATGTATGTTAAAAGCTTGATTGGGAATGTTTTTAATTGGTTTATGAGTTAATATAAATTGATAATCATTTAGAGAAAACTCAACTTTATTATATATTTTAATTTTTTTAGTTTCTATTAGTTTATTTAATCTAAACTTAAAATCATGATTACCTTTGATAAGTATTTTTTCACCATGTAGCTTTCGTAATAAAAATTTTGCAAATAGTCTACTACCTGCAAAAAAGTCTCCTAGGATAACTACAAAATCATCTTTGTCAACCATATTATTCCAATTTTTTATCAATTGCCTATGCATTTCTGCGGTGTTTTTAAAAGGCCTGTTAAAAAATTTTACGGCAAATCTTTGACCAAAATGAGTGTCAGAAATCAAGTATATGTTTTTCATTTTTTGTGTAAAACCTCCTTACAATTAATAATCAATATCAATTATAAATTAATTAATATATCATTTCAAGCATTTATTTTAAAAACATCTGTGAGAAAAGTACTAGTTTTTGTTTATTTCAGTTATCATTTTATTAGTGATAATATTTTATGAATAAGAGTTTAATAGTGTATAGAAAAATATATGAATAGATTGACTCTTTTAGTATAAATTTATATAATATAATGGGTGTTTAAAAAAGAAAATATTTAGGTAAAGGTATGAGGAGATATTCTCCTTATTTAAAAGGGAAGTAGGTGAAAAACCTACACGGTCCCGCCGCTGTAATGGTGAAGAGTTTTGAAGTTTGCCACTGAGAAATCGGGAAGGCTTAAAACTCTTATGAACCAAAGTCAGAAGACCTGCCTTTACTTATACACCAAAAACTCTACGGTAGATAGGGGGTGTTTTAGAGCAAGGTCTAGTTATTTGAGAATTGCGTACCTTGTTGTGCCTCCTAAAATTAATGAGTTTAGGAGTTTTTTTATTTTCAAAAAATAGGAGGCTTAAAAGTGATTAAAAGTAGAATAAAAAACAAAAAGCTAAGAGAAAAAATAATTACAGCTGAAGAAGCTAGTATGTATATTAGAGATGGTATGGTTGTAGCAACTAGTGGATTTACTTTTTCAGGATATCCAAAAGCTATACCTTTAGCTTTAAGTAGAAGGTTGAATAGTGAGGATACTAAAATATCTTTAATTACAGGAGCATCTGTTGGTGATGAATTAGATGGAGAATTAGCAAGAAAGAATATTATAAAAAAAAGAATGCCCTATCAAACTAATAATAGTTGTAGAAAAGCTATAAATAATGGAGAAATTTTATTTTTAGATATGCATTTAAGTTTGTTGCCTCAATATATTAATTACAATTTTTTAGGTAATATTGACATAGGGATAGTTGAAGTAAGTGAAATTACAGAAGAAGGATATTTGATACCCACTACATCTGTAGGAATAACACCTACTATTGTTGAAAAAGCGGAAAAATTAATTATAGAAATAAATACTAGTCAGCCTTTAGAATTGAAGGGTATTCATGATATTTATACAATACCTAATCCACCTAATAGGAAGCCAATTCCTATATTAAAGGTAGGAGATAGGATAGGAACTCATTATATACCTTTAGATAAAGAAAAAATTATTGGGATTGTTTTTACAGATATTGAAGAAAATAAGAGACCTTTATCAAAAACAACGGATAATAGCAGAATAATGGCAGAAATTTTTTTGGATTTTTTACAACATGAAATTAAATATGGTAGAATTCCTACAAAACTTCTTCCATTTCAATCAGGAGTTGGTAGTGTTGCAAATGCAGTGTTAGCTGGATTAATAGATTCTAAGTATGAAAATCTTCAATTTTATTCTGAAACCATACAAGATTCAATGTTAGAATTAATTGATGTGGGAAAAGCAGATATGGTATCTGGAGCAGCCATTGCACCAACACCATTAGGGCTGAAAAAATTTTATCAAGATTTAAATAGATATAAACAAAAAATGGTATTAAGGCCTCAAGAAATTAGTAATAGCCCTGAGGTAATTAGAAGGCTTGGAGTTATTGCTATGAATACGGCTATAGAAGTTGATATTTATGGAAATGTGAATTCTTCAAATATATTAGGTGGAAAATTAATGAATGGTATTGGTGGGTCAGGAGATTTTGCAAGGAATTCATATTTGTCAGTGTTTTTTACTGAATCTATTGTAAAGGATGGGAATATTTCTTCTATAGTTCCATTAGTATCCCATGTAGATCATACAGATAATGATGTTGATATTATTATTACTGAGCGAGGAATAGCGGATTTGAGAGGTTTAAGTCCTAGAGAAAGAGCAGTTAGTATAATAAATAATTGTGTGCATCCTTATTATAAAAATTTATTGTTAGATTATTATAAAGAAGCTTTAAAAAATAAAAAGCATGTGCCAATTTTATTAAAAGAAGCTTTTAAATGGTATGAGAATTTAGAAGAAGAAGGAACTATGCAGAAAGTAATTTTTAATCCCAATTGTTTAAATAGAAATTATTATTCTTGTATGGGGGATAGTGAAAAAATTAAAGGGGGAATAGTATGAATAAGATGATTAAAGAATATTTATTAATTACAATTGGTATGGTTATGGTTGCAGCAGGAATGTATTTTTTTCTAATGCCTAGTCATTTGGCAATAGGAGGGGCTAATGGATTAGCTATTGTAATAAATCACTTTATTCCTAAACTATCTATAGGAATTCTTATGATAATAATTAATATTGTGTTATTTATAATTGGTTTCAGTGTTATTGGAAGTAGTTTTGGATTTAAGACAATATATGCTAGTTTTGGGGTTTCTGGAACAGTAGTATTATTAGAAAAAAATTTTCCTATGGTAGGACCATTAATAGATGATTTTTTGATTCAATTATTTTTTGGGATTTTTATATCTGCAATAGGTATGGGAATAGTATTTAATCAAAATGCTTCTACAGGAGGAACGGATATTTTTGCAAAAATATTAAATAAATTTTGGGGAATCGAGTTAGGAAAAGGAGTACTACTGTTTGATTTTTTTATTACACTGATGGCTGGTTTTGCTTTTGGACCAGAATTAGGGATGTATTCTTTGTTTGGAGTAATAATAAATGGTTTTGTAGTAGATGCAACTATTGAAGGTTTAAATATATATAAACAAGTTAATATAGTAAGTGAATGTAATGAAGATATAAAAGATTATATAGTTTTAAATTTAGAAAGAGGGGCTACTTTGTATGAAGCAAAGGGAGCATATACAGGTAATAAAAAAGATGTACTTGTAACTATAGTAGATAGAAAAGATTTTGTGAAACTTAAAAATTATATACATGATATAGATGCAAACGCTTTTATAACAGTAAGCAATATGAATGAAGTTTTGGGTGATGGATTTAAAAATATAGAAAATTAGAAGGGGCATGTTTCACCCCTTTAATTTTTTATTATTTAAATAAGCTTTTCATATCATTTATAGTTAAATTTTTGAAATTGTCAATTATTAAGTCTGCTTTAGTTAAATCTTGTTCTCCTGAATTTTTATTTTGAAAACCAATACATTTCATATTTGCAGTTTTTGCTGCAATAACACCTGTTTCTGCATCTTCAATAACTAAGCAATTTTCTGGCTTTAAATTCATGTATTTGGCAGTAGTTAAAAATATTTCAGGATCTGGTTTTCCCTTTGAGACTTCTTCTCCACTAATAGATATATTTAAGTAACGGTCCAGTTGAAATTTTTCAATTATTAAATTTACAACTTTTTTATTATTAGAAGATGCAAGTCCTAAGATATAATTTTCTTTATGTAAAGCTTTTATTAAATCAAAAATATTATCTACTGGTTTAATTTTATCAATATTTTCAATAAATCTTTTCTTTTTTATAGATATTATTTCCTCTACTGAAAGTTTTATATTAAATTGTTTTTTGAAGGTACTCCACATATAATAGTCAGTAGTGCCTACAAATTTTTTATGTTCTTCTGTAGTTATTTTTCCTCCTATTTCTTCTAGCAATTCTCTTTCAATTTTAAAATGAAGAGGTTCACTATCAATAATGACTCCATCCATGTCAAAAATTACACCTTTCAATATATCAACTCCTTAAAATATTATATTTTTTGTTCACTATGATAAACAGTTGACACAACATATAGGGGTTTGATATTATATAATAGCAATATATAGTAATTATTATATATTGCTATTATATAATATCATGTAATATTGAAAATACAAAACTTTAAGGAGGAGTTTTATGATTACAAAAATTAAAAAAAGAGATGGTAGGGAAGTGCCTTTTAATATAGGAAAAATTGCAAATGCTATATTTAAGGCAGCCCAGGCAGCTGGAGGACAGGATTATGATACAGCTTTAAATCTAGCTGAAGAAGTTACTAAATTTTTAGAAAAAGAATATGAGAACAAAGTTCCAGAAGTTGAAGAAATCCAAGATACAGTTGAAAAAATATTAATAGAAAATGGGCATGCTAAAACTGCAAAAGAATATATACTTTATAGGGCTGAAAGAAACAGAGTTAGAGAAATGAATACTAGGCTTATGAAAGTATTTGAAGATTTAACTTTTAAGGAAGCAAAAGATAATAATTTAAAGAGGGAAAATGCAAATATAGATGGAGATACAGCAATGGGTACTATGTTGAAATATGGCTCAGAAGGAGCAAAACAATTTTATGATTTATTTATTTTAAACCCAGAACATTCAATGGCTCATAAAAAAGGAGACATACATATTCATGATTTGGATTTTTTAACATTGACTACAACTTGTTGTCAAATTGATATAGTAGAATTATTTAAAAATGGTTTTTGCACAGGTCATGGATATTTAAGAGAACCAAATGATATTCAAAGTTATGCAGCTTTGGCTTGTATAGCAATACAATCAAACCAAAATGATCAACATGGGGGCGTGCGACACGTTGCCTAATCAAAAGTTAGGCTATACACTAAGTGTATAAACTGTAATTCTGAAGGTAGGAATGATAGAGTCAAGGTCTCTTGAAACTACCTCTCTAAACCTACGGGGAGCTATATAAAGGTAATATGGTTCTAAGCCCGTTGAAGTCGGCAGAAGGATAAGAGCTTTAATTATAAAGAAGTTATCTGATATGCCGGGAGGCTATAAAAAGAATATGGGTAGAATGTATGATAAGGTACTGACGAAGTTGCGAATGAAAGTCTCTTCAGTTGGAGTATCCGAGAGGGTACAAATACCACAAGAGGTATGAGCAATCTAAGGATGAGTAGGGGACCCCCGATGAAAGTCCTGTATCAACCTAAAGTGATACGTATTTATATGGATTGCAGGGACAGAGCAACGCCCTAAGTTCTAATGTACAGCTAGGAATTGCGGAACGTGGAAAACTACTTGAGATAAATGTTAATATGCCTAAAACCTATGGGTGTAAATGTTATCGTGATTGGGGGAAAGCTAAAGCAAAAACCAGTCTTAGCAAGTAGTGAAAGTAGGGACATAGTACCAAAGAAACCATGATAACAAATGGTGGAGGGATGGTCCTAAGTCGATATTGGATTGTATATCAGTATGAAAAGTATGAGGTTCGAGTAAGACTAAGAGATGTAAACATCCGAAAGGAGGTTACAGACTCATACTATGACGAAACAAGAAGAAAACGCCAAAATTCTAAAGAAACAGAAATTAAGAAATAACGAATATTATAATATGCAAAATATATTTGATGATTTGTATAGTAGAAGTAAGGCTAATCATAACTTTTATAAACTATATGAAATAATAATAAAGGAAGAAAATATATTACTTGCATATAGAAATATTAAGAAAAATACTGGCAGTAATACCAAAGGTACTGATGGAAAAACAATAGAATATCTATCAAATTTAACAAGTGATGAACTTATTGAACTTGTAAGAAAAGAACTAAATGATTACAAGCCAAAGCCAGTACGAAGAGTGTATATTCCAAAACCTAATGGGAATAAAAGACCATTAGGAATACCAACCATAACAG
Source organism: uncultured Clostridia bacterium (assembly GCA_964447805.1). Lineage (GTDB taxonomy): Bacteria > Bacillota > Clostridia > Tissierellales > DATGTQ01 > CAYUTQ01. The sequence continues at coordinate 20,944 of CAYUTQ010000014.1, forward strand.
ACAGATTGATATAACAATGTATATTACAGGTGCTAGAACCTATATGTGAAGCAAAGTTTTATAAATATAGCTATGGTTTTAGACCAAATAGAAGTACTAGAAATGCTATAGCAAGAGCATATGCACTAGCACAAATTAATAAATTAGATTACTGTGTAGAAATAGATATAAAAGGATTTTTCGACAATGTAAATCATGGAAAATTATTAAAACAAATGTGGAGTTTAGGTATTAAAGATAAAAGACTTATATCAATTATATCAAAAATGCTTAAAGCTGAGATAAAAGGAGAAGGAATTCCATCTAAAGGTACACCTCAAGGTGGGATATTATCACCACTTTTATCAAACATTGTACTAAATGAACTAGATTGGTGGATAGCAAGTCAATGGGATGAGTTGCCAACTAATAAAGAATATAGTAATAAAAGCAATAGACAGGTTTCACTTAGAAATAGTAGCAAAATAAAAGAAATGCATATAGTAAGATATGCAGATGATTTCAAAATATATTGTAGGGATAGGGTATCAGCTATTAAAACATTTCATGCAGTTAAAAATCGGCTAAATGATAGATTAGAATTAGAAATAAATGAGGAAAAGTCAAGGGTCGTAAATTTAAAGAAAGAATATAGTGAATTTCTTGGAATAAAAATGAAACTAAAATATTGGAATAATAAATGGACTATTAAAAGTCATATAACAGATAAAGCAAAATATAAAATTATAAGTGATATTAAACATCAACTAAAGAAAATTAAAAAGTATAACTATGCTAAATACGTTTATGACTTAAACTCAATGATACTTGGATATCATCAATACTACAATATGGCTACTAGAATTAATATAGACTTTCATGATATTAATCATGTATTCTATAAAAGGTTAAAGAATAAAAATATGAATACTCCAGCAGGAACAACACCAAAATATTATGAAAAACTATATGGACAATATAAATCCAAACCGATTTTTCTTAGGAATATTAGAATAATACCAATAGACGGAGTAAAATTTAAAATACCATTACAAATGAAAAGAGGTATTAATCAATATACGAAGGCTGGAAGGGAACTTATTCATAAAGAATTAAATAAAAATAACCTGAAATATTTAAAATATCTACTAGAAAACACAATTAAAAGTGAAACTATTGAATACAATGATAATCGAATATCATTATATGTTGGGCAACAGGGTAAATGTGCAATAACTAAAGAAATATTGACTCCACACAATATGCATTGTCATCATAAGACACCTAAAGAATTAAATGGTACAGATGAATATAGTAATCTAATATTTGTTATAGCAGATGTTCACAGACTTATACACTCAACGAAAATAAAGACTATTAATAAGTATTTAAATAAATTAGTTTTAGATAAGTTTCAAATTAAAAAGATAAATAAACTTAGAGAAATGGCGAATCTTAAACCTATTACTGATATATAAACTAATACGATGGAACGCCGTATGAGGTGAAAGTCTCATGTACGGTGTGGAGTGGGGGAAAAGATGGAGATAATATCAAAGTCTTACCTATCACTATCAAAGTATTCCTAATTTTGATTATGGTATGGCTCCAGGAGTTGGAAAGACTTATAAGAAATTATATAGATATAATTTTATAAAAACTTTAGAACTATTAATAGATGGTTTTAATCAAGAAGATGATATTAGAAATGTTTTTGAGGAAATTGAAAGGAAATACAAATTAATTCCATCGATGGCTAATAATGAGGAATATTTAAAAATTGAGTTAGAGTATACCTTACAAATTATTGATGATGAAGATTTGATTAAAAAAGTTCAAAAATTTGTATTAAAAAATACTTTAAAAGAAACCAATAGGAAGACTTATCAAGCTATGGAAGCTCTTATACACAATTTAAATACTATGCATAGTAGGGCCGGAGCTCAAATTCCATTTAGTTCTATAAATTATGGAACTGATTTATCACCAGAAGGTAGAATGGTGATGAAAAATCTTTTATTAGCTACAGAAGCAGGATTAGGAAATGGGGAAACTCCAATATTTCCTATTCAAATTTTCAAACTAAAAGAAGGAATAAATTATAATAGCAAGGATCCAAATTATGATTTATTTAAATTAGCTTGTAGAGTAAGTGCAAAGAGATTATTTCCTAATTTTTCATTTATAGATGCTCCATATAATTTACAATACTATAAGCCAGGCCATCCAGAAACAGAAATTGCTTATATGGGATGTAGGAGTGCGTTACGTTGTGCTTAAACTCGAAAGAGAGGACAGCACCACTTGTTAAATTGAACAGGTAGAACTGTATATTCGAAGGCAGGAATGATAGGGTAACGTCTTGAAACTGTCTTTCTAAACCTCCCAAGTGCGTTTTAGTAGTATATAACTAAAAGGTACTAAGCTGGGTAAAGTCGCCTGAGAACTACCCTAAGAGACGAAGGTCTACAGGAAAAAGCAACTATTATTAGTTGAGTAGTGATAGGGCGGGAGTCTGATAGCTACCTATGGTTAGTATGTCTCTAGATGAGACTGACGAAAACTGGAATGTACGAGTCTAAAAGCCCATTCAGCAGAAATGCTGTCAATACATAAAAGTGTAGTTGATGAGGTAAAGTACAACTTTCAGCTAGGAAATACCTTATAATGTTAAAGGCATTATTAAGTCAACAGGCTCAGACAGTCGCCTAAAGGTAGTACAAATGGATAGAATATACGGAACGTAAAAAGCTAGTTTACGAAGAGGTGATATACCATCTAAGAAACGGTAGTTAGGAAATCCTAATAAGGCATAACTAACTTTTAAAACTAGTGAGAGCGGTGTTAGAGTACCTATGAAGTACTGATAATAAAGTACGGAGGGAAAGGCACTAGTCGTTATAATTTTGTATAATTTAGAATTCCTCATGTTCAAGGTTATACTCATAAGGGGGTAGAAACTTGAATGGTGACAAAGAGGAATATAAAATTAGACAGAATTGACGATGGAAAGCCGTGTGAGGGGAAACTCTCATGCATGGTTTTGACTGGGGGAAAAGATGGAGATAATGTCAAAGTCTTACCTATCAGTATCTAGAGTAGCAGCTAATAATTATGATACTTCTAAAGAAATTATTTATGGTAGGGGAAATTTGAGTTTTACTACTATTAATTTGCCTAGATTAGGACTTAGAAATAGAAACAATAAGGAAAAATTTTTTGAAGAACTAGATGAAACCATTGATTTAGTTATTGATCAATTATTAGAAAGATTTGAAATTCAAGCTAGTAAAAAGGTAAAAAATTATCCTTTTTTGATGGGGCAAGGAGTATGGCTAGATTCAGATAAATTGGATAGTGAAGATGAGGTAAGAGAAGTGTTAAAACATGGCACATTGACTGCAGGCTTTATAGGTTTAGCAGAATGTTTAAAAGCATTGATAGGGAAACATCATGGGGAGTCAGAAGAAGCACAAAAATTAGGTTTAGAAATAATTGGTCATATGAGGAAGAGAATGGATGAAGCTAGCAAAAAATATAATATGAATTTTTCTTTAATTGCTACACCAGCAGAAGGAACAGCAGGACGATTTGTTGAAATGGATAGAGAAATATTTGGAAAAATTGAAGGAGTAACAGATAGGGAATATTATACAAATAGTTTTCATGTACCAGTGTATTATGAGATAAATGCTTTTGACAAAATAAATATAGAAGCACCTTATCATGAATTAACTAATGGAGGACATATAACGTATATAGAATTGGATGGTGACCCAACTCAAAATTTAGAAGCTTTTGAAAAGATAGTTAGGGCTATGAAAGAAGTAGGAGTAGGTTATGGTTCTATAAATCATCCAGTTGATAGGGATCCAGTTTGTGGTTATACAGGGATTATAGGAGATACTTGTCCTAAATGTGGTAGAGAAGAAGGAGATATTAAATTTCAAAGGATTCGTCGTATTACTGGGTATTTAGTGGGAACTTTAGATAGATTTAATGATGCTAAAAAAGCAGAAGAAAGGGATAGAGTAAAACATTTTTCTTGTTAAGTAAGAGGTGAGTAAAATGACCAAATTTTTGAGAGTAGCAGGAATAATTAAGGAATCTATTGTAGATGGACCAGGAATTAGATTAGTTGTATTTACTCAGGGTTGTAGACACCATTGCCCAGGATGTCACAATCCTGAGACCCATTCTTTTCAAGGAGGTCAATTAGTATCTATAGATGAAATATTAGACATGATTAAAAAAAATCCATTATTAGATGGAATTACTTTTAGTGGCGGAGATCCTTTTGAACAAGCAGAAAATGTAGCTATATTAGGTAAAAAAGTTAAGAAATTAAAATTAAATGTAATAACTTATACGGGATATACTTATGAAGAGATAATGAATGAAATAGATACAAAAGCAGGATGGAAAGAATTATTATATGTAACAGATATTTTAGTAGATGGGAAATTTGATATAGAGAAGAAAAGTTTATTATTAAAATTTAGAGGTTCTGAAAATCAAAGAATAATAGATGTGAAAAATTCAATAGCTAAAAATGATATAATTATTGTAAATGATATTTAAATTTTCATGATAAAAGTGAGTCATAACATGACCCACTTTTATTCATTTTTAATTACATTATCATACTGCAAGGTAGCAAGAGGTGATAATTTTACATTTATAATACCTTCTTGAGTACATATTCCACTATGTGGATGATATAGAGGAATACAAGGACAGTCTTCATATATAATGGTTTGTATTTTTTTATATAAATCTAATCGTTTTTTGGGATTTACAGTAGATTTAGCTATTTTTAAGAGTTTCATTACTTCTTTATTGTCATATCCAGTAGGATTAGATGGACTATTAGGATTGAATAAAGGTTCAATAAATGAAGATGGATCCATTGTATCAGCATACCACCCGGATACAAAAGCATCATATCCATTGTGTAGCTCTGGTATATTTTCATGTAAATAATGTTCTGTGTTGTGATACTTGCATTTGATTCCTATTGCATTTAAATCTTCTTCAATATATTTAAGTTCAGGGTTTGGGACATTGTGTATTAAAATGTTTAATGGTTTTGTGAGGTCAACATTTTCTTTTCTTAAAATTTCTTTGGCTTTTTCTACATTATGTTCATATCCTTTAATATGATCGTTAGGAACAAGACCTGAAGGGATTATACATTTAGCTTTTGATGCTAAGCCACCTAACATTTCTTTTATTATTCTCTCTTTATTTATTGCATAACTAATTGCTTTTCTTACATTTTTTTGAGTGTATACTGAGGAAGTGTTTTTTAGTTTAAAACCTAAAAAGTATGTGGACAATAACTCAGTAGTATTAATAGTTTTAAAATAATCAGTATTTTTTATTTTATCCAAGTCTTGTTTAGATTCTATTATATAAAAACTATATTTACCATTTATAAAATTGTCCAAAGCATTTGGATCACCATTTACTATCTCTAAACTATCACAATAAGGTTTTCCGCCAACATAGTTGTCAAAAGCTTTTAGTTTTAGAATATTATTTTGATAACTTTCAATCATATAAGGACCACAACCTACAATGTTATCATTTTTTATTTCTTGACTATCTAGTATAGCACAACAACTTTGGGATATAAATAATAAGAATCCATTGAAGGGTACAGAAAGTTTAATGGATATTCTATGTTCATCTAAAACTTGAATACCTTTAACTTCGTCAGTTTGTCCATTCATGTATTCTGTTGCACCTTCGATGTAATCTATAAACCAAGTATTTGGTGAATTAAGTTCTGGAGATAATACTCTTTCTAGCGAGTATTTAACAGCATAGGCAGTTATTTTTCTTCCATTGTGAAAAGTTGCATCATTTCTTAGATTAAAAATCCATGTTAAATTGTCATCTTCTATATGCCAACTTTTAGCTATACAAGGCAAAATATCACCACTAGCATTAAATTTTAACAGTCCTGCGTGAATATTATTTAGTAATCTGGTATTATCTACTCTATTTGCTGTGGCAGGGTCGAAATCTTGAATTTGACCTGGATTATAAAAGTGAATAGAAATAGGTTCTTCTTTAACATCTGTAGTTTTGTTTATTAATTCTTGTGTTATTATATTTAATAAATCGGATATTTGAAACAAAGTTGTTATAGCTGATTTTGCAAATTGAGTATTCATTAAAGCACTTTCTATCATAGACATAGTTTTTTCAGATGTTGTAGACATTTCATCAGTAGATAAAATAATGGATTCTAAACTTTTAGTTTGACTAGAAATTGCATCATTTATTTCATTCATGGTATTTAGTAAAGTATTAGTAGAGACTTGAATTTTTTCAAAAGAAGTATTTGATTTGTCAGCAATATTTGTACCTTCTGTTATTTTTTTGTTACTTTTACCTATAGCATTAACAGTATTGTTAATACTATTATTTATATTTTCGATAATTGTAGAAATTTCATCGGCTGAATTTGCACTTCTTTCAGCTAATTTTTTTACCTCATCTGCAACTACTGCAAAACCTCTTCCTGCATCACCAGCTCTAGCTGCTTCTATTGAAGCATTTAAAGACAATAAGTTTGTTTGATTAGCAATATCTTTTATTATATTGAGAATATTGTCAATTTGCGAAGCACTAGTTTTCAGATCATTGAGTTCCACCATAACTGTAGAAACAGATTCATTAATATCATTCATTGCATCAATTGTATCGTAAACAGCTTTGTTTCCTTCTTCTACAACTTTTAAAGTACTTTGTGCTGTTTGAAATGATGTATTAGAACTTGCAGTTAATTCTTCAGCCATTGCAGAATAATTACTTATTTCATTGACTACTTCTGTGATAGAATTCATTTGTTCTTCTATTCTTTTAAATATTGCATCAATGATATTTATTAAGGTTTCCATTTGATAGTCTGTTTCTTCAATACTAATATTTAATTTGTTAAGAACAGCTTGTTCATTTTGTTTAATTAATGCAATATTTTGATTTAAATCTTTTTTTTGTTTTGTAGTTTTGTTGTCAACAATGAGATCATATTTCTTTTCTTTTTTTTGGAAAAACATAATATCCCTCCTTGATGTAACAAACCTCACTCTTATTCGTCAAAAAACTACATATTTAATTATACCATAAAAATGAAAAAAGTACGAATTTATGAAAAAACGGGAAAAAATGAGTTGGATAAGGAATATCACTTAATTTTAAATAAAATAGTTACTATTTTATTTAAAAAAGAGATTGATAATACAATATTACTATTGAATAATGATGTTGATAAGAAGTATAATAACATTATAATGGTAAAATTAGAAAATAAATACTTTAGGAGATTTCTTATTTTTTATTGGTTATATAAAATTTTATAAAATGAAAGGAAGTGAAAATTTAGTGAGATAGTATACTATCTCATTAAAGATAATTAATGAATAATATTAAATCAAAATTTTTATCTTATTTAAAACCTTATCAGTTTTGGATTGTATTAAGTATTGTATTTGGATTAGTAAGTATTTTATTAAATATTGCTTTAATTTATGGAATACAAAATTTTACTGATAATATTGTAAAGAACATGAATTTAAATTATTTTCAAGAATCTTTATTTTTGATTATAGTAATAGCTATAGGACAAGTTATATTTAGTTATTTTGAAAAGATTTTATCTTCTAAATATGTTAATTATTCAATTTATGATTTAAAAAATGATGTAGTAGGACATATATTTAAGTCATATGTATATGAAAAGGAAGATCAAGATGTAGAAAATTTAATATCAAAAATAAATTATAATTTTTCTATATTATCAGAATTGGTCAGTTTGATTCCCAATATTATAAGTCAGATAATTTTTTTTATAATGGCTTTCATTTATGCTTTTTCAATTAACTGGAAATTCATTCTACTTGCTATGGTTACAATAACAATTTTTTTATTTTTAATAAGTAAGTTAAGTAATCCTATGGAAAAACATTCTGAAAAAAATAAAGAAAATAAAATTAATTTTATTTTCGAAAATTTGATTAATGGTATTTATTTTTTAAAGGTTTTTAGTTTACAAGAATTAAATTTAAAAAAATTTGAAAAAAATGTGATAAAGCCACCAGAAAAAGATATAGAGCCTTTTTTAACACCTATATTGAGGATGTTAAGTCTTGTGCCTTTTTTATTATGTTTTATTTATGGTGGCTATTTAGTAACTAAAGATGAAATGACTGTTGGTGGATTTATAGCTGCTATAAGCTTAATGAAATGTTTATTGATTTCACTTCAAGAAATGTTTATGTTTGTTACTGTTTATCAACAGGAAAAGTCTGTTATTAGTTATGCTTCTAAAATATTAGATATAGATATTGAAAAACCAGTTTAATAATAAAAATATGATTTAAAGAATTATTATATTTATTGAGTATTTAGTCAAAATTAAATTTGGGGGTAGGGAATATGGGAAGAGATAGTATTCACCAAGTGATGTCTTTTATGGGGGCAAGAAAAATAAAATATTATATTTTCATTTTAATAAAGGCAATAACTATATCTGTTTGTTCTAATATTGTTATTGCCTTTGTGGGCAAAAATGTTTTTGATGGTATTACTAAGGGAGTTATTCAATATATTTATAAATCTATAGCCATTGTGGGGATAACTTTTGCTGTAGGGTTATTAATAGAACTTGTTAGTCAATATATGTTGAAAAATTGTGTATCTAAGACAATAGAGGATATAAAAAAAAGAATATCTAAATGTATAAAGAATAAATATTATAAAGAGGATTTGATCTCAATAGTTGATAATGATATAAAAATTATTAATAATTTTTATTTAGATCAAATGTTTAATTTAATTTTCGCATTAGTTCAATGTATTGTATCATTAATATTAATATTTTTTCTTGAATGGCGAATAGGTTGTATTGTACTAATAGTAGATATATTGACTATTTTTGTAAATAGAAAATTCAATGTAAAACTTATAGAAGAAAATAATATAGTTCAAGAACAAATGAGTGAATTGGGTATAAATATTACACAATACAATAAAACAGAAGAATTATTTAATATGAAAGATATTCACAATGTTTATATGGAAAAAATCGAGGAAATGTCCAAGAATATAATTAAAAGGGATCGTGTAGAAATACAGTTTTTAGCGATTAATAATTTTTTTTATATTTTTAATTGTTTAGGAATATTTTTAATTGGAATATATTTATTTATAAAAGGTATTACAGATATAAGTACAGTTATAGCTATTATTTTTATTCAAGGAAATGTAAATTATTCGTGCAGAAATATGAGTAATTTTATAATAGATATGCAAAATTCATTATTATCAGTTGAAAAAATAATGGGAATTATGGATTTACCTATGGAAGATGAAAGAAGTTCTTTATCTAGATAAAAGTAGGGATGGTTATTGGATTAATAAAGGCCATCCCTATACTTGTTATTTTAAACTAACTCTTTTATTTTTATTATTTCCATGATAGGTTCAAATTCATCATTAAAAATAGGTCTATCTAAGTATTCAGCTTCTCCTATTTGATTATCATAAGGATCAGATCTTAGATATTTTTTTTCAGGATAAAAGTTATAATAAAATTCTGAATTTGCTACCATTCGGAAAGGATCTAGGTTTCCAAAATAAAAGTTCCATTTTTTCCCGTTCTTTTTCCGAAAACCTCCGCCACCAAAGGAAGGGTCAGCAAACAGCCAACCATAAGGTTCTATATAAAATTCGGCCCAATCGTGGCATCCTATGAAATGAGGATTTGTATATAGACCTGATTGCCATCTAGCTGGAATACCTACTATTCTACATAAAGTAATAAAGAGCATAGCTTGTAGTCCACAATCTCCTTTCAAATTGTAAGCTGCATATTCAGATATGTTAGTAATAGCTGCATACTGTCTTACGAAGGAATATTGAACATTTTTTGTAATATAGTTATATATATTTCTTGCTTGTATTAGAGGATTGGTTTCATCGCCTATTATTTCTTTTGCTAAACTTACTAAAAAAGGAGAAAAAATAATATGAGGCGGATTTTCATTTGTAAAAAAACTTGGTTGCTTAGTAGATACTATAGTTCTATCTAATTCATTGTATTTAATGTGATTTTCATAAGAATATTCTACAGTAAATTTGGTTTCTTTTGTTAGTCTTTCTTCGAAATAAATAGTTCTTTGTAAATGGTTTTTTGGAGAAATTATTTTGGGCTTATGAGATGTATTTAAAATTTTAATATTTTTTATTTGTTGAGCATCTCGTGGAATTGGAATATGAACTTTAACTATTTCTCCTATTCTAGCTTGATCTTTTTTTAGTTTAAGACCTGTTTTTAAATGTATATAATATTTTTTTCCTCCATTATGCATTATTTCATCAATAGTTTTATCTAATAGTTCTCCAGCTTTATCTTTTTTAATATTGTCAACTAGTCTATCTTCGATTTCTGTATTAACATTTATAATAGTTTCTAAAAAATTTTTTTGGAACATTACTTGACCATTTATATAGATCCAATCTGCAAATCTATTATCTTTCATATAGTCTAACTCTTTTTTTGTAAAATTTTTAATTTTGTTTTTTGCCAAATCTAGGGCCTCATCATAAGTAAAAATATAATCCTGTTTTAATCTTCTTATTCTATCTTTTTCAAAAGTTAACCTATTTTTTAATATTTGAGGTATATTTTTTTCTATGTAGATATCTATTAAGTCTAAAGCTTTGTCATAATCACCAAAAATTATTAGCCTTTTTACATCTTCAGGTAGGTTAACAGTTAGAGAATTTAAAATATTCAAATTTATCGCCTCCACTTATCTTCTTTATTAAAATTATATAATATAATAGAAGTAATATAAAGTTTAGAGTATAAATGATTTTTTTAATAGATTACAAAAACTTAGCTGTATATTATATAATATAAATATATAATACTTTATTAGTGTGTCAGATTGGGGGTAAATATGATTGAATATATAATACAGAAACTTCCTAATATTATACATGAAGGGAAAAGGAAAGCAGAAAATATAATAATGAAATCAGGAAAGCCTAATGTTGTAACAAAGGAGGTAGTTGTACCTTTCAAAAATGATATAGGGGTTTTGGGAGGAAAAGTAGGAGAGTTTATAGAAAAGGACTGGAATAATCGTTTTATTTATGCTGATAATCTTTTGGTAATGGAAACTTTATTGAAAGAAGGGTTGAAAGGGAAAATAGATTTAATATACATAGATCCTCCCTTTTTAACTAAAGCAAATTATAAATCAAAAATTGATTTGAAAATAAAAGGAGAAAAAGTTACTATAAATCAGTTTGCATATACAGATATGTGGGAAAAGGGTTTAATTTCTTATTTGAAAATGATATATCCACGTTTATATATTATGAGGGAACTTTTAAGTGATGAAGGAAGTATTTATGTTCATCTGGATTGGCGAGTAGTTCATTATGTAAAAATACTTATGGATGAGATCTTTGGAGAAGAAAATTTTTTAAATGAGATTATTTGGAGTTATAAATCTGGAGGAGTAAGTAAAAAATATTTTTCTAGAAAACACGATACAATTCTTTTTTATTCAAAGACTAAAAAATATATATTTAATCCTCAAAAAGAAAAATCTTATAATAGAAAATTTAAACCTTACAGATTTAAAGGAGTAAAAGAATTTGAAGATGAATTAGGTTGGTACACTTTAGTAAATGCAAAAGATGTTTGGAATATTGATATGGTAGGAAGAACATCTAATGAAAGAGTAGGATACGCTACTCAAAAGCCAGAAAAATTACTAAAAAAAATTATTCTTTCATCATCAAAGGAAGGTTCCATTGTAGCAGATTTTTTTGCAGGAAGTGGAACTACAGGTATTGTAGCAGAAAAAAACAATAGGAAATGGATTTTAACTGATATAGGGACTTCTTCTGCTTTAACAATTAAAAAGAGACTTATAGATAATAAAGCTAATCAATTTTTATTTCAAGATATGGATGAAAATGAGAAAAATGAAAATGGGAAATTAACTATTGAATTTATAGAAAGAAAAAAGAAAAAAGAACAAGAAATTCTAATTATTAAATTGAAAAATTATGATTTAAATATAGAAAAATTGGCTATAAGTGATAAAGATAAGAAATTGGTATTAGAAATATTAAAAGAAGATTCTTTGGCTTTAATTGATTATATAGAAATTGATCCAGATTATGATGGTAAAACACCTATTTTTAGGTGGCAAGATTTTAGAGAAAATGGGAATTATAAAATTAATGATTATATAAAATTAAATTTATTTAAAAAAGAAGGAAAGAGGACTGTGTTTTTGAGAGTTATAGATGTATTTGGAAATAGTAATGATATAATAACCTATCAATGATTATAGTAGAATATACAAAAATTATATATTTATGTATACTTACTAATTAATATGGGGTATTATATGCATATACTTATAATAGAAAATAAAAAATAATTGTAAAGGAGAATGATTATGACTAAAAAGCATGATGAAAATTGTGATTGCTGTAATCATGATGGGGAAGACTACAAGGATTGTTGTGATGAATTCGACACAGTTTATCTTACATTAGATGATGATTCCGAAATTGAATGTAATATATTAGGTATATTTGAAGTAGAAGACAAAGAATATATTGCATTGCTACCTTATGATGATGATCAAGTATTCTTATATGAATATGTAGAAGATGAGGATGGCATTGATTTAATAAACATTGAAGATGATGAGGAATTTGATGTGGTTTCAGAGGCTTTTTATACATTGTTTGTAGAAGAAGACTTTGATGTTTCTGATTTAGATTATGATGATTGTGATGAATTTGAAGATGATGAAGAATATTAAAAACAATATCAAAAAAAGTACTTCGGCTTAGGCCTGAGGTACTTTCTTTAAATAAAGAATAAAATAGTAGGAGGTTTAATAATGAGTAAAGAACAAGTATTAGCAAGAGAATTGCTTGAATTTTTAAATGGATGTCCCAGCTCTTTTCATGCTGTAGAAAATATTGAAAAAAATTTAAAAGAAAAAGGATTTGAAAAGTTAGATTTAAGAAAAAAATGGAAAATTAAAAAAGAAGGAAAATATTTTGTTACTAGAAATGAATCGGCTCTGATTGCTTTTGTAGTAGGAAATGGGGAAATTGAGGAAGAAGGATTTAGACTTATAGGAGCTCATACTGATTCACCTACTTTTAAAATAAAACCTAATCCAGAAATGGTTGTGGAAAACAATTATTTGAAATTAAATACTGAAGTATATGGTGGACCTATTTTGAATACATGGTTTGATAGGCCACTATCTTTAGCTGGTAAAGTTGTATTGAAGTCAAATAATATTTTAAAGCCAGAGTACAAACTTTTGAATATTAATAAACCAATAATGATAATTCCCAATTTAGCTATACATATGAATAATAAAGTAAATGAAGGAGTGAAATTAAATACTCAAACTCAAACTTTACCTTTATTATCTATGGTAAATGAAAAATTTGAAAAAAATAATTATTTATTAAAACTTATAAGTGAAAAATTAGATGTAGCTCCAGAAGAAATTTTAGATTTTGAATTATTTTTATATGAATATGAAAAAGGAAGTATAATAGGGTTAAATGATGAATTTATATCTTGTGGTAGATTAGATAATCTATCTATGGTACATGCAGGAATAAAAGCCCTTATAGAAAGTGAAGTAGGAAAAGCTACTAATGTTATGATTTGCTTTGATAATGAAGAAGTAGGTAGTATGACTAAACAAGGGGCAAACAGTCCAATGCTTAGAACAATACTTGAAAGAATTATGTTTTCTTTAGGAAAGAATAGAGAAGATTTCTTTAGAGGATTGTACAATTCATTTATTATTTCAGCAGATGCAGCTCATGGAATACATCCAAATTATAAAGAGCAACATGATCCAACTAATAGACCTATTATAAATAAAGGACCAGTTATAAAAATTAGTGCAAATCAATCATATACATCAGATAGTTTTTCTACTGCTGTATATGAGAATATATGCAGAGCTGCAAAAGTACCAGTGCAAAAATTTGTTAATAGATCAGATAAAAGAGGAGGCTCAACTATAGGTCCTATTTCTTCATCTCATTTGGATATTTCATCTGTAGATATAGGAAATCCATTATTGGCAATGCATTCTGTAAGAGAACTAGGTGGAGTGATGGATCATTATTATATTTATAAATCTTTTTTGAAATTTTATGAAATATAGTTTAATATAAAAGTTATAAAATAATCATAGGGTGATGAAATGAAATATAAATTAATTGCTATTGACTTAGATGGAACTTTGCTTGATGATGAAAAAAATATTTCTATGGAAGATAGAAATGTATTAAAAAAACTATTGGATAAAGGTTATGAAATAGTTATTGCAACAGGTAGAAGGTATTGGTCTGCAAAGAGATTTGTTAGAGATGTAAATAATGGTTTGGTTATTTTAGCTAATAATGGTAATATTGTTAGAAGATCTAAGGATGATACTGTATTGATAAAAAAGTATTTAAATGTAAAAGATTTCCATACCTTATTAAATGAAGGAAGAAAGAAGGGTTTATATCCTATAGTTCATGTTGATAACTATTATGAAGGATATGATATATTAATAGAATTGGATAGGAACAATCCAAAATATGGTGATTATATGACTTTTAATACAGAAAGATATAAACAAGTAGACAATTTGTTAAATGTAAAAGAGCCAAAAGTTCTTACAGTTGTTTATGTAGGTAAAAAAGATGAATTGAAAGGTTTTTGTAGAAGAATAAATGAAAAATATCCAAAAAAGTATAGCTCTCATATTATATATAATATAACTTCATCTGGTGGGTTATTAGAAATGATGCATCCTTTAGGATGTAAATGGCTAAGTTTGAAGGAATATGCAGAAAAAATAGGAATATCAAGAGAAGAAATAATAGCAATAGGTGATGATAACAATGATATAGAGATGATTAAAAAATCTGGATTAGGCATAGCTATGAAAAATGGAACTGAAATGGTAAAAAAATCAGCAGATATTATTACTGAAAAAACAAATAATGAAAGTGGACTAGCTCATATTTTGAAGAAGGTTTTAGAATTATAAAGGTGGAATAATTTATGGATATAAAAGTATACAATGTGTATTCAAAATATTTAAAAAAAAGATTTGGGAAAAAAGTATATAAACTGCCTATAAGTTTACCTCTTACTTGTCCTAATAGGGATGGTTGCGTAGGTACTGGAGGTTGTATATATTGTGGAGAAGAGGGAGGTTCTTTTGAAAATTTATCAAGCAAATTGACTGTAGAAGAACAAATGTTGGCAAATAGAGATTATATAAAAAACAGATATGGTGCAGAAAAATTCATAGCTTATTTTCAAAATTTCACTAATACATATATGCCTTTAGAAGATTTTAAAAAGGTAGTAAAAGAATCAATTTTAGAAGATGTAGTGGGTATTTCAATATCTACTCGTCCTGATTCTATTAATGATGATTATTTAGA
Source organism: uncultured Clostridia bacterium (assembly GCA_964447805.1). Classification (GTDB taxonomy): domain Bacteria; phylum Bacillota; class Clostridia; order Tissierellales; family DATGTQ01; genus CAYUTQ01. The sequence continues at coordinate 36,454 of CAYUTQ010000014.1, forward strand.
ATTTTTGGCTCAAGTTGGAGATAAATATAATCTAGATATAACAATAGAGTTAGGTTTACAAACAGTAAACTATCATACATTAAAAAAAATTAATAGAGGGCATACTTTAGCTGAATTTATAGATGGAGTTCTTAAGAATAAGAAATATGGAATTAGAACTTGTGCTCATCTAATTTTAAATCTTCCCTGGGATAATATGGATGATGTAATAGAAAATGCAAAAATACTTTCTGCATTGGAAGTAGAAGAAGTAAAGCTCCATGCTCTTTACATTGTAGAAAATACTGTTTTAGGTGAAATGTATAAAAATGGAGAAATTTCAATAATATCAAAAGATGAATATGTAGAAAGGGTAATTACATTTTTAGAATATTTAAGTCCTAATATAGTGATTCAAAGGATAATAGGTAGAGCACCAAAGGAGAATACTTTATTTGTTAATTGGAATGAAAGTTGGTGGAAGATAAGGGATGAGATTGTATTAAAAATGGAGGAAAGAAACACATTCCAAGGTATAAAATGGAATTATTTAAATGGAAAAGCATTAATAAGATTTAAAAAATAAAAAACATGAAGGAAAATAGAATTATATGTAGAACTTATAATATATATAGAAGAAAAATATAGGGATGGAGGGACCAAGATGGTGAATTTTATTTGTGGATCAAAAGGTAGTGGTAAAACTAAGCAGCTTATTAATATGGCTAACAAAGATATTGAAGAAGGAAATGGAAATATAGTTTTTGTAGATGTAGATGATGAACATATATTTAGTTTAGATTATTCTGTAAGGCTTATTAATGCTGTAGATTTTGATATTGAAAGTATTGAATCCTTTTATGGATTTTTATGTGGAATTATTAGTATGGATTATGATTTGGAAAAAATATATGTAGATGGAATATATAAGATTATGGATATAAATGATGAACAGTTGGAAAAATTGACTAAAGCATTGAAAAAAATTAGTGAAAAATTTAATACTAAATTTTATATAGGGTTAGATTATGTCGTGGAAGAGGTACCTGAAAGTATAAAAGAAGATACAATAAAACTAGTTGAAGAATAGGCAGGATATATACCTGTCTATTCTTCAATAACTAGGTATATTTATTGTGAGGAGAGAAGGTAGCACAACCAGTTTCTTTTGAAGAAGATGCATTTTGAGGTTGTATTTCTATATTAGAGGCAGAACAAGAATTTCCATGTTCATGGTAAATACATGTGTTTACTATGCATTTTACGCCCTTTAAAGATTTATCTGTTTTTTCAACTTTCATTATATATCTCCTTTCTTTTTTATTTAATACCATTATTTTATGTGTTTTTGAATAAAATATTCAAAAGGCTAGTAAAAATTTAAGTAGAGGGTGAGTGTATGAGTACAAAAGAAAGGCTTGATAAAATAATTTCTAATATGGGCTATGGCAGTAGGAAAGATGTAATGAAAGCTATTAAAGCAGGAAGAGTTAAAGTAAATAATAAAATAGCAAAAAACAGAGCTATGAAAGTGAATCCTTATGAGGATATTGTTCAATTTGATGATGAAAAAATAAATTATAGAAAGTATATTTATTTAATGATGAATAAACCTGATGGGGTAGTTTCTTCTACATATGATGTTATGAATAGAACTGTATTAGATTTATTAGAGGAAGAATATTTAATATTTGAGCCATTTCCAGTAGGCAGACTTGATAAAGATACGGAAGGATTACTTCTTTTGACTAATGATGGAAAATTGGCTCATAAACTTTTATCTCCTAAAAAAAAGATACCAAAAACTTATTATGCAGAAATAGATGGGAAGGTAGAAGAAAAAAATGTTGAACAATTTAAACAGGGGTTAATTCTTAATGATGGGTATAAGACTATGCCTGCAAAATTAAAAATAATAAACAGGGGTTCTATATCTAAGGTGCAAGTAACTATTTGTGAAGGAAAGTATCATCAAGTTAAGCGAATGTTTCAATCTATTGGTATGAATGTAATATATCTAAAAAGAATTTCTATGGATTGTTTAAAGTTAGATGATGATTTAGATCCAGGAGATTATAGAGAATTGACAAAAGAAGAATTAAATAAAATACTCAAGTGAAAAGTAAAAAAATTATAAAATAGGATACTATAATGTTATAATATGAGTATTATAAAAAATAATATTAGAGAATTATAAATTAGATAGGGTGTTTTTAAGTGGCTTATTGTAAAAGAAGTGGTATTTTTGAGACCTTTTTTGATAATAGAGATTCTCTTATTATTCAATATACTAATGGAGATATTAATAAAAGAGAATTTTTAGAGTGTAATTTTGATTTTATTCAGGCAATGAATGTAAAACCTTTTTCTAAAATTGATAGTTATGAAAAGGGAATGTATAATTATCAGTATTATAATGTATTGGCTAAGTATTATACTATGTTGGCAAAAGATATAAAAAGGTCAAAAGAATATAGTAAATATTATATTTATTACTTAAATAAAGGAAATGCTTATTATTCTGAAAAGGACAAAGCAACATTGAGTTTATTAAGATATTTAAATTTTGAAGGTGTAGAAGCCTATTTTATTAAAGCTGAATCAAAGTATTTAGATGACAAACTGTATGAAATAGTTCTTTTGGACTATAGAGATGCAATTTTTCACTCTAAAAGTTTGTGGCTCTTAGATATTTTAAGGGAAGAAGGTGTATTTATAGAAGAAAAGAAAATTTCTTTAATAGATAATTATATAAATGAAAAATATTAAAAATAGTAGCCTTAGGCTACTATTTTATTTAGTGATAATTTGAAGAATTTCTTCATAAGTACTATTTTGCTTTATTTCAAATTTTCCAGGTCTTAATTTTGTTTCTAAATTTAAATTTGCAGCGGTGTCAAGAAATTCTTTTTTGTCCTTTATCAAATCATTTTCAAGGAGTATACCTGCTATCTTTTCGCTAGAAACACCTTCAGGAATAGATATAGTCACTATCTCATCTTTCTGTTCTTCATTCTCAGTTTTTTTAGATTCTTTATCTAGTTTTGAATTTTCATTTTTTTTATCTTTAATGATTTTATCATCTTTTTTTTCTGAGTTATTAGTAGTATTTTTTTTATTTGAAGTTACTATACTATTTTTTTCAGGTTGATCATCAAGTGTATCACTTGCAAACAAAATATCTAGTCTCCAACCTATAATTCCTGCTACCACTGCGACTACTCCAATCATTATTAGATAATCAGTTGCATCATATAAAAAGTCTTTTAGTTTTTCTGAAAATTTACTCATTTTTCCCACCTCTTAATAGAAAAGATACCTTGTTTTTAATATAAATACTTTTTAGTATATAATATGATTATAGCACAATTAAAAGAAAAAGGTGAGTAAATTTGAAAGAAGTAAAAATTGGGAAAAATGATAGTGGACAACGAATGGACAGATTTTTGAAAAAGTTTCTAGCTAAAGCTCCACAGGGTTTTATTTATAAGATGCTTAGAAAGAAAAGAATAAAACTTAATAATAAAAGAGTAAAACCAAAAGATATTATTGAAGAAGGAGATATTGTACAATTTTATTTGGCTAATGAGACTATAAATAAATTTATTGAAGAGAAAGAAGAAATTAAAAGTTCTATGAAATTAGATATTATATATGAAGATAAGAATGTTTTACTAATTAATAAACCAAAAGGTGTTTTGTCTCATTCAGCTAATAATAATGGTGATAATATAGTTGATGGTATGATTGCTTATTTAATTGATAAAAAAGATTATGATCCACAGAAAGAGAAAACTTTTATTCCAGCTATATGCAATAGATTAGATAGAAACACTAGTGGGATAATAATAGGAGCAAAAAATTACTCTACATTGAAAAATATGAATGAATATATTAAAAAAGGTTATGTGAAAAAGTATTATAAATGTATGGTTTTGGGCAACATTGACAAAGAAATTGTATTAAAAGATTACTTAATTAAAGATAAAGCTAGTAATAAAGTAGCTGTAATGGAAGATAGAGTAGAAGGAGCAAAAGCGATATGGACTGTTATTAGACCATTAAAAATAAGACAAGACTATTCATTATTGGAAGTAGATTTAATTACAGGAAGAACACATCAAATTAGAGCTCATTTAGCTTCAATAGGATATCCTATTGTTGGAGATAGAAAATATGGAGATAAAAAAGTAAATAATTATTTTAAAGAAAAATATAATTTAAAAAGTCAATTTCTTCATGGTTATAAAGTAGTATTTAACAATTTATCTAATAATCTAAAATATTTAAATGGAAAAGGATTCGTAGCATCAACAGAAAAAGACTTAACCCAAATAGAGAAAAAATATTTTGGTTAAATGTTTAAAAAAACTTCAAATTACACATCCTAATTATTAAATATTATATAAAGATAAGGAGGATGATAGTTTGAAAATAAAAGATATAATGACTACTAATGTACAATATACTAAGCCAGAGAGTAATCTAAATGATGTTGCAAATCAAATGGAAAGTTTAAATGTAGGAAGTATACCAGTTTGTGATTATACATCAAAACTTTTAGGAATTGTGACAGATAGGGATATTGTTGTCAGAGGGTTGTCTAAAAATGTTCAAGGCACTTCTTTAGTTAGTGATATTATGACTAGAAATCCAATTACTGTTACATCTGAAACTAGTGTAACAGAGGCTTCAAAATTAATGTCACAATATCAAATTAGGAGACTGCCTGTAGTCGAAGGAGATAGGTTAGTAGGCATTGTAGCTATTGGAGATTTAGCAGTAAGAGATAGATTGGCTAATAAAGCAGGAGATGCATTATCTAATATTTCTGAACCAAGCAGACCAATGGTTTAAAAAACAGGGACTAATTAGTCCCTGTTTTTTTATGAAAGTGGTTTATTTGATTTTAATACTATATAATATATAATAATATTCAAACTTTTATTAAAATCATAATATATATGGGGGGATAAAATATGCAGGATACAGTAAAGGTTTATGTGGAAGGGAAAGGGGAAGTTATAGCTAAAAAAGATTGGAATTTAAAAGATTTATCAAGAAAAGTATATGGAGAAGATTATAAAAAATATTTAGGAGCTAGAATTGATAATGAGGTAGTACATTTATATAATAATATTGAGGAAGAAAAATATATTAAATTTATAGATATAAAAGATAAAGATGGTCACAAAATATATACAAGAACTCTTTCAGCAATTTTTATAAAAGCATGTGAAGATTTGTTTCCTGAATGTGATGTAACAATTGAACATTTTTTAGGTGAAGGATTGTATGCAGAAGTAAACAAGGATAAATCTATAAATTTTAGTCAGATAGAAATGATTAAAAATAAAATGATAGAAATAATAAAGAAAGATATTCCTATAGAGAGGAAAGAAGTTTCAAAAGATAAAGCTATTAGAATATTTAAAGAAAAAGGATATGATGACAAGGTTAAACTTTTAAATCATATAAATAAAAAAACTATTCACATTTATAAAATAGAAGATCATATAGATAGATTTAATGGTTATGTAGCACCATCTACAGGATATACAGATATCTTTGATTTAAAATATTACTATCCTGGAGCTATAATATTGTTTCCAACAGAAGAAAGTGATTTTACAGTACCAGAATTTAAAGAGCAACCTAAATTAGCAAAAGTATTTAAGGAAGCAGAAGATTGGGCTAATATTTTAGATTTAGGTTATTTAGGTTCTTTAAATGATAAAATAGAAAAAGGATCTATTGCAGAAGTAATAAGAGTTTCGGAAGCTTTACATGAGAAGAAAATTGCTCAAATAGCAGATATGATTTGTGAGGATAGAAATATTAAAATAATATTGGTAGCTGGGCCATCATCTTCTGGGAAAACTACTTTTGCTCGAAGATTAGCTGTTCAGCTTAAGGTAAATGGTAAGAGACCAATATCTATTTCAGTAGATGATTATTTTGTAAATAGAGAGGATACTCCTAAAAATGATGATGGTAGTTATGATTTTGAAGCATTAGAAGCAGTGGATTTAGAATTGCTTAATGAAGATTTAATTAAGCTTTTGGAAGGCGAAGAAGTGAAATTGCCTAAATTTGATTTTAAAGCAGGAAAGAGGAAAATGTCAGGACAAACTATTAAAGTAGATGAATCACATCCTATAATAGTAGAAGGCATACATGCTTTAAATTCTAAAATGACTTCATCAATTCCAGAGAAGAACAAATTTAAAATATATGTAAGTGCTTTAACTCAGTTAAATATTGATGGACATAATAGAATTCCTACTACTGATACTAGACTTATTAGAAGAATGGTAAGAGATGCTGAACATAGAGGACATAATGTAATGAGAACATTAGAGTTGTGGGATGGAGTAAGAAGGGGAGAAGAAAAAAATATATTTCCTTATCAAGAAGAAGCAGATATTATGTTTGATTCTGCATTAGTTTATGAATTGGCAGTGTTGAAAAAGTATGTAGTTCCATTATTAGAGAAGGTGGATAGAAGTAGTGAGCATTATTCAGAAGCTAAACGATTACTTAAATTTTTGGGATATTTTAAAGATATTGAAAATGAAAAATTTATACCTCCAAATTCTATATTGCGAGAATTTATAGGTGATTCTTGTTTTAATGCATATTAAAATTAGGGGAGATTAATATGGAAAAATTATTGAGTAGTATATTGGAAAAAAATAAGAGTTTAACGAATAGGGGGAAGGTAGCGGATTATATTCCTGCTTTAAAAAAAGCTAATCCTAATGATTTAGGAATTTATATTTTTGATGTAAAAGGCAATGTTTATAAGGCTGGAGATTATAAAAAAAAGTTTACTATACAGAGTATTTCTAAAGTAGTTGCTTTAGCATTGGCATTAATTGATTGGGGAGAAGATGTTGTATTTAATAAAATAGGAGTAGAGGCTACAGATGATTGTTTTGATACTTTGTATAAATTGGATATGCCTCATATAGACAAGCCAGCTAATCCTATGATAAATTCTGGAGCTATTGCAGTAACTTCTCTTATTAAAGGTTCCAACTATGAAGAAAAATTCCAAAGACTTATGGAGTTTTTTAAAAAAATAACATTAAATGATCATTTAGTAGTAGATGAAGAAGTTTATTTATCTGAAAAGAAAACTGGGGATAAAAATAGGGCTATGGCATATTTGATGAAAAATAAGGGGATTATTGAAGGGGATGTTGAAGCAATATTAGATATGTATTTTAGACAGTGTTCTATAAAAGTAGACTGTGAAGATATTGGGAATATAGCACAGGTGATAGCTAGAGATGGTGAAACTTTAGGTACAGAAGAGAGGTTGATGCCTAAGAAAGTTGCAAGAATTGTAAGAACTATTATGGCTACTTGTGGAATGTACAATGCAAGTGGACAATTTGCATTAGATGTAGGTTTTCCAGCTAAAAGTGGTGTAGGTGGAGGTATTATGGGAGTAGTACCTAACAAAATGGGAATTGGAGTTTATAGTCCAGCCTTGGATTCTAATGGAAATTCGGTGGCAGGTATTGGCATGTTAAGAGATTTATCAAAAAAATTAGATTTAGGAATTTATTAAACAAAAATTATTTTAGAATATTTAGAATAATTGTGAAATTAAAATTTGAATTGTTACATAAATAAATTATAGTTTTAAAAATAGAGTTAAGTAGGTTGAGATAGGGAGTGCTTAATGTGAGAAAAGCTATTGGCATTGATTTAGGAGGAACTAAAATAAACGGTGGTATTGTAGATGAACATGGTCAAATTATTAAAAAAATGACAGTAGCAATTAATTATAAAGATGGGAAAAAAGATGTGTTAAAAGGTATAGCAAAAGTTATTGAAGAATTAATAAAATATGAAAAAATTGAGGGAATTAGTATAGGAATTCCTGGTTTTATTGATACAGAAAGTGGTTGTGTACTATGTCATGGTGGAAATATTCCCAATTGGGTAGGAGTTAATATTAAGTATGAAATGACAAAATGTTTTAGTGATATACCAGTTTTTATAGAAAATGATGCTAATACAGCCACTATATGTGAAGGATGGATTGGAAGTGGTAAGGGATTAGATAGTTTTATCATGCTAACTCTAGGTACTGGACTTGGTGGAGGTATTTGGAGTAAAAAATCTGGTGTTTGGCGGGGAAGTAATTATCAAGGGGCAGAGTTAGGACATTCTATTTTATATCCAAATGGTAGAAGATGTAGTTGTGGACAAAAAGGTTGTGCTGAGCAATATATATCTGGAACTGGCATAGAAAAAAATTATACTGAAATGACAGGTAAATATCAAACAGGAGAAGAAATATTTAAAAATAACAAGGATCCTATTTGCAAAAAAGCAATAGATAAATTTACTCAAGATTTAGCTATTTTTATGGTAACTATTAAAAATATATTTGATCCTCAAGGATTAATAGTTGGTGGAGGAGTTATTAATTCAAAACAGCAATGGTGGGATAGAATGATAGAATATTATAATACATATTGTAATTATCCAAATGGCATGAGAATACTTCCAGCAAGATTTTTAAATGATTCTGGCATGATAGGGGCAGCAAAAATAGTATTTGACAAATAGCACACGAGTGTGTGCTATTTTATCTAATATATTTAATAATTTATATCTGAGGTGAGAATATGACTAAAAGAATAGTCTATTATGGACCTATAAATAATAATAAAAATAAAGAGTTGTTTGCAATGGCAAAATATTATATTGAGGAAAATTGTGGAGATAAATTTTATTATATTTTGCCTAATGGAAAGTTATTAACTGAATATAGAGAACTTCTTCTAGAAAATGTTGTAGGAGCTTTTGATGTTAATTTATTTACATTTGATGATATTGTAGATAATTTATTAGAGAATCATTTGTATACTTTTGTAGATGGTGAAATGAAAGAAAGTATTATTTCAAAACTTTTATTAGAATTAAAAAAAGAAGAAAAAATTATATATTATAGTGAATTAGTAGACATGGAAGGTTTTGTAAAAACTATTAGTGGAATAATAGGTGAAATAAAAAGATCATTAATCACTAGTGAACATTTCAATAATACGATTTTAAATACACCTTTTTATAGGGAAATTGGACTTGTATACTCTTATTATGAAGATTTTTTAGAAAAAAATAATTTAATTGATAGAGAAGAGAGCTTTTTTAAGGCTATTGAAATTTTACAACATGATTTAAGCTTTTTTGATGATTTAGATTTTATAATAATTGATGAATTTTTTGATTACAGGCCTCAAGAATTAGCATTACTTAAAGAAATAGTAAAGGCTCCAGTAGATATTTATATAAATATGCCTTTTGAAATGGAAAATGATAGTTTAACAGTAAAGGAAACAATTAATAATTTAAAAAAATTAGGTTTTAAAATTGAAAAAACTTTTGAAAAGGAAGTAGTTTCTCTTGAAGATATATGCAATAATTTATCTATTGAACTTGTTAAAACTCCAAATAAATATTTAGAATTAAAACGTATTTCCCAAGAAATAAAGACATTTTACAACAAAGGTATGGATTTAAATGAAATAGCTTTAGTAGTTACTAGGCCTGATGAATATATGGATACTGTATTTAAGGTATTTGATGAAGAAAAAATTCCTTGTTCTATAAATGAAGAAAAATTTCTTATGAATACACCTATAGCAAGACAATTTTTAAGTATCTTTGAAGTGAAAATTAAAAATTATGATAAACAAAGTTTAATTAATAGAATTAAAAGTAGTTATTTTGAATTATGTACTAGTTCTGAAAGAGATAAAATAGAATTTTTTTTAAGGAAACTAAATTTTGAAAATATGGGAGAATTGATGTATATAATAGCTAATAAAAAAGAGAAATATAGAGAACATATAAAATTAGGAAAAGATAAGTATATAGATAAATTAGAATTTATGGAGTATTTGGAAAAAATATTATTAGATATAAAAAGAGAAATTGAAATAATACCCAATAGTGGTAGTATAGAGGATTTTGTTGCAGCATCAATGAAAATATTGGATAATTATAATATTATAGATAAAGTTATTGAAATTTATAATATTACGGAAGATTATCAATTGCTTTATAGAGATATTACCACATTGGCTAAATTAAATGAAACTTTGGAAAAAATAGAAACAGGTATGACTATAATTTATAACAAAATAAAAATAGATGAGTTTTATGATATCTTAACTAGATATTTAGAAGAAGGAATAATAATAAATAATGTTGGTAATAATGAAGGAATAAATATTTTAACTCCTTTTACGGCTAGAGGAACTAGATATAAAATATTATTTATCATAGGTTTAGTTCAAGGAAAATATCCTAAATTTCAACAAGATACTTTTTTCTTTAATGAAAGAACTTTTTTGCCATTAAAAAAAGTAGGATTAAATTTAAAGACATATGAAGAAAAATTAGATAAAGAGAGTTTAATGTTTATTCTAGCTTTAACAAGATGTAAAGAAAAATTATATTTAAGTTATCCTGAAAGTTGTTCTGGAGATGAAGAAAATATACTATCTATGTTTTTAGATGAATTGTTAAATATATTGGATAAAGAAAAAGTTAAATATACTCATTTAAATATGGATTATTTAATAAAAGAAAATATAGAAGAGATAACTACAATAGAAGAATTTGCAAGACATGTTTTTTATAATTACTATTTGGGAAAGAATTCTACTGAATGTTTTAATTTACTTAATAAATTAGATGAAAATATATTAGATGAAGTAATAGAAAAAAATAATTGTGAAATAGCTAGAGCTAAGGAAAATTTTAATGAATATAATGGAGTTATAGGAGATAAAAATATAAAAGATGATTTAAATAAAATTACTCAAAATAAAAAGGCTTCCATAACATTTTTTGAAACTTATGGAAAATGTCCTTATAAGTTTTTATTAAGCTATATTTTAAATTTAGAGCAGATGGAGAGATTTTTAGAGGATTTTACTCCATTAGATAGAGGGGATTTGTATCATGAAACATTAAGGGAGTATTATGAAAGATATAAGGAAGATATTGAAAAAGATATTTTAGGAGAAAAATATTTTCAAGTGGATAATACTTTGGAAGAAGTAGAGAATATAATAAAAATGTTAGTAAATAAGAAAGAAACTGTAGAAATAGATAAATTGTGGGAAATAAGAATTGAAAACATGGCAAGTACTGTAGTAGACTTAGTTAAATCAGATTTAGAAAGGCAGAGAAAATCTAAGTACAAATTGTTACCTAAAGCTTTTGAAATGGAAGTTGGATTTGAAGAAGGAGGAATAGAACTTGTAGGGAAAATAGATAGAATTGATAAAGTTTATGGTACGAATAAATATATTATTTATGATTATAAAACTTCTTCTTATGGAATAAGAAAAGTGAAAGATATGAGAGAAGGAGTATCATTTCAATTACCAGTATATACAATGGCTCAAAATAAAAAAGATATTATTGCAGCAGGATATATTATTATTTCTAAAAACAAAGTAGATTTTGAATTGGTAAAGGAAGAGGAAAAAGCTATAGTAAACAAACGTAGGGGACAAGCTGTTTTAAATGAACAAGCATGGGAAGAACTTAAGGAAATTGTAATTTATCATATGAAAGAATATATGAAAGGGATAAAAGAAGGAGATTTTTCAATTAATCCAAAAGAATGTGATAAATATTGTATTTATAAAGATATATGTAGATATGATGGTAGGTAGGAGGTGGTATCATGAAGTTGAATAAAGGTCAAAAAATGGCTGTTACTACTATAGATAAAAATGTTTCAGTAAATGCAGGAGCAGGTTCAGGAAAGACTAGAGTTTTAGTAGAGAGATACCTTTATATATTAGAAAATGGAGATTTAAAAGAAGGAAAAGAAATTGAATCTATTGTAGCTATAACTTTTACTAGAAAAGCTAGTCAAGAAATGAAAGAAAGAATTAGATACGGTATAAGGCAGAGATTTTCTCAAAATCCAAAATGGAATAGACTTTATAGAGATTTAGAAAAAGCTAATATTGGAACTATTCATAGTTTTTGTGGAAAAATTCTTAGAGAAAATCCTATAGAAAGTGGTATTGATCCATTGTTTAGCATAATGGATGATTATGAATCTGATGAATTGTTAGAAGAAACTATTAATAAATGTTTAATAGAAGGAATAGAGAAAAATGATAAAATTTATGATTTAGTTAAAGGTTTTAATGTAGATATATTGGATAGATTTGTTAAAACATTGATGACTTTGTATAAAAAAATAAGAAGTATAGGAGTATCATTTGAAAAAGTTAAGGATATTACATTAGCTAATATAGATAGTTTTAAAATAGAAGATAAGCAAATAGATTTTATAAAAGAAAATATAATATATTTAATGGGTAAAGCAAAAAAAGGATCAAAACTTTATAAATTAAAAGAAGATCCTGTTTGGATTGATTTTTTAAATAAAAATATCTATGATGAAGATGATATAATAGAAGACTTAAATTATATAAAAACTAGGATTGGAACTATGAAAGATGAAGAAGAAAGGATAGAAGCATTAAACAATTGTATAAATGAGGCAATGAAAGTAAAGGAAGTTAAGTATAGGGAAAAATATAAGACCTTAATAGATTTACTTATAGTGATAGATAAAAAATTTACAGATAAAAAGAAAAATTTAGGTTATTTAGATTATGAAGATTTACAAATACTTGTATTGAAATTATTAGAGAAGGATTATATTAGGGAAAAATATCAAAACAAATATAGATATATAATGGTAGATGAATTTCAAGATACTAATGAATTGCAAAAGAAAATTTTATATAAATTATGTAGTAGAGAAAGTAAGTTAGATAGAGAAAATTTATTTATAGTTGGTGATCCAAAACAATCTATTTATGGCTTTCGTGGTGCAGATGTGGAAGTATTTTTTGATGTAATGAAAGATATGAAAGAGGTTTCAAAAAAATCACCTATACTTCTTAATACTAATTATCGTTCAGTATCTCCAGTATTAAAATTTGTAAATGATATATTTGTTACAGTAATGAGGGGAAAATATGATAGCTTAGAGGCTCACAGAGTTATTGATGGATTGAGAGTAGAAGTAATAGAAAAAGAAGATTTAGAAATACCAGAAGGTTTTACACCAGGAGAGTACAACAAATATTATGAAAGCAGAGTCATAGCTAAAAGGATTAAACAATTGGTTGATAATGATGAGTACTCTTATAAAGATTTTGTTTTATTATTTAGATCATCAACAGAAGATTATATTTATGAAGAAGCCTTGAAAGAATATGGTATACCTTATTATAATTTGGGAGGGAAAGGATTTTATAGTCAAGAGGAAATAATAGATTTAATAAATGGTTTGAAGAGTATAAGTAATAGCTATGATACTATTTCTTTGGTAGGTTTACTTAGAAGTCCTATGTTTGGTTTTTCAGATAAGACTATTTATTGGTTACTTAGAAAAGAAAAAGAAAATTTATTGGATGCACTAGCTGAAGAATTACCTTTTGTAGATGATAGAGAAAATAAAAAAGTAAAGAAAGCATATAAATTATTGAACCAATTAAGAATTAAAAAAGATATGTTGAAAGTAGATGAAATATTAGAAGAACTTATTTCAAATACCTATTATATAGAAAGTTTAATGCTTAAACATGGTAGTAAACAAAAAGTAGCAAATATATATAAGTTTATTGAAATATCAAGAGAATATTATAAAAGATATAATGGATCTATAGAAGATTTTATAGATTATATTGAAAAAATGAGAACTCAAGAAGTAGAAGAATCTCAAGCCAAGGTAGAAACAGAATCTGGAAATACTGTAAAGCTAATGACAATACATAAATCTAAAGGATTACAATTCAAAGTTGTGGTAATACCTCAAATGTCAAAAGGTTTTGTTAATGATACATCTGATGTACTTTTTGATAAAACTATAGGTTTAGGTATAAAGCATAAAGATTTTGCACCATTATATGATGAAGTAAGTCAAATAATAAGGGAAAAAGAAATGGAAGAAAACAAAAGAATTCTTTATGTAGCTATGACTAGAGCTGAAGAAAAGCTAATATTAGGTAATCAAGGAAGAGCCTATGGTTTTAAGAAACTTGTCAACGATATTATAGAACCTAATGATGTGAAAGTAATAAATGAAATAGGTATTGAAAAAGAGAGCAAAGAAATAAGAAATTTAAATATTGTAATTCATGAAGAAGGTAATTTTGATAAATATAAATTACCTTTATTAAAAAATATAGACAATTTTAATCAAAAAAGTTTCAATAGTTTTTCAGTTTCTCAATATATGACATTTAAGGAATGTAGAAGAAAATTTTATATGACTTATTATAAAAAATTACCTGTAAATAGGTTAAGTTATGAGGGTAATGGAGGGAAATATAGTTTAGATTCAGCTACTAGAGGTCAAATAGTACATAAATTTTGTGAAATTTATAAAAGTAATTTAGATAAAAAAGATTTATTAGAAAAGATAGTAAATAGTTTGGGATTTGAATTAAATGAAGAAATATATAAAGAAGTAAATCCTTATGTAGAAAATTATATGAAACTCCATAGAGAAAATTTTGATAATATTTATAATGAAAAAAGTTTTTTTTATCAAATAAATACCAATTATATTTATGGTATAATTGATAGAATAAATATTAAAGATGACAAAGCTGAGATACTAGACTTTAAGACAAATAAGGTAAAAAATAAAGAAAAGTTCATTAAACAATTTGAACCCCAAATTCAATTATATGTAAATGCTTTTCAAGATATTTATGGAATAGAAGTTGAAAGGGCAAGATTGTTACTTTTGGAGACTGGTGAATTTGTAGATATAGATATTAGCAAGAAAAATTTAGAAAACAATATTAATAAATTAAACCAATTTATCAATTTTGTTATTCAGCATAAAAATATTGAGGATTATAGCAAAGGTAAGAATTGTGATAAATATTGTAATTTTAAATTCTTATGCCAGTAAATAACAGAAAAGTATCGACAAAGGAATATATATAAATTATACTTAAAGGTAGAAAGACTTTTGGGGGTGGAGAATGGTGAGGGGGATGACAGTTTTAACACCAGGGCAAAGGTTGAGAATGCTAAGGAAAAAATTAGGATTGAGACAAGGAGATTTAGCTGGGGAGAAAATATCAAAAAATTATATTTCTATGTTTGAAAATGGTAAAAGAAGAATAAATATGTTTAATGCTACCTATCTTTCTAGTAAAATAAATAATATAGCAGAAAGTAGAGGCATGGATTTAAAAATTACTGCTTCTTATTTTGTGAAAAGTGAAAGAGATATTGCTAAAGACAAATGCATAAATTGGTTGAATTCGGTGTCTAAATATAATAATAAGTATGCTAGTAAAACTTATCTTAAGCTATATAAAGTTATAAGTCTTTCTAGAATTTATAATTTAGAAGACTTATTAGCCGAAGCCTATCATTTAAAAGGATTGCAACTTTATAAGAATAAGTTATATAATTGTGCTATAGCCCATTATATTCAAAGTTTAAATGAATACATAAAGTTAAATAATGAGGAAAAAATTAGTAAAATATATTTGTGTATAGCTAAAACTTATTATATGAAAAAAGATTATTCTCTTGCATTAATATATTTTAATTATGCTGGTTTGATAAAAGAAAATGATGAAATATTTTATTATAAGGCATTTTCTTATTATAAAATGGGGAAGTATAAAATAGCTAAAAGTATTAGTGATAGAATATTGTTTAAAAACAATCGTTATTTAGATTTAGAAACTGAAATTAATAAAGTAATAGAAAGTATTAAAGGGAAACAAGAATAAAAAGAGGTGTTTCATTTGCTAATAATTGGAATATTGTTTATACTATTAGGTACATTTACAATGCTCAATGAAAAATATGAGATAAAAGTGATAGATGATAATAAAGAAATAGTTACAAAAGAAACTGTAGAAAATAATGTATTTCATAGATATAAAATGGTCGTAGGAATTTTTGCTGTAATATTAGGAGTTTTTAGTATATTAAATTATATAATTTATTAAAAAAAGGGTGTTTACATGGAGAAATATAACAAGAAGTTGATAATTACTATATTTATATTGATTTTTTTCATGTTGTCTACACCAGTGGCTTATGGGGGAAAAGATGAAAAAATTGTAATAATAGTATTAGATGAATTTGATTTTTCAGATATTGAATCGGTAAAAAATGATGATTATTATTTAGGACTTATGAATATTAAAACTAGGAAACCGAAAAGTGATGAGAGCTTTTTTTTTAGTATGGCAACTGGTAGAAAGATAGGGATACCAGAAAAGACTTTTGAAGGGTTAGAAAAAAACCAAGATGGTAGTTTAAAGATTACAAATTATAATTTAATATTAGAAGATTTAAATATTAAGTATCCAGATTTTGGTACTAAAGTAGATATATTAGGAGAAAAATTAAAAAAAGAGGGAATAGCCTATATTGGAAATGATGCTTCTGCTATTTTAGCTGCAGATAAATCAGGTCATATAGAAGAAGGAGAATTTTCTATAAAGTATGATAGGCAATGGCTAAAAGAAAAGACTAGGGAATATCTAAAAAATTCTAATTTATTAGTTATGTCTTACAAAATCAATAGTGATAAAGAAAAATTTAAAATTCTTAAGGATTATGTAGAAAGTTATGAAGATGTTAATTTTTTAATATTCTCTAAAGAAGTTTCAGAGGGAATGAAAAAGGGTTCTAGCATTATGAATAGTTCTTTAGTTCCTATAGTTTATAAAGAAGCAAAGGGTAAAAGCGGAATTTTGACTAGCCTTTCAACTAAAAGAGAGGGTATAATAACTCATTTAGATGTGTTTCCTAAAATTCTCTCAATGTATAAACAAAAAAGTAATACAACTATAGGAAAAAGTTTTATAACTATTCCTAAAAAAGATTCTTTAAAATTTATAGAAGATTTTTTAAAAGAAACTATTAATTTAACTTGGATTGCTTATACATTACATTCTTTGGTTTATGCTATACAAGTATTTTTTACTTATTATTTTATAAAAAATAGAGAAGATAAATTTAATAATATGTTATTATATTAC
>CAYUTQ010000015.1:0-47032 GCA_964447805.1 uncultured Clostridia bacterium
GATTAGAAAGATAGCAAAGGAGTATTATAAACACAAGGGGACAGTCCCCTTGTGTCCCTTCATATATTATTTAGTAAGTAGTTATATAGATTATAAAATAGCTTAATGCATTGAATTTTACAATTTTCTCAATTCATGAGTGGTGACTAAGTTAATAAATGCTTTTTATAAGCTATCTAAAATATAATTATTATGTGGGTATGTTAAATTATTAGCATTTATATTATGTAGATAAGGGGGTAATGATTATGATTAGAAAAGCTGTTGGAGCTATTGTTTTTAAAGAAGATAAATTCTTATTAGTTCATAAAGTTAAAGTAAATGGAGTTAATGGTAAGGAGAATATTAAAGGAGAATGGGATTTTGTCAAAGGAGGGATTGAAGACTTTGATAAAGATAAAAAAGCTGCTATTCTTCGCGAACTATTAGAAGAAACTGGCTCTAATAAGTATAAAATTATAAAAGAATACTCAGATAAACTTAATTTTGATTTTGATACAGAAACTGCAAAAAAGTTAAATTATAAAAGTCAAATGACCACTTTGTTTCTTGTTGAATATTTAGGTAATGGAGATGATTTAAAATCAAATGATGAAGAAATTGACAAGATATCTTTTTTTAAGACCCCAAAATTACTGAATATTCTTTCACAAGATGAAACAAAAAACTTTTTCATAAAAAATTGTATTTAATTCATATAGTTATAAGTTTCATAAAAATTTATTAATAAAGGTGGAATCTATTATGTTAAAAAACGAAGAGTGGTATAATTATATTCCTATTTCAATAAATGATACATATGGTGATCCATTTATCCCAAGTCAAATTGATAATACAATTGAAAAACTTAAGAGTTTGGAATCTCATAAAATGCCAATATGTATAATTACAAAAGCTCCTTACAACGAAAAAGTTATAAATAAGTTAAAAAATTTAAAGCATAATCATATGATAGTAGTAATGTATTCACTTACAAATTTAAATGAGGGAGGAATTTCATACAACAACAGATTAAAATTTATTACTGAGTTAAATAAAATATTTGGACAAACTGCAATTATGTTAAGACCAATTATAGAAGGAAGAAACGATGACATTAAAACGCTTACCAAAATTGTAAAGTCCGCCAAAGATTTGAATTGCCATTTAATCCTAGGTGGTCTACATAGCGAGAGTAAAAGAAAAGTTTTAAACTCAACAATAGAAAAAGATTTAATTCAATTATGTGATCAATATAATGTGAAATCTTTTTATAAATCTTCTTGTTGTGCTGCTTATATGAAAAATGTTCCTTGTTGGGTTCATAATTTAGGTACTCCAAAGAATATTGATGTTGTAGATAGTCTTGGCTATGATTATGAAATAATCGAGAATAAATTAGTTTTAAATATTGCTACTGCAGGTGATTTAAATTACCTTAGATTAATCACAAATTCATTAAACACAAGGGGACAGTCCCCTTGTGTTTGTCCCCTTGTGTTTAAACTAGCCTATTAACTTAGGTTTATTAAGGTAAAGCAAAATTAAAATTATAAATTATTAAATTATATAATCATGGAGTTATTATTCTAATATTACTAAAAAAATATTTTTTAATTGCTTTCCAACAATTACTTGACACTATCCATAAAATCAGTCTACTAGATAGAAAAATATCCCTGTGTTATAATTTAGTTACCACACCAAATTTAAAAACCACAAGGGATATTTTTATATTTTCTAGTATTTTTTCTTTCTCTATTTCAGGATTTTTATTTTTAGAAAACTGTTTTGCATAGGTAATGGACCTTTCTAATACCCCTTCAGCGAATTTAGACGAATGATTTTGAGCTGTTCTTAAGATAGTGGATATTTCCTCTTGTGTTTCTTCCAAGACGTCTATACGAACTTTTAAATGTTTCTCATTATCTTTTAAACTTTTATTATTAAATTATATTTTTTTATTATTTGATGTTTTAGATATCAGATTAAGTATATAACTAAAAATCAATATAGTAAAAAACCATAATAGATAGTGTTTTATATCCTTAAATTCATATTTATAAAAAATTGTTAAATTACTTAATAAAAAAATAGTTAAATATAAAATTATTTTATATTTAGACATTATTTCTTTATCTTTTGCCAATTTAGGTATTAAAACACCACTTATAAAATAAATCAAGAACAATATTATGAAACTATCCTCTAACCTAAATATCGTTTGTAAAAGTAGAATCAAGCCAAATATTGTAATTAACATAACTAAATTATTATATGGTTTACTATTTTTCATATGAGTCCTCCTTAAATTAAAAAATATTTTCTAAATTATGGGTATTATGATAATATATGGTTAATTATATATTATCTATTATGTATTTGCAAGAATAATAAAACTTAGGAGGGATTATTGTGAAAGATAGTAAAATGAAGATGGTTAGTGTGTTTTTAATCGCTTGTATGATTTTAATTAACATCCCTACAGTTCAAGCAGATAAATTAGATATATCTTCTTCTGATATATACGTCAATGAAGAAGAAAACTATATGTTAGAAAGAGTTGTTGATAAGACAAAAGTAACAGTATTTGTTAAATCATTAAGTGGAGATACTCAACATGTTGTAGTAAATGATAATGGAAGTCTTTATTTAGATGGAGAATTACTTCAAGAAGAGACTTATAATGATATGATTTTATTGAATTCTAAACAATTATTAAATATTGGACAACCTTCTACTTACGCTTCTGATAATTGGGGTAGGTGGTCTACTACATGGTTGGGACCTTATAAAACTGGAGGACTTTCAGTAGCTGTTATTGCTGGTATAATTAGCGCAGTTGCTCCATGGGTATCGTTAAGAGCAGCTGCAGCTGCTTGGGCTGTAGTTGCCGCAAAAGCTGATACTATTAAAATAAAGACAAGAATAAGATGGAAATCAACTCCTGGATATCTTCATTACCAGAGACAAACAAGCATTCATGATGGTGGAAGTGGTAAGAAAATAGCAGGTCCATACAAAGATGGTGGAAGGAATAGACATTAGTTTCATTATATTTTAAGTAACATAATTTTTGATTAAACTTTTTAGGAATCAATGGTTTTGTAAAGCACAAGGGGACAGTCCCCTTGTGTTCAGCTGTAGGTTTCCAAAATTCACATGTATATGAAGTTCCCTTCGTAGTTTTAAAAGTAGCACTATCAGTTTGGTTAAGTTTGCAACCTATTCTTGAGAAAGTTATATAAGTGTTTGTACCCAAAGCATTATGCTTATATTGTTCTACTGAAAAGTAACGGTCTTTTCCTCCATTTGATGTGGTAGTACATTTTATTATTGCCGAGGATCGTGTCGCTGTTTTTTTACTTTTCATAGCTATCTGATGTTTGAATTTGTAAGTAAATCCATAACTTGCTGCAAATACTTGTACTGAAAAACTAAATAGCAATGTAAAGACCATAACTAAAATTAAACTTTTTTTCATCTTCCTTTCTCATGTTTTAATAATAAAATAAAGGCTTTCCCCTTCTCATAAACGTTTTACAACAAGATAAGCATTGACAGATAATTCGAGTACTAAACTTTCCATTTTCACTTGCTGTACTTAGTTTATAATACTAGACTACCATCTTTGGTATAATTTGTAAATATTTAGCTATAAAAGTATATAAAAACCCTTAAAAATGATCTTAGGGTATTCTAGAACTATTTTAGAACGTGGATCATTAGAAAATAAAATGTACTTTTCTAGCTTATCGTTCATATTCCCAATTTTTTGATTTAGAATACTTAACTCTTTCTGTTTTTTGCTCACGATTTTGTTATTCAACCTCTTTAATCTTCCTTTGTGCCTTTTTGCTCATCTCCTCGATTACTTGATGTAGTCCAGGAGTGGCTTAATAAATGGGCAGGAGTGCGAAATTTGACACCTTTTCATATAAATGTCAGAACCCCACAGGGCAAGTTACCAAATTTATTTGGTATAACTTGCTATACCAAAATTAAAAAGCTATACTTTATTTAAGAAATAACACTATTGGTTTTTGATAAAAAAGCTGATAGTGTTTTTTAATTTTGGTATGAGGAAAGGAGTGACTACTTATGGCCCATTTAATAAAATCTACTATTGGAAGAATGTAGGGAATTAATGGCTAATAAAATTAAAAAATATTATATATCTTTAATATAATAATTAAATTAGAAGTAGATAGTAATGAATTATATTTTGACGAGTATAAACACAATATATATTATATGTAACTGAATAGTTAGCAGAAAATGTTTTTGAAGTAATGAAAGATAGAAAAGCAGTCTTATTAGCAGGTATAAAAGATTTAGTTTTTTATAAAAAGAAATGAATTTAATATTAAAAGAGCTCACAATGTGTAATAATCAAGCAAAAGAATATTAAGGAGGGATAATATGAGTAAAAATTATCATTTTGATACAAAGACAATACATGGAGGTAGTACTGGAAAAAATCCTGATAATGCTTTAAATCCACCAATATTTCAAACTTCAACTTTTGTATTTGATGATATTAATCATGTAGAAAAAGTAATGTCTTTTCAATCAGATGATTATGTTTATACTCGTGGCAATAATCCAACTTTGAGATTATTTGAAAATAGAATGGCTACTTTAGAATATGGAGAAGGGGCTGTGGCTTTTTCTTCAGGGATGGCTGCTATTAGCTCAGTTTTGTTTTCTTTTTTAAAGCCTAATGATAATGTAATAGTTCATAGGACATTATATGGTTCTAGTTATAGTGTGGTGACTAAACTTCTTCCTCAGTACAATGTAGAACACAAAATAGTAGATCTTACAAATATAGAGGAATTTAAGAAAGCAATAGATAAAAATACGAAAGTGGTATATTTTGAAACTCCATCAAATCCCAATTTATCTATAATAAATATTAAAAAAGTAGTAGAAATAGCTAAAGAAAAAAATATTAAAGTAGTAGTAGATAATACTTTTGCTTCTTCATATTTTCAAAATCCTCTAATGCTGGGAGCAGATGTAGTAGTACATAGTGCAACTAAGTATATATGCGGACATGGAGATGTAGTAGGCGGAGTTGCAATATCTAAAGATAAAGATTATATTCATAATTTGAAATTTAATTATATGTGTGAATTTGGAGGAGTAATGAGTCCTTTTGATGCTTGGCTTCTTTTAAGAGGATTAAAAACATTAGGTTTGAGAATGAGACAACATGAAAAAAATGCTATGGAAGTAGCAAAGTTTCTTGAGAGTCATCCAAAGGTGAAAAAGGTTATGTATCCTGGTTTAGAGAATTTTAAGGGACATAGTATAGCAAAAGAGCAAATGAATGGATTTGGAGCTATGATAAGTTTTGAAATAGATGGTGACTTGGAAGAGGCTAAGAAATGTGTGGAGAATGTTAAATTAGCCCAATTAGCTGTGAGTTTAGGAGATTGTGAAACTTTAATAGAAGTTCCCGCAGCTATGACTCATAGAGGATATCCTCATGAAAAGTTGGTAGAATTTGGATTAACTGAAAGTATGATTAGGCTATCTGTCGGATTAGAAGATTATAGAGATATAATAGAAGATTTAGATCAGGCTCTTTAAACACAAGGGGACAACACAAGGGGACAGTCCCCTTGTGTCCCTGAGATGATTGAAATAGAGGATGGTAGTGTATTATTATCCGATGATGAGGGAAATATACATTCTTTAAATAAAACAGCTAGACTAATATATGATCTTTGCTTAAAGGGATTAGATTTAAATGAAATATGTGATTATATAAAAAAAAACTATCGTACAGATGATACACTTGACGATAAGGTAAAATCTTGTATTGATACTTTTAAAAATAAAAAAATATTAGAATAATTATGTAATTGAAGGTGAAGTGCCTAAAAGCATATTGTTTGTTTCTAAACATATATGAATAACTTTAAACAAATGAAATTAATTAATATATCAATTTCATTTGTAGTTTCAATTTATTGACAAGTGTTTATTAGTTATAGAGTTAAATTAACATAATAGCATTCTTTTAAAAGGTTATGATGAATGCACAAAGTCAAAATCTAATGATTACAAAGTTAGATTAGATGAAGTTTTTGGAATTTCGTGAATGACTATAATTAAAAATATTAAGGAGAGTATTATGTTAGATTATGAATTTAATATGGGATACGAACAAAATAGTAAATTGCATGTTAATATATATGAATTCAAATTATGTATTATAACAGAAAAAAGTATAATAACTGAATTGAAAAAGTATTATACACAGTTTGTGGTTAGTAATTTTGATAGTACTGATTTAACTTATTATTTCATTATAGATAAAATGGACAATCTATCAGATAAATTTAAAAAGTTACCAGGTGTAATTGAAAAATGGAGCAATATATTTATTTTAGATGAAGAACCGAAAATAAAGTGTTTTTTAATACCTAATAAAGGATATCCTGTAGTTCTTATAAATCAGATTATTAATAATTTCACTCATGACATGTTAACTATTAATAACATCATTCCATTTCACGCAGGAGCAGTTTCTAAAAATAAAAATGCTTTATTATTAATTGGTGAGCAAAGAAGTGGTAAAACGACTCTATCCTTATCTCTTACCAATAATGGTTATGAGTATTTTACAGATGATATAGCACTTATTGATTTAAAAACAAATGAGGTATTACCATATTTTGCAGGAATTACACCTAGAATAAATACAGTTAAAATGTTTCCTGAATTAATTCAGAATGAATATTCACATCCTTATTTAGACTTTGATGACAATGAACAAAGATGGTGTATTGAGTTAGCAAATCTCTTTGCAGATAAAATGAGTAAACCATGCAAATTAAAATACATTATTTTCCCTAAATTTAAACCAGATTGTGAGTTCTCTATTAAATCAATGGATAGAAGTACAGCTATTGTAATGATGATGAGAAATATGAAAATGATACCTACTTTAGTTTTGGGCAGTAGTTCTATTGAAACTATGTCAAAGATATTAAAAAATGATGTAGATACATATTATATGGAATATCCTAATAGATATGTAGCTATGGAATTTATCGATACCCTGTATAAGGAGTGATATTGTGAAAGAAATTGATGCTATTTGTAATTTGTTATGCAATAGAAATGAAACACTAGAAAATATAGATTTTATAGAATTTAATAAAATGGTACATGGATTAAATATGCAGCATTTAATATATGAAAAGATAAAAGCAATGAATAATATACCCTTAGATATTAAAAAAGATTACAAAAATGATTATGAAAAAACTAAAATACTAAATACATTGCAATGCAAAGTTTTGTGTAAAGTATTAGAACAATTTGATTTAGAAAAAATTGAAGTTATTGTTTTTAAAGGAGCTTACTTAGTTGATAAAGTTTATAAAAAAATTGGATTAAGAAAGATGGGGGATGTCGATGTTCTAATCCATAAGAAAGATCTTGATCGAGCTATAAATATTCTTATAAATAATGGTTTCAAGTATAAGGAAGAACATTGTTCAAAAGCATGGTTTGATGAAAACTATTATAGAACAGCATTATATGTAAAGGGACCAGTTGAAATTGAGTTACACTGGGACTTATTGCCTGTAGTAAATCCTTTAAAGTTTAATATAGAGGACATATGGAATACTGCTGAAGATGATAAATTGTTTGATATTAGTGTAAAAGAAATGAAAATTGAATTATTATTAATATATTTATGTATACATGTTTCTTATTGTCATTTCTTTAATCATAATTCTATTAGAAGATTATATGATATTTATTTAATATTATTAAGCAAAGAAATAGATTGGAGTTACTTTATTGATAAATCAATAGAATATGATTTAAATAAGTTTGTAGGAGTTTCACTAAGTTACGTAAATGAGATATTTGAAGAGATAGTTAGTAATAAGGTAATAAGCAGCTTAATTGATGAAAGAACATTGAAAAGATTTAAAAAAGAAATAACTATAAGTGAATTATTTAGGAATAAAAGAACTACAAATAGTAGTAAAATTATGGAAACTCAAAGGTTAATACAACTAATTGGTATGAATGATAAGCTAAGATATATAAAACTTGTTTCAACCCAAAAAAGTTGTAGCGGTAAATGGATTGCAGCACTGTTTGATGTTTCACCAGATTCAATGAAAGTATTAGTATATAATTGGATATATTTACTAAGAATATTACCCAAATATTTATTGGGAAGGACTGTATAAATGATATGAGTACAATGTTATTTGTTTCTCCGCATTGGTATGCTTTTGAGGCACCGTTAGGCATTCCATATATATGTGGATATTTAAAGAGTAGAGGAAAGGATGTAAGGCAAAAGGATTTAAATCTAGAGTGTCAAGATTATTTTTTAAGTAGAAAGTATTTAGAGGAATGTTGTCGTGAAATTAAGAAAAAAGACATTGAATATGATTATCCAGCTTATGTGCTAGATAATATAGATATTTCAAAAGCAAATACAAGAAATGCTAATGTATCAATAGATGTTTATATAAAATCATTTGATGTTCTTGAAAAAGCTTATGAAATAATTTCGAAACGCTGGTATCCCACAAAAATTTCATTTGATAATTTCACAATGCCATATAATGAAAAAGAAAGTTTATGTATAAAAGAGGCTATTGATGATTCAGAACATAATCCTTATATTCAATTTTATGAGGAGTGTGTGTTAAACAAAATTGATGAAACAACTGATATTATTGCAATATCCATACTTGGACAACAACAATTGATACCAGGAATTACGCTTGCGGCTATGATCAAAAGAAAGCACCCTAAGGTTAAAATAGTACTTGGAGGAACTGTATTTACAATATTAAAAAAAACTATACAAAAGTGGAAACATTTGTTTGATTTCTTTGATTTTATAATTCTGTACGAAGGCGAAGAATCAATGTATCAATTAATCTCAGCGTTAGAGAATGGAGAAAGTATAATAAATATAAATAATTTAGTTTATAGAAATGAAAATAAGGAATTAGTTATTCAAGAAAACACACAAATTAACACTTCTATTGATTTAGCTATTCCATGCTTTGAAGGTTTAGAGTTAGATAAATATTTTGTACCAAGGAAAATTATTCCTTTTGCATTAACAAGGCAAAAGTGTACTTGGAGTAGATGTGCCTTTTGTGTTCATGATATAAGTATAAGTAATAATTTTAAGTTAAAGCAAATGGATAAAATAGTTGAAGAGATAAGATACTTAATAAATAAATATGATACAGACTTATTTGATTTATTAATCGAAAATGGTCTTAATGAGAAAGTATTAGAAGAGTTCAGTAGAGAATTGTTAAGGAAAAACGTAAAAATTAAGTGGAGAGCACATTTTAGATTACAACGAGAAATAGATTTTAATTTATTAAAAAAGTCAGGATGCGTTGCACTATTTTGTGGAGTTGAGTCAGGTTCAGATCAAGTATTGGAAAATATGAGAAAAGGTACAAGTGTTAGTGGATATGAAAAATGCTTAAAACATATTATGGAAGCTGGTATATGGACTAGAATTTCATTAATAATAGGTTTTCCAAATGAAACTCTAAATGATGTTCTTCAAACATTTAAATTTCTAATTAAAAATAAAAATAACATAGGATCATTTGGAGCAGGAAGATTTATGTTATATTTGGATTCAGGAGTATTTAATAATTTAGAACATTACAATGTTGAAGTGATTACAAATGAAAGCCAAGATATGGCTTTATGGTTTGAATACTCAACAACAAATAATTATGATATAGAAAAAATAGAAAAACAGCTTATTTCGTTAACAAGACAAAATTACGCTGAAAGTAATTTTTGGAGAAGAATACCTGGAACTGTATTATTTAATTTTTTAACAAGATATAATTCGGCACAAGAAGCTAAAAGTGATTTTTTAAAGTATAAAAATATTTAAATAAGAAAAAACATATAAGAATTTATATGATGAGAAAATTTAAGGAGGGAGGAAGAAGTATGTTAGAAAAGTTATACAATAATTGCTTAGAGTACAAATTAGATAATATTGAAGTTCCAAATTCACTTATTACAAATTTTAAGTTAAAAGAAGATCTTCAAGTTGTATTTAAGGATAATAAAGGTTGGGTATTTGATTATCATAATAGCGTTTTATATAATTTAAATCAAGTAGCGTCACTATTTGTATATATGACTCAAAAGGGACATTTGTATAAAGAATGTGTTGCCTTAATTAGTAATTATTATAAGATACCAGTTCCACGTGTTGATTCAGATTTACAATCGCTTATAAATAATATGTTAAAATATGAATTGTTAATATTAGGGAAATGATAATGAAGGAGAGGTATAGAATGAAAACAATATTTATTTCACCAGATGGAGATGTATCAGATTCAAGGTATATGAGGATTCCACTAGGAGTATTATATATAGCAGCAGTATTAGAGCAGGATGGACACGAGATAAAAATAATTTGCTCTGATTTATTTAAGTATACAGATGATGAAGTGAAAAAAATAATAGAAGCTGAAAAGCCAGATATTGTAGGAATAACATGTGTAACTTGTAATTATAGAAATGGAGCAAAGTATGCAAAAATTGTTAAGAAGATAGACGAGGATATTACAGTATTAATAGGTGGAGTTCATACCAGCTTTACTTATGAAAAAACTTTACGTGAATATCCAGATATAGATTTTGTATCTATTGGAGAAGGTGAGATAACAAGTAAAGAACTTTGGGCAGAATTAGAAAAGAATAAGGGTAAAAAGTTATCAAAAAGCGATTATAGTCATATTAAAGGATTAGCTTTTATAAATCAAAATGGACAAGTTATCAAAACCCCAGCTAGGGAATATATAAAAGATTTGGACTCTATTCCTTACCCTGCTAGGCACTTAGTTCCTGTAACAGAATATCAAAAAAGAAATGTAGAGGCCCATTTGTTTGCCAGTAGAGGATGTGCTTTTAATTGTAAATTCTGTTTACTTCCTAAAACAGAAGGTAATTTTAGAAAAAGAAGTCCTCAAAAAGTTGTAGATGAAATAGAGTATTTAATGAACACTTATAATTATAAATTGTTCAAATTTGTTGATAATAGTTTTTCAACGAATAAACAATGCATAATAGAATTATGTAATGAAATAAAAAATAGAAATATAAATATTATGTGGAGATGCCAAACTAGAGTTGATTTATTGAATGAAGACATAATAAAATTAATGATAGAAGCAGGTTGTAAAGAAATACTTGTTGGTGTTGAATCAGCATCTGATAGAGTTTTAAATGAAATATATGGCAAGCATATAACGTTAGAAACTGTAAAAAATGTATTTAGAATGGGAAGAAAATTGGGATTGGTTATTACCCCTTCATTTGTTATAGGATATCCTAATGAAACACCAGAAGAACTTGAAGCTACAAAGCAACTTATAATTGAACTTTATAAAGATAATTATAGACATCCGCGTATGTGTTTTTTAACACCTTTCCCTGGAACAGAAATAGCTGATGATGTTTTTTATGGAGAATTAAATTCTTTCCTCGAGATAACTGATTGGGATAAATATACTCATATTTGTCCAACGATTAGAACTAAATATATGAGTAGGCATGAATTAGCTAAAATTTATGTTGAAGCTTTAGCAGAAATTACAGCAGGAAGTAAGGAAAGAATGGAAAGAATTTGGCCAGAAGAAGAGAGTGTTGATAAATATTATACTCCTCAAATCAATATGTACCTTATGAAAGAAGGTATTATTAGAAAAAATAAAATGAGAATGAAGAAATTAATAGGTGAAACAAATGAATAAGATAGTTTGTCTCGGAGCTATTGTTGTAGACTTGATATTATCTCCTATAGACAGTTTGCCTACTCTCGGTAATTTAAAAACAATAGAAAAAGTTTCATGGAATACTGGAGGATGTGCACTTAATTGTTCAACCAATTTAACTAAGATGGGAATAGAGACAACTTTAATAGGAGCGATAGGGGATGATATTTTAGGAAATTGGATTGTAAAAAAATGTATTAATAATGGAGTTGATACAAAAAATATAGTTATCAAGAACAAATATACATCATTTTCCGTAGTGAATGTTTCGAGTAGTGGAGAAAGAAGTATATTACATTATTTGGGTACTAATGAATATTTAAATATAGAGGATATTAATTTTGATATATTTAATGATGCTGAATATTTATACATTGGTGGTGTATATGGACTAAGTACTCTTGATAAACAAATAAAAGATGTAGCTCATAAAGCCAAATTATCAAATCCAAATTTGAAAATTTTATTAGATGTAATTTATGACGACAATATTAATGATGATAGTTTAATTGAAGATAGTTTTAAGTTTATAGATTTCTTTATTCCAAATTATAATGAAGCAAAAAAAATGTCAGGAAAAAGTAACTTAGAAGAAATAAGTGCTTATTTTCTTAATAAAGGAATTAAAAATGTAATTATTACCTTAGGGAAAGATGGTATTTTTTTTGCAAACAAAGAAAATTCATATAAGATTGAAGGAAGAAAAATAAAGGCTATAGATGTAACAGGAGCAGGAGATGCTTTTGCATCAGGATTACTTGGAGCCTTAGTAAATGGATATGAGCTGAAAAAAGCTGTGGAAATAGGAAATAATATAGCCGCGATAAGCACAACAGTAGTTGGAGCATCTGAGGGTATTGTTGAATTTGATAAACTCATTTTATTGTAAAAACGTAGGTATAATTAGCAAATTTATACTTGCTAAAGTTAATAATTAAGACAATTATATAATATTCATCAAAAATTTGCTCGCATCAGTATTTATTGATGAATATTATATGATTTAGATTTTCCGGGAGGTTAATATGGTGAATAATATTCAATATTTAAAAAAGTGTGCAAGCATAATTAGAAAAGATACATTTGAAAGTATAGTAAATGCAAATTCAGGACATCTTGGAGGAAGTTTATCATTGGTCGAAATTTTAACGGTTATGTATTATTCAGTATTAAATTTAAATGATTTTAAAGATGAAAGAGATAGGGTAGTACTTTCAAAGGGACATGGTGTACCAGCGCTATATTGTGTCTTAGCTAATAAAGGAATAATTGATAAGCAGTTATTATGGACTTTAAGAAATATAGATAGTCCATTGCAGGGACACCCTGATTGTAGAAAGGTTAAAGGAATTGATATGTCTTCAGGATCGTTAGGACAAGGATTATCAGTTGGAATAGGATTTGCATTAGGTCAGAAATTGAAAGGACAAAAATATAAAACTTATGTAATTTTAGGAGATGGAGAATTAAATGAAGGTCAAATTTGGGAAGCCGCTATGTTCGCTGCTACTAATAAAATAAATAACTTAGTAGCAATAATAGATTGCAATAAGTTACAGCTTGATGGAACTACTGAAGAAATATTAGATATAGGAGACTTGGAAGGAAAATGGAAAAGTTTTGGATGGAGTGCTATAGATTGTGATGGACACAATGTAGAGGAATTATTAAAAGCTTTTGATTCTACAAAGCATCAGGATAGACCAACTGTTATAATTGCACATACTATAAAAGGAAAGGGAATTTCATTTATGGAGAATAACGTGGAGTATCATGGAATGATTCCTAATGATCAATTAAAGAGTATAGCACGTTCTGAGCTTGAAAAGGAGATGGAAGAATGGGGCAAAATATAAGTACAAATAATTTATACGGTAATGCACTAGTTGATATAGGTAAAAAGTATAAAAAGTTAATTGTTATGGATGCGGATATTTCACGAGCATCGTATACATGTTTATTCAAAGATTCATTTCAAAATAGATTCATAAATGTAGGAATAGCAGAACAAAATATGATTTCAATAGCAGCAGGACTTGCTTCCATGGGATATATTCTAATTGTAAATTCTTTAGCTAAATTTATATCAACAAGGTCATTAGATCAAATAATTAATAGTGTGGCATATCCAAATTTGAATGTAAACATAGTTGGGATATATTCAGGTTTATCAATTGGTAAAGATGGTGCAACTCATCAATGTTTAGAAGATATTGCAATAATGAGAGCAATACCTAATATGACAGTAATATGTCCAGGTTATAATGATGAAATTGAAACATTGTTAGAGCAATGTATTAGAATTGATGGTCCTGTTTACATTAGATTATGTGAAGGCTTAGGGAAAATGACATGTTCAAAAGAAAAATTGGCTATAGGCAAAGGTATTAAAATTACTTCTGGAAACGATTTAACAATAGTGACCACTGGTGTTATGACATCAATAGTTTATAGGGCATTAGAAGAAGCAGAGCTTATTTCTAAGGTAGAGTTAATTTATCTACATACGCTAAAACCTATTGATAAGTATATCATAATTGAAAGTGCAGAAAAAAATAAAAAAGTATTGACTTTTGAAGATCACAATCTATTAGGTGGTCTAGGTAGTATAGTAAGTGATATTCTTAGTGAACGAAAAGATATAATAGTAAAAAAATATGGAATAAATGATTCGTTTGGATGTTCAGGTACATTTTTAGAATTGATTAAAAAGTTCTCATTATCAAAAGAAGATATCATTGATATTATAAAAAGGGAGTTACTTACAGAATAAATTAATCTGTTGTGCTAGTTGATTAACCAAAATAATAGCAAATTTACTATGTAAAAAACTCCAGCAATTATGTTAACCTATCATTGACAACCAATCAAGATAGGAGGATAACATATGCTAGAGTTCAATAAATATTTTACCAAAGAAATCAAAAAAATAAAAAACTTTATTACAGTAGTTTATGCCATAGTAGACGGTATTTGCCAAGAATCAACCCCAGCACATATAAAAAATCGTAAAAATATAAAGTATTCAATTTCTCAACTAACTGAACAATTAAATCTAAATAATGTTAAAACTAAATCTTTATTGGGGTTAATAATAACAAGGCTGAGAACTAAGATTCTAAGCCATAATATATGTTATTTTATAAACAAATGTTTAGGTAAAAATGTAGATATAGGTAAAATCAAAGAACTAATATTTGATTGATATATTCATTTTCAGAATTGTAGATAATTTTTTTGCTTTTAGTATTACCATAATCTTCATGATAGTTAAATATCAATAATTTTTACTAGCACAACAAGTTAAATTATTAATATAACAGAAGGGTGGAAGAAAGATGGGGATTTATGACGTGGAAAATAAAGACATAAATAAGCTCATGAAAAATCTAAAACAAAGAAATATAAATTCATGTTTTTTTAGTAATAGACTTGAAGCAAAAAATGCATTGATAAATAAAATACCGAGTGATAGTCTTATCGCTTTTGGTGGATCAACAACAATAAAAGAATTAGGTTTAGTCGATTATTTAATAAATAATCAATATAAAGTTTTAAACAGATTTGAGAAAGATATTTCCAAAGAGGAAAAAATAGAAATTGAAAGAAAGTCATTATTAGCAGATATTTTTATTACTGGAAGTAATGCTTTAACAATTGATGGTGAATTAATTAATATGGATCATACAGGTAATAGAGTATCAGCAATGCTCTTTGGACCTAAAAAAGTATATATTGTAGTGGGAGTTAATAAAATAGTAAATTCTATAGAGGAAGGAATTAGAAGAGTAAAAACAGTTGCAGCACCATTAAATGCCAAAAGGGCTAAAGATGAATATAATCCTCCTTGTTTAAAAAATGGACAATGTGTAAACTGTAATTCAAAAGACAGTATTTGTAATAGTTTAGTTATTATGAGTAGACAGTATATACCAGAAAGAGTTACGATATTTATTATTAATGAAGAATTAGGATTTTAATGTTTAATTCTGTGATATTTAAAATAAAAATTACCTTAGTAATTTAACTTGTATATTTAATTTATAGAGAGGTGGAATTTGTAATGAAAGTTTATGACACAATACAAAAGTATAAAAAAATTATTAATAATCAATTTTTAGTAATACTGATAGGGACATTTTTAACAGCACTAACATATTCAATGATGTTTCCGTATTTTGCCATATATTTGAAAGAAAAACTGTTATTATCAGCTACAGCTGCGGCTACAATCATAATGGTATTTACAGGATTTAGAAGACAGGGAGTACTTATTGGAGGAATATTAATTGACAGATTCGGGCATAAGAAGTTATTTTGTATAGGACTCTTTATACATGTAATATTTTATTTTGGGATGTCAATGACTACAAATTATGTAGCAATATTGATTTTAACTATACTTTCTACAATAGGTGGGGCTTTGACTATTCCTACTGTTCGTACTCTGACTATTTCAAATGTAGATGATCAATATAAAGTTGAGGCTTTTGGATTGAGGGCTATGACGTTTAATTTTGCTATAGCTATTGGACCAGTAATAGGAAGTTATGTAGCGAATTATTCATTTAGTACTCTTTTTATAGGATGTGGTATTTCTTATTTTATATATTTTATTATGGTTTTGTTAACGTTTGAAGAGGTGAAAAGTTTAAATAAAAGTACCAAGGCTCTAGTAACGTCGATTAAGGATATTAAAACTAACCGTCCAGCATTAATAATATTGGCAATGAGCTTTATTTTCTTCTTTTTAAGCTCTCAAGCCTCATCTACTATTCCAATGTATTTAAAAAGTTCAATAAAAGTTTCTAATATTAAAATAGGAATCTTATTTACAGTTTCAGCAGTTGTGTCAGTAGCTTTCCAACAGATTATTGCAGGAATTACAAGTAAATTGAGTTATGCGAGAGTTTTTCTTATTACATTAATATTGTTAACTGGAGCATTATCGATATATATAGTTAGTGAAAATTATTATATGTTTATATTAAGCATTATAATAATGACTTTTGCAGAACTGATATGTATACCAGTAATGTATTCTGCCATGATAAAGGTGGCGCCTAGCAATTTAAAAGGAACTTACTCAGGATTTGCTGTTTTTTTTGAAGGATTAGGAACATCTTTAGGAGTATATGCTGGAGGAATATTTTTGGATAAGTTTAATTTAAAAGGTGGATGGATAGTGTTAACATTAATTGGGGTTGTATCTATCATTTTATTAAAGTTATTTGCAGAGAAAACAATTAGTATTAATACTAATTGTACTATATCTAAAAGCTAATATAAATTTTAGGTATAGTAAATATGAGTTTTCTTTGGTAAAAGATTAAAGCATTAGATGATAATAGTTAAAAATAAAATATAGAAAACATGCCAATAAAATTAATAATTACTATTTAATATTAGCAGTGATTTAGAGTTTGTTTATTTTGTATAGTTAAGTTTTACTTAATATAAATTATTAAAATAAATATGAGGTGAAAGTATGAAAGAGATATTAAAAATGTATATTAATGGTGAGTGGGTATTATCTGAGTCAGGAAAAGTTCGTAATATAATAAATCCTGCAAATAATGAAATAATTGTAACGGTAACTGATGGAACTGAAGAAGATGTAATTAAAGCTACAAATGCTGCCCAAAAAGCTTTTTACGACGATGACTGGATGGGTACTCAAGCAGTAGAAAGAGCTAGACTACTATATAAGGTGGCAGATCTGTTAGAAGAAAATTTAAATGCCTTTGCGGAATTAGAAACTTTAAATACTGGAAAGCCTATTAGAGAAGCAGAAACGGATATAACTAAGTCAATTACTTGTTTTCGCTATTATGCTGGACTTGCAACAAAGCCACATGGTATGACTTATGAAGTGCCAGATGATATTCAAGCATTGGTAGTAAGGGAACCTATTGGTGTTTGTGGAATTATTGTACCTTGGAATTTTCCATTGCTTATGGCTGTTTGGCAACTTGCTCCAGCTTTAGCTGCTGGTAATACAATAATACTTAAACCATCTGAATTAACACCATTAACTGCAATAAAATTATTTGAAGTGTTTGAGAAGGTAGGATTCCCAAAAGGTGTAGTAAATCTAGTATTAGGGAATGGCAAAAATGTTGGAGCAGAGATTGCAGCAAATGTTGATGTAGATAAAATATCTTTTACTGGTGGAACTAAGACAGGAAAAAGTATAATGATTGCTGCAAGTTCTAATATTAAAAAAATGTCTTTAGAATTAGGCGGGAAATCACCAAACATAGTTTTTGAGGATGTAGATTTAGATATAGCGGTAGATTATGCATTATTTAGTATATTTACAGGCCAAGGCCAAGTATGCGTTGCTGGCTCAAGATTGTTGCTTCAAGAAAGTATATATGATAAATTTATATATAAATTAGTAGAAAGAGCACAAAAAATTCGAGTAGGAAATGGAAAAGATAAAAATACCGAAATGGGACCTTTAATTTCTGAAGCTCATATGAACAAAGTTTTAAATTATATTGAGATAGGTAAAAATCAAGGTGCTACATTAGTTTGTGGAGGAAATAGAATATTAGATGGTGAACTTCAACGAGGATTTTTTGTTGAACCAACTATATTTATTAATACAACTCCAAATATGAGAATAGTACAAGAAGAAATTTTTGGACCAGTGCTTGTAGTTCAAAAATTTAGAGATGAAGAAGAAGCTATTTATTTAGCAAATAAAACAAATTATGGTCTTGCTGGAGCTGTATTCACTAATGATATTTCAAAAGCTCATAGGGTTATTAAAAAATTAAGAGCAGGAATAACATGGATAAATACGTATCATACAACATTTAATGAAGGACCTTGGGGAGGATATAAGCAAAGCGGTATAGGAAGAGGCTTAGGTACATTTGGATATGAAGCATATACTGAAGTTAAACAAATAAATATTAATATGAATATAAAACCTATTGACTGGTTCTCTAAATGATATAGAATGCAGGTATATAGCATTATAAAGGGACGATTCTGGTAATTCACACAGCAACAATGTACTTTGAACTCAACTTTATAGTTAGCTATTTTGTACTTCTTTAAAGTAGTCTTGAAGCAAAGTTGTGTAAACTAGAACTAAATAGCTGTAATCAATTTGAAAAGGGAGAAAGTTAAATGTCCTTGGCT
This sequence comes from uncultured Clostridia bacterium, assembly GCA_964447805.1. Lineage (GTDB taxonomy): Bacteria > Bacillota > Clostridia > Tissierellales > DATGTQ01 > CAYUTQ01. Next base: position 18,960 of record CAYUTQ010000015.1, read on the forward strand.
AGATTGAAGGAATTGATGGATGAGGCTAAAAAAGAAATTATACTGTAGGAGTGTATAATCTCATCTTTGACAGTTGCAAGAGAGAAAAATCCTGGGACCCTAGTACTTACAATGAGTTTCAGGATTTCATAATTTTTTAAAAGTACGTAATGTTTTCTACTTTTTAGTTACTTTAAAATTTTTTTTCATTTGCTGTGTAGATACAATTTGATAATCAGTCCTAAATCCAAATCCTTCATGCAAATCATCTGTTAAATTATTACGAATATAAGTTGGGATATAACCCTCTCCATTGACTTGATAAAAATTCATTTCCCTAAGATTTGTCAATATTTCATTGCATGTATATTTTTCTCCTAATTTTTTTTCAAGAATGCGATATATAATTAGTGAAATAAAACAGGTAGTAAAATGAGCTTCTATTCTGTCATCACGGCTTAAATATACAGGTCTTGCTTTAAATTCACCCTTCATAATTCTAAAACATTCCTCTATTTCCCATCGTCTTTTATTGACCTTTATAACTTTAGAAGCATCATCTTCAAGATTGGTACATACGGCATAAAAGCCATCAAAGGCTTCTTCTTTTTTAATAAGTTCAGTATCAATGCCAAATATTTCTTTTTCAGCAATTTCGCCGTCAGAAGTACAGTGTGTCTTTGAAATAAATTTTTTATAATCATTTTGAGTGTTTTTTTTCAATTTTGTAGGGTTCGTATCAATCGTTTTTATTGCTCGTTCAACTTGATTGTTGCGAATTTGCTGTTGATAATCTCTATACTTGATTGAATAAGTGACAATTAGCTTTTGTTCAAGACCATCTTCCTTAATCCAACGTTCCTTATAAAAGATCCTATCTTTATACTTTTCATCATCAAGTTCAGAAATATCATAAGTTTTCATATCGTTATTAAGATTCCATCCACTTGAATCAAGCGCCCATTCTCTAAGGTGTTTTTTTAATTTTTTAATGGATTGAGTTGTAATAAAGGCCCTATCATCTTTATCGTTAAATTTACGATTATTTATGGAAGCAAGACCAGCCTCTGTGCATACAATAAACTTGGAAAGGTTAAAATCAGCAAGAATCTGTTTTTCCAAAGGGGTAAGGGTAACCTGCTCATTAGTATTACCTTTATTAATGCTAAAAGCTAATGGAATGCCATTACCATCCATAAAAAGTCCCATCTGAATAATTGGACTTGGTCTATGTTCTTTAGAAATACCATATTGCTTTAACCCATCTTCCTGCTCAATTTCAAAAAAGTAGTTAGTGCAATCATAATAAAGAACACCCGTATTTCTTTTAGAAATCTTTAAACTATTTTTGTATAATTCAGACTGTATGAAATCAGATTCTTTTGCAATAACTTCAAGAGCACGATAAATATGTTGCAATTCAAAATTTGGTTGTTCAATAAATTTCTTAGACAATTGGTTGGTTGCAAGCTTTGAGGCAGGGAATAAAATTCTACTGTAAATTAGTCTTGAAAGTATGGAATTAAGGTCAAAAGTGAATTTATATTTTCTAGATATTTCATTGCAAATCTTATGTAATCCAAGAGCATAATAAATTTGTTGAATAAATAGATATCCTCCATTATATAAATGTTGTTCGTTTTTTTTAATCATTTTAGATTGAGAGTATTTAATAATTACTTCCCGTTTTTCTTCCTTTTCCTTTTCATAAAGATCCTGCACATACTTTTTTGCCCATTCAATGGGGTCTTGCCCATTTAATTTTTTCTCTAAATCATCTAGTGTCCCCAGTTTTTCCACTACCTTTGTAGTTCGTTTATTATTTTCAACAACATCTTTTATTACATAAAGTGAGGTAGCATTTTTTGACTTTGAAAAAGACAATCTCATAATAAAAACACCTCCAATCACTTATATTATATCACACTACGATACATTACGAAAGATAAATTTTATAAATTTGACAAAAAAATAAAGCCTTTTCAATGGCTTCAGCAATTTTTTTATTATTCAACTGTCAAACTCCCGAGCAACTACTGGATATGGGCAGGATTCGGTCTGCCCTATTTTTTTGTTTGCTTATCATTCAGATTAAAATAATAAGAAACGTTGTTTAATAATTTTACTTATTTTATATTGTAAATTGACTTTAAAGCTGTTATAATAGTATAGAAAATCTATAATTAAGTATAGTTTAAGATTTCAATGTGAGGAGAAGAGAAATGGGTTTTTCTTATGACAAGTTATGGAAATTATTAATTGACAATAAAATGAATAAACTTGACTTGCAGCAAGCCATCCAGACCACACCAAGAACAATCGCTAAGATGGGAAAGGATGAAAATGTGAGTATGGATACGTTAGCAAAAATATGTCAATATTTTAAATGTGACATTGGAAATATTATTGAATATAGGATAGAGGGACTTGAAAAAGATGACAAAGAAAAGATATAAAGTTTTAGATTTATTTTGTGGTTGTGGAGGTTTAAGTGAAGGATTTAGCATGGCTGGATATGATATAATCGGTGGAATTGATTTGAATCAATCTGCAGTTGATACATTTGGTTTAAATTTTAAAAATGCTAATGCAATTTGTGCAAATTTATTAGAAATAAAATCTGATAACATAATGAATGAATTTGCAACATTTTTAAATGCAGATGTTATTATTGGTGGACCTCCATGTCAAGGATTCTCTAATGCAAATAGGTACAGTAGAGAAGAAGATGATGATAGAAATAAATTATTTTATGAATTTTTGAAGTTTGTTGATGTGATAAAACCAAAAGTAATTGTAATAGAAAATGTTAGAGGAATAATCACTACAAATAATGGCTATGCAAAGAAAAGAATATATGAATTGTTCGAAGAACGAGGATATGTTGTAAATCACGAGATATTAGATGCTTCAGAATTTGGTGTACCTCAAAGAAGAATAAGAAACTTTTTTGTTATAACAGAAGAGAAAAAATTTGATTTTTCAAAGTTAAAGAAAAAAGAAGCACATACAGTATATGATGCTATATCAGAATTATACAATCTAGAAAAAAGAGATAATAAAGAAGGAGGGCACTGAAAAAGTACCCGTTAGGGTTTAGGTTTTAAAAACCGCCATAAATGTTGATAATTACAACACTTATGGCGGTTTTTTTGATATAATTGTATTATCAAATATAAGGGAGGATAATTAGTATGTTAGATCAACAGCAAAAATTAGTAATGAGCCCATATATGGAAATATATAATCTTGTAATACCAAACGACAATATGTTAAGAAAAATCAATGAACTTGTAGATTTCAGTTTCGTTTATGATGAACTTATAAATAAGTACTGCTTAAGCAATGGTAGGAATGCAGTAGATCCAATTAGAATGTTTAAATACCTTCTTCTTAAATCTATTTTTGAACTTTCTGACGTAGATGTTGTTGAACGTTCTAAATATGATATGTCTTTCAAATATTTCTTAAATATGGCTCCGGAGGAGAGTGTAATTGATCCCAGCTCTCTTACTAAATTTCGCAAGCTTAGACTGAAAGATGTTAATCTTTTAGATATGTTGATTAATAAAACTGTTTGCATTGCATTGGAAAAGAAAATTATAAAATCTACTTCAATCATTGTTGATGCTACGCATACTAAGGCAAGATATAATCAGAAATCCCCTCGTGAAATTTTACAGGATCGTTCAAAAAAACTTCGTAAATCAATTTATAAAATTGATGAAACTATGAAAGAAAAATTTCCAGCAAAAAATACCGAGGACAGCTTGGAAAAAGAGATTGATTATTGCAACTCTCTATTATCTGTTGTTAAAAATCATAAAGAGTTAACACATTATCCAGCTGTTTCGCAAAGCATTAATTTGCTTGAAGAAACATTACAGGATGATGTTGAACACTTACATATTTCTGAAGACAACGATGCTAAAATAGGTCACAAAACCTCTGACACATCTTTTTTTGGATATAAGACACATTTAGCTATGACAGAAGAAAGAATTATCACTGCTGCCACAATTACTACAGGTGAAAAAAACGATGGAAAAGAATTGAAAACTCTCTATGAAAAAAGCAAAAGCAACGGCATTAATATTGATACAATAATTGGAGATTCAGCTTATTCAGAAAAAGGAAATATAGAACTTGCTGAAGAAAATCAAATTAACCTTGTAGCGAAATTAAATCCTAGCGTTACTCAAGGATTCAGAAAAAAAGAAGATGAATTTCAGTTTAATAAGGATGCGGGTATGTATGTTTGTAAGGCTGGTCACATGGCCATTCGTAAGGCCCAACAGGGCAAAAAGAACACTTCTTGTAATCAAGTAGATACATATTATTTTGATGTGGAAAAGTGTAAGGCATGTCCTTTTAAGGTGGGCTGTTACAAAGAAGGTGCAAAAACCAAAACTTATTCTATAATCATACGTAGTAATGTTCATAAAAAGCAAATGAATTTTCAAGAAAGTGATTATTTTAAGGAAAAATCTAAAGAACGATATAAAATTGAGGCAAAAAATAGTGAACTAAAGCATAGATATGGTTATGATGTTGCATCATCATCAGGTCTAATTGGCATGAACTTGCAAGGAGCAGTGGCGATATTTACAGTTAATATTAAGAGAATATTGAAATTAATGGATGAATAATAGGTGAAGTAACTACTATTTAATATAGGAAAAGTCTGATTAATAATCGAAAATTCGTTATTAATCAGACTTTTCATTTTATCATTTAAATGGTCACTGGAAAACTAAAGTTTTTCAGTGGTCTCTAAAGAAGGCGTATATTTATTGGAATCACATCCAGAAAATGATTATGCAAAGTATTTAAGAAGAGAAGACAATTATGTTCATAATCATACAATTAAATATCCTGCGGATTTTGTTCAACACAGGATTTCTTTTGTGCCACAGGGAGGAAACTGGAGAGATGTACCACCAGAATTGTGGCCAAATGAAAGAAATAACAGGCATTCATCAGCTTACAGGAGATTAAAAGAAAATGATTTATCAGTTACAATAGATACTGGAAATACTCATTCAAATTATTTCCACCCAATATACAATAGAATTCCGACAGTTAGGGAAGCAGCGAGATTACAATCGTTTTCAGATAATTTTATATTTACAGGTAGTAGAACAGAACAATATATTCAGGTTGGTAATGCCGTTCCCCCAAAACTTGCATATGCCATAGCAAATGCAATTAAGGAGGAGGTATTAGATGAGTAAGAAAGTTATAGATTTATTTTGTGGTTGTGGCGGATTAAGTTATGGATTTGAAAAAGCAGGGTTTGAAATTGAATTAGCAGTTGACTTATGGGAAGACGCAATTTTAACTTATAATCATAATCATAAAAATAAAGTTGGAAAATTATTAGATATTCATGATTTGGCAGACCAAGAATTAGAGAAATTTAAAGGTAAAATTGATGGGGTTATAGGTGGACCTCCATGTCAAGGATATAGTACAGTGGGAACAAGGGATATTAACGACCCAAGGAATCACCTTTATATCGAATATTGCAGGGTTGTTTAAAAAATACAACCTGAATTTTTCCTTATAGAAAATGTTAGAGGGTTATTGACTCTTGGTAATGGAATGTTTAAAAAAGATATTATAAAAAGGTTTAGTAAATTAGGTTATAATGTGAGTTTTAAATTGTTAAATGCTGCTGATTATGGAATTCCACAAAATAGGCATAGAGTATTTTTTATAGGTTTGAAAAATAAACATTACAAATTCCCAAAGGAAGAAAATAACATTGTGACTTCTAAAGAAGCTATAGAAGATTTGCCATCTTTGGAGTCTGATAGAACAAAGTTATTAGAGCCCAGCTCAGATTATCAGAAACTTATGAGGAAAAATAATCCGGAAAACTTAATTCTAAATTATGATATAACAAATCATACAGAGCAAACAATTAATGTTATAAGCAAAGTGCCTGATGGAGGTAATATAAAAGATTTGCCTGAAGAGTATTGGGATATTAGAAAATATAATAAAGCTTTTCAAAGAATGAATAGTAAAAAACCATCAAATACGATAGATATTGGACACAGAAATTATTTTCACTATAAATATAATCGTATTCCTACTGTTAGAGAGTCTGCGAGGATACAATCCTTTCCAGACGATTTTGAGTTTTTAGGTTCAAAAACTAGTCAATATAAACAAGTTGGTAATGCTATCCCTCCCTTACTAACATATAAGATAGCAGAGTCAATTTTAAAAAGCTTGGAGGAATAATATGAGTGATATAAGTTATGAACTAATGGGAACTTCTAATCCAGGATGGACTTTTACAGAAGAAAGAATTGTACAACTAAATAATATGTATACCATTATGAAAACTATTAATTATCAATTGGGCTATAAGGATTTTCGAGAAATCGTGAATAAAAGGGATAATGATTTAAATCCAAGTAAAATAAGAATGTTTTTTCCGCATTTATATCACTTAGGATTTATAAAGGAGTATCAATCTATCAAATTCAATCCATCAGAACTTTTTACAAAAGAAGGTTTTTATTTCTTTAATTATATAATCCCTATATTTCTCAATAGGGAGGAGCTTGAATCAAAAGCAAAAAAAACAATTGAAGAAATCTTCTCAATATTTCTCTGTAAAGGTTACTTGAACTTAATTGAATTTGAAGAAAAACGAGAGTATGATTTAATAATGAAATTTTTGAAGAAATATCAAACAATGGATAAAACAGATTTTTTTATTGTAACTACTGGTGTTGTTAATGATGAAGATGATAGTTATATAGATGAATTACTGAATAAAAAAAGAAATGGAACTATTTCTTTTTCAGAGGATATCAAAAAAATGTCAATGCATATGGTTACATAACTCCATTTCTGATTCAATCAAAATTAATTAGTATTAATGATGATATAATGAGATTAGGCGTTAATAGTAAATATATATAGAGGTAACACTTTGGAATTATTAGAAAAAGATCTTAAAAATAAAATCAAAGAATTAAACAACATTGTGAATGGTGAAGATGGACAAAATGAGTACCAAATAGCTTCTAAAATGGATAAACCCCATCAGAGGATATTTTTTGGAGCTCCAGGGACTGGGAAAAGCTTTAATTTAAATGAAGAAGCGAAGGAATACTTTGGAAGTAATTATGAAAGAGTGACTTTTCACCCTAATTATATGTATGGAAATTTTGTAGGGGCGTTTAAACCTTTTCCTAAAGTTTTAAAAGATAAGGAGGGAAATCCCTTAGAAGATGAAAATGGAAATATTAAAGAGTCAATAACATATAAATATATTCCAGGTCCTCTAATGAGAATTCTTGTTAAAGCTTTAATAAATAGAGAAACTAATTATCTTATTTTAATAGAAGAGATTAATAGGGCTAATGTTGCAGCAGTATTTGGAGATTTCTTTCAACTTCTTGATAGAAAAGCAAGTGGAGATAGTGAATATCCAATTACAACTTCAGAAGAGGTACGAATGTACCTAGATATGGAATTTTCGGATTCAAGTATTTGTGAAGATACAAGAAAGTATGTTTACAATAAAATAGGAACTGATTATGAAAGACTTGTACTTCCTAGCAATTTATATATATGGTCGACAATGAATAGTGCTGACCAAGGTGTGATGCCAATGGATACTGCATTTAAGCGTAGATGGGAATTTACCTATATTGGAATAGATGACATATTAGAAGATCCTACAATTGCTAATGAGTTTGAGGGATATGAATTTAAAATCTCCAAAGAAAGTATTGTTAAGTGGAATGATTTTAGAACAGAGGTTAATAAGAGGCTTTCAAGTCAAGGAGTACCTGAAGACAAGCTCTTGGGTCCATATTTTATTTCAAAATCTGTTTTAGAATCAAAAGATATTGACAAAATAACAGATACTATAAAAAATAAAGTGCTTATGTATCTATATGATGATGCTGGAAAACCATATAGAAACCATTTATTTATTGCTGAAAAATCAGCAACATATTCTGCCTTGTGTAGGAGTTTTGATGAAAATGGGAAAGCAATATTTAAAAAACCATTAGAGATAGAAGATAAAAATATCTCAATAGAAGCTATTAGCTATGAAGACGATGAAACTTAGAATATAGGTGAAAGATATGAATGTGATAGTTGTACAAGAATTAAAGCCATATTCACTTGAGCAGATTATAAATTGGCTTAATCAAGAAAATGAAGAAGCAAAAACAACAATAGATTCACTTGTTCTTTTAAATATAGTAAAGAAGCTTACCTCCCATGAACCAAAGATGGAACTGGAAGATTTATTAGATGTGGAGTCTTTTGAAGAGATTGAAGATAGCGTAAATAAAAACATGTATGTATTTAAATATGTAGGTATGGTTATGGTTGGAGATTGCTGCTTTTTTGTATATCCTAAATATATATTAGATATAAATAATGATAAGCAGAATAGATTTAAAAAGTTTAAACAAATACTTTCTGTTATTAGAAAATATCAGGCGAAAGAACAATTTTACAATGTAGATGGACTTCAAGAAATGAAGGAATTCAATTTATTATCATTCACATTAGATTTATTACAGGATTATCATGAAAATGGGATTTATAGTAATGACAAGACAATTGTTGAGGAAAATGGATTTGGTGAAATATTATGGGAGAAAACAATAAATGAACAAAATGTTTATTTCTCTGATGGAACTCCAGTTTATCTTGATTTATATACTATAAATAATGTTATTAACGAGGAGGATTTATTCAGAAGACTTCATAGGTGTATTATATCAAGATGTTCTGAAGAAATAAAAGAAATTCTCGAAGTACTTGAAATCGATCAAATTTCTCTATCCTCAGAGAGAATCGAAGATTTTGGAAGCAAAGAATATTTAACATATGAAATAAAACAAGAGCTATCTCAACAGTTTATTACAAGAAAACAAGAAGTTTTACATAAAATGATTTCATATATTAACAGAGATAATACTCAAAATAGCCAAGAAAAGATATCTTTTGTAGGAACAAATAGTTTTAACCTAGTATGGGAAGATGTATGTGCTTATGTAATGGAGGACTCTCTGAACAAAACACTGTCTGAACTAAGCTTAAAGCCTTATGGCGATAAGAAGTCTTCAGATTTATTGATTGATTTAATACCTAAACCAAAGTGGAAACATTTAGAATCTGGTGAAGAGCATGAAGCGAAAAAAACATTGACTCCTGATTTAATTTCTGTTTCAAATGGAAAACTGTCTATATATGATGCAAAATATTACAAAATACATCTAAATGAAAGTGGTGTAAGTCGACAACCAGGAGTAGGAGATGTTACAAAACAATATTTGTACGAGCTTGCATATAAGGAATTAGCAAAAGAAAATAATCTTCTAATAGATAAAAATGCATTTATAATGCCATCTGATAGTTCTGAGGAAGAGAGCATTGGTATAGCTTCAATAGATTTGTTCTCAATTTATGGTGAAGCTATGACTTTTAATGATATTGAGGTGATTTTAAAACCTTGTGAAGATATGTTTGAAAAATATCTAAACAATTAAGCATATGTAAAAGATAGTTTCAATGTTTATTGTGGTGATTTTTTTGTAAATGAAAGATCTAAAAAATGCTTATATAAAAAAGTTGTGGAAATTAAATTTATCAGCATAAAGAATATGATAGATATACAATAAGTCAGATTATAAAATTTAGGAGAGGAATAAGAATGAAAAGTCTATATATTTCAAGAGTTATAATAAAGAATTATAGGAATTTCAAATATATTGATGCTAAGTTAGATCACAAGCAAATTATTATTGGAGAAAACAATATTGGGAAAACAAACTTCCTAAGGGCATTACAATTAATTTTAGACCCTAGTTTATCTGATGACGATAGGTATTTAGAAGAAAGTGATTTTTATAATGGCATAGAAGACCCTATGGGAAATGGAGAAATTATAGAAATAAAAATATATATAAGTAACTATATACATAATAAGAATATTTTGGCTCAATTTTCAGATGCGACAGTAAGAGAAGATGGTGAAGAAAAGCTTTTAATCACATATAAGTATTTTCCCGTTATACAAGAAGATGGACAAGCAAAGTATGAATATATAATTTTTAAGGGCAATAATGAACAAAATCGATTTATATATTCAGATAGAAGATACTTAAATTTAAAAGTTATTAAAGCTTTAAGAGATGTTGAAGTGGAAATGAAAAACACAAAAGCATCTCCTATTAATAAAATACTAAAAACATATTCAATAGATAATGAAGAACTTAATGAGATTGCAAAAAAAATAGAAGATAGTGGTTCGCAAGTACTAGATCTAGATGAAGTAAGGGATCTTGTTATAAATATTAATAATAGATTTACTGATATATTGGGAGTTGGTAATAATTTTGAAGTATCTTTAAAAACCATGGATATTGACCCTAATAAATTAATTTACTCATTAAAGCTATTTATGTCTGACAGAAATATTCGTGACATTAGTTTAGGATTAAATAATATTCTTTATATATCACTAGTTTTACTTTTAATAGAAGACAATACTATACCAACATATATAAAGAAAAGTAGATATGAAGAATTGCAAAAAAAAGATAATGAAAAAATATTAGATGAAACTTATGATATAAATGATAAAGGTAATTATTTTATTAAAAAAGATTTAGACATAGAATTGCTGAACAAACTTTATAAATTCATGGATAATTATGATCCAAAATGCGAAGGTGTAACGATTTTAGCAATTGAAGAACCAGAGTCGCACCTACATCCAACATATCAAAGACTTCTTTATAAAGATGTTATTAGGAATAATAAAAGCTCTGTTTTATTAACAACGCACTCAACACATGTTACTTCAATATCTCCAATCAAATCAATGGTTTATTTACATAATAGCAATTCTGGTGGAACAAATGTTAGTACAACTATAGATTTAGATTTATCAGATGATGAATTAGCTGACCTTGAAAGATACATTGACGTTAAACGTGGAGAAATATATATGGGGAAAGGGATTATTCTTGTTGAGGGCATTACAGAAGAATATTTAGTTCCCAAATTTGCAGATATAATAAATCGACCTTTAGACGAGAAAGGTATAATCGTGTGTAATATAAATTCTACAAATTTTAGTCCATATGTAAAATTACTTGAAAAATTAAAGATTCCTTTTGTTGCTATAACAGATGGAGATTTTTATTGTAAAAAAGAATTAGATAATGAAAAAATAAAAAAGATATTTCATACCTTTAAAGATGAAGAAAAAGAAAAAAGCTATGGATATTTAGGCTGCGAAAGAATTGTAAAAATTATCAAAGATTTAAATATGATTCAAGAGAGTGAAATACCAGACAGTTTGAGTGAACAAATAAAATTATTTAATAATCTTGGGTTCTATGTAGGAGATTATACATTTGAAGTGGATATGATGGATAGATGTTCTGAATCTGAAGATGCAAAAAAGATTATAATAGAATTATTTAATTCATTAACTGATGGAGGCAAAATACAAAAACAGAATTTTAAGACAGAATTAAATGAAGGCGAGTATTGGAAATGCCTTAAAAAAATAGATGCAAATGGTATTGGTAAAGGTAGGTTTGCACAAAGGCTATCTCAAGTGTGCTTAGCTGAGCATATTCCCACATATATATCTTCTGCTATAGAAGATATATATGCAAAAGTAGATGAGATATAATAATATGAAATATTATACTGAAAAATTAGAGTTAATAAAAAAAGATGATAAACAATTTGAAGCATATAAAAGTGAAGATAGTGTTGTTGTTATTGCTGGCCCAGGGGAACGTGTCATAATAGTGATGGGTGCAATATGTGTTATAAAATCAAGGGTTTCAGAAACTTTAAATAAGTATATTTCATGCACTGCTTAGAGTAATTAGGATATGATTGTTGTAAGCAGTGCATGAGAGACAAGGATATTAGTTTTTTAATTAATTATATAGTATACTTATATTAAAATCATTGTTTGTTACGCATCAGTAGATTATTGTACCTCAGGACATATTATTCCTTTTAATGGTTTCTTTGACTTAATTCGTTAGTGAACCCAATAAAATATATTATTTTAGCGCATGTGAAAGGATAAAAAATGAAATATTACAGAATTCTGTGGATGACAAAGGAGTGATTTAATTGAAAAGAGCAGTAATTTTATTTCCAAAGTTTAATAACATTGATACTATTAATAATATAAGAGGTAAGTATGACCCACTTGCTAATTACATTGCACCTCATATTACAATTGTCTTCCCATTTGAATCTGATTTTACAACACATGAATTAAAAGAGCATTTTAATAGGTCATTGAAAGGCATAAAAAAGTTTAACATCATGCTTAATAACATTACAGGTGATTATAGAGATGGATATCTATTTCTTAATGTAAAGAAGGGGAATGATAATATTATTGAATTACATGATAAGTTATATAGTGGATTATTAGAAAAGTTTTTATTTAGGAAGGTAACATATTGTCCTCATTTAACCGTCGGCAAGATATTTGACCAGAAGGAATTTGATGATGCAGTTGATGAATTGAATTGCCATAATGAAATTTATGAAACAGTAATTGATAAAGTATTTGTAGAAAATATTGATTTGGATGAAAAGTCAATAATTGAGTTTTCATTTGATTTAGAATAAATTGTATAATGTTTATAAATTCGATAAAATATAGAATTTATTCTATAAGGATTTAGCGAATGGTGAATAATGTTTATAAAATGCGTCGCAACAGTAATAAGATTTGAAGTAATGAAAATTAAAAAAATAAAATTTAGCGGTTCAGATGTAATACCAGCACAAGGGGACTGTCCCCTTGTGCTCCCTTGTGCTAAGGGTAAATTTAAATTTTATAATAATCCATTGACAGATACAAAAAACGTTGATACTATTAAAGTAGAAAATGGAGAATATTAAGCTCATATAATTCCCATAATAAGGGTGGGAAGTTTCTACAAAATGACCGAAAATCATTTAACTATGAGCGAAAGTGTACCTAGGGTTCCGAAGACTTTTGTCTTGTCAGGTCCAAGCGGTACAGGTACTGTACTTATTAAAAGTATCACACCGAAGGGAGAAAAACCCAGTCGGGTAGGTTTCGCTTAACCTACCTGACTGGGTTTAATAATTTTTAGGAGGATTTATTGTGGACTATAGAAGAGTATTTGTAGAAAAAAAAGAAAAGTTTAATGTAGAAGCAAACAAATTATACAAAGATTTTAAAAATTATCTTGGAATTAAATCGTTACAAAAAGTGAGAGTTGTCAATGTTTATGATATTATAAATGCTTCTAATAATGACTATAGCCAAATAGTAGAAAAAATTTTATCAGAGAATAATTTAGACTATGTATATGAAACAGATATTCCACTAAATGATAGAGAAAAATATTTTAGAGTTGAATTTGTTCCAGGACAGTACAATCAAAGAGATGATTCAACAGTTCAATGTATAGATGTTTTATTAGGGAAGAAAGATATATTGGTTAAAAGCTCAAAGATATTAATTTTTGAAGGAATAAATGATGAAGAATTAAATAAAATTAAAGATTATTATATTAATCCAGTAGAGATGAGAGAAATACCTATTGATTCTTTTACTTATGAAGAAAGAGAAGAAGTTACAGATGAAATTGAAATAATAGAAAACTTCATCAATATGTCCCAAAATGAAATAGGAAGTATGAAAGAAAATTATGGTTTAGGTATGGATATGGAAGATTTATTATTTTGTCAACAATATTTTAGAGATGAAGAAAAAAGGAATCCAACTATTACAGAAATAAAATTAATAGATACTTATTGGTCAGATCACTGTAGACATACTACTTTTATGACAGAAATAACAGATGTGGAGTTTGAAGAAAGTATGTATAAATCAATTTTTGAGGAAGTTCTTAAAGAATATATTAACTCAAGGGATTATGTTTATGAGGATAAAGAAAAGCCAGTTTGTTTAATGGATTTAGCTACTATAAATATGAAAGAGATAAAGAAAAAAGGGTTATTAGATGACAAAGAAGAGTCAGAAGAAGTAAATGCAGCTAGTATAGAGATAGATGTAGATGTAGACGGAAAAAATGAAAGATGGCTTTTAATGTTTAAAAATGAAACTCATAATCACCCTACTGAAATAGAACCTTTTGGGGGAGCATCTACTTGTCTTGGAGGAGGTATTAGGGATCCACTTTCTGGTAGAGCATATGTATATCAAGCTATGAGAATTACAGGTGCTAGTGATCCAAGACAAAGTTTTGAGGATACATTACCTGGGAAATTACCTCAAAGAAAGATAACCCAATATGCTATGGAGGGATATAGTTCCTATGGAAATCAAATAGGTGCTCCTGCAGGATTTGTTAAGGAAATATATCATGATGGATATGTAGCAAAAAGATTAGAAGTTGGTGCTTTAGTGGCAGCAGCACCCAAGAAAAATGTAATAAGAGAAGATTCAGATCCTGGAGATTTAATAATTTTAGTAGGTGGTAGAACTGGGAAAGATGGATTAGGTGGAGCAGTAGGGTCATCAAAAAAACATACAGAAGAATCTTTAGAAACTGGTGGTGCTGAGGTACAAAAAGGAAATCCACCTCTTGAAAGAAAAATAGTAAGGCTTTTTAGGAATGAAAAGGTAAGTAAAATGATTAAAAAATGCAATGATTTTGGTGCAGGAGGAGTTTCGGTAGCTATTGGAGAATTAGCTGATGGATTATTTATAAATTTAGATAATGTGCCTTTGAAATATCCAGGGTTAGATGGAACAGAAATAGCATTATCTGAATCTCAAGAGAGAATGGCTGTAGTAATAGATGAAGAAAATTTAGATAGATTTAATAAATTTGCAAAAGAGGAAGATTTAGAAACTACATTAGTAGCAAAAGTAACAGATAATAATAGATTGACCATGGTATGGAGAGATAGTACTATAGTAGATATTTCTAGAAATTTTTTAGATACAAATGGAATAAGAAAAAAAATAAAAGTATATGTAGAAAAACCAAGTGAAGAAGTTTATTTACACAAAGAACCCAAACATATAAATGGTGAAAATATAAAAGAAGATTGGATAAGAAATATATCTCAATTAAATACTGCTAGTCAAAAAGGGCTTGTGGAAAAGTTTGATAATACAGTTGGAAGTGGGACAGTACTTATGCCTGTGGGAGGGAAACATCAATGGACTCCTGCAGAAGGAATGGTAGCAAAAATTCCTGTATTAGATGGTGAAACCAATACTTGTTCAATAATGACTTATGGTTTTGATCCTAACCTTTCAAAATGGAGTCCTTTTCATGGAGGAATGTATGCAGTTATAGAATCATTAGCTAAAGTAACAGCTATAGGTGGAGATTTTAGTAAGGCAAGATTGACTTTCCAAGAATATTTTGAAAGGATAGGTCAAGATAAGAGAAAATGGGGCAAACCTTTTAATGCATTGTTGGGAGCATATTTAGTAGAGAAAAATTTAGATATACCAAGTATAGGTGGTAAAGATAGTATGTCAGGGACTTTTGAAGACATTGATGTACCTCCTACATTAATAAGTTTTGCAGTAACAACTGATAAGGTTCAAAATATAATTTCTCCTGAATTTAAGGAAATAGGTAATACTGTAGTGTTAATTCCATTGAATATAGATGAAAAGGGTATGGTAGATTTTGAACAACTAAAGAAAAATTATTCTAATATAAAGAAATTAATTGATGAGGGTAATATAATATCTGCTTCTACCATTAAATTTGGTGGAATTGCTAGAAGTATAAGTGAAATGAGTTTTGGAAACAAAATAGGATTCAAATTTAATTCTAATATAGATGATAAAAAATTATTTTTACCTATGTATGGTTCAATAATTGTAGAGGTAAAAGGGAATGTAGAAGATTTATTAAAGAATATTGGTTTTAAAGTATTAGGAAGTACTATAAATGAAAAATATATTGAAATATTGGGAGAAAAAATTGAAATAAATGAATTGATAGATAAATGGCAAGAACCATTAAAAGATGTATTTTCAATAAGTGAAAATGTAAAAGTAAAGCAAGTGCCAGTTTATGATAAGGGCTTAAAAATAAAATCTAAGATTCAAATTGCTAAGCCAAAAGTATTTATTCCAATATTTACTGGTACTCATGGGGAATATGATATGAAGGATAAATTTGAAAGAGCTGGAGCTACAGTAGAGTCATTAGTATTTAGAACTTTGACACAATCTAATATAGAATACTCTTTTAAGGAAATAGCTAATAAAATTAGAGAATGTCAAATATTAGGTATACCTAATGGAGCTACTTTAGGAGATGAACCTGATGGTGGAGGAAAGTTGATTAATATTGTATTGAGAAATGATTTTGTAAAAGAGGCAATAATGGATTTATTAAAAAATAGAGATGGTCTTGTATTAGGCATAGGTAATGGATTTCAAGGTTTGATAAAATCTGGTCTTATACCTTATGGAGAAATAGTAGAATTAGATGAAGATTCTCCTAATATTACTTATAATGTATCAGGTCATCATATATCTACAATAGTACAAACAAAGGTTGTATCAAATCTTTCACCATGGTTTAATAATGTAAAAGTGGGAGATATTCATATATTGCCATTGTCTACTAAGGAAGGTAGAGTAATTGGGACTAGAGAGATAATTGAAAAATTAATATCCAATGGTCAGATAGCTACTCAATATGTAGGTTTTGATCCAATAGGTTCTGCAGAAGCCATAGAGGGGCTAACTAGTCCTGATGGAAGAGTATTAGGAAAAATGACCAGTTCAGATAGAGTGGGTGAAGAGATTTATAAAAATATTGTAAAAAATAGGGATGAAAAGATATTTGAGGCAGGGGTTAAATATTTTAATTAGGAGGAGATAATAATGAAGGTTGCTGTTGTAATGGGAAGTATATCTGATAAAGAAATAGGAGATAAAGTGGTAAAAATATTGGAAAAGTTTCAAGTAGAAGTAGAAACTAAAGTCATATCAGCTCATAGGACTCCATTTAAAGCTGTGGAATTTGCACAAAAAGCAGAAGAAAATGGTATAGAAATTATTATAGCATTAGCTGGGAAAGCAGCACATTTGGCAGGAATATTTGCGGGAGTTACAACTTTACCTGTTATAGGAGTTCCTATTAAGTCTTCAACTATGGATGGATTAGACTCTTTACTTTCTACAGTTCAAATGCCAAAAGGAGTACCAGTGGCTACTGTAGCAATAAATGGAGGGGAAAATGCAGGATTATTAGCTGTACAAATTCTTTCATTAAAATATCCAGAATTGAAGGAGAAACTTAAAGATTATAAAAAAGAATTGGCTGAAGATGTAGAAAAGATGAATGAAGAATTGTAAAATAGCTTATTTACAGGAGTGAAGAAATGAGCGGAATAATGGGGATTTATGCAAAGGAAAATAAAAAAATATCTCAAAATATGTATTATGGTTTATATGCACTACAACATAGAGGACAAGAAAGTAATGGTATGGCAGTAAACAATAATGGTTTTTTAGATTATCATAAAGAATTTGGTTTAGTTCATGAGGCTTATGTCAATGAAACTTTAGATAGGTTGAGAGGCAATATAGGTATTGGCCATGTGGGAAGCTCTGATTCTATAGGAAATGTTACTGCTAATGTAGAACCTTTAGTCATTGGATATAAAAAGGGAGCTTTGGCTTTAGCCAATGATGGAAATATTGTTAATTCTAAAAGTATAAGAGAACGACTAGAAGATAATGGTGTAATATTTCAATCTAATGTAGATGCAGAAGTAATAGCCAATTTAATAGCTCGATATCATAAAGATGATATAGAAGAAGCTATTATAAAAACATTAAAAACTATAAAAGGCTCTTATGCATTAGTGCTTATGACTACAGATAAATTAATAGGTGTGAGAGATCCTTATGGAATGAAACCTTTATCTATAGGCAAATTAGGTAATGACTATGTTATTTCATCTGAAACTTGTGCATTTGATACTATGGGAGCAGAATTTGTAAGAGATGTAGAACCAGGAGAAATGGTTGTGTTTAATGATGAAGGACTAAAAAGTATGAAGACTGATGATGTAAAGTCCAAGAAAATGTGTCTTTTTGAATTTATTTATTTTTCAAGACCAGATAGTAAATTTGATGGAATAAGTATTTACTTAGCCAGAAGAGAAGCAGGTCGTATTTTAGCAAAAGAAAGTCCAGCTAATGGAGATATAGTAATATCTGCTCCAGATTCTGGAACGGTGGCAGCTATAGGCTATGCAGAAGCATCAGGGATACCTTATGATGAAGGTATTATAAAAAATAGATATGTAGGAAGGACATTTATCCAGCCTACTCAAGAATTGAGAGAGCAAGGAGTAAAAATAAAGTTAAATGTATTAGATGAAAATGTTAAAGGAAAAAGAGTAGTACTTGTAGATGATTCTATAGTTAGAGGAACTACTATTAAACAGACTGTAAAGATGCTTAGAGATGCTGGAGCAGAAGAAGTTCATGTTCGTATAAGTTCGCCACCGGTAAAATATTCTTGTTATTTTGGAATTGATACATCGAAGGAAAAACATTTAATAGCAACAGAAAAAACAGTAGAGGAAATTAGAAAAAATATAGGAGCTGATTCACTAGCTTATTTATCATTAGAGGGTTTGATAAAGGGAGCTGGAGGAGAAGAAATGTTTTGTACTGGTTGTTTTGATGAAAAATATCCTATAGATATTGATGAGTAATGGTGGAAAGGAGAATATTATGAAGTTAACCTACAAGGAGGCAGGGGTAGACAAGGAAGCAGGATATAAACAAGTGAAACTTATTAAAGATATAGTTAAGGATACTTATACAGAAGGGGTTCTTACTGATGTAGGAGGATTTGCTGGATTGTTTCAATTAAATATGGCAGACTATGAAGAACCTGTATTAGTATCAGGTACTGATGGAGTAGGAACTAAATTAAAAATTGCTTTTACATTAGATAAACACAATACAATTGGAGAAGATTGTGTAGCTATGTGTGTCAATGATATATTGTGTCAAGGTGCAAAACCTTTATTCTTTTTAGATTATATTGCTACTGGGAAATTGGAGCCAGAAAAAATGGCTCAAATAGTAGAGGGAGTAGCCAGTGGCTGTAAAAAAGGTGGATGTGCTCTTATTGGAGGAGAAACGGCAGAAATGCCAGGGTTTTATGGAGAAGATGAGTATGATTTAGCAGGTTTTTGTGTAGGGGTAGTGGATAAGAATAAAATAATAGATGGTTCTACAATAAAAGAAGGAGATATAATAATAGGATTACCTTCTAGTGGTATTCATAGTAATGGCTATTCTTTAGTGAGAAAAGTATTAGAAATAACAGAAATTGAATTAGATAAATATGCAGAAGAATTACTTAAACCTACTAGAATTTATACTAATCCAGTTTATGAGTTAGTACAAAAATTTAATATTAAAGGTTTAAGCCATATTACAGGGGGCGGTCTTTATGAAAATGTACCCAGAATTATGTCAGAAGGATTGACTGCCACAATAGACACATCAAAAATAAAAGTACCACATATATTTAATCTTATTCAAAAATGGGGAAATATTGATAGAGATGAAATGTATCATACATTTAATATGGGCATAGGTATGGTTTTGGTAGTAGATAAAAATGATAGTGATAAAGTGATGAAATTTTTAAAAGAAAAAGAAGAGAAAGCTGTTATTTTAGGTGAAATAGTAAAAGGAGAGGAAAGAATAAAGTTATGTCATTGATAAATATTGGTGTTTTAATTTCTGGAAATGGGAGCAATCTCCAAGCACTAATAGATGAGACAAGTTCAGGGTATATTAAGGGAGATATTAAATTAGTAATATCAAATAAAAAAAATGCTTATGGATTAATCAGGGCGAAAAAAAAGGGTATTGATACATTATATATAGATCCTAAAGAATTCAATTCATTAGAAGAATACAATAGGCAAATATTGAAGGAATTAAAGAAAAGAGATGTAGAACTTGTAGTTTTGGCAGGATATTTAAAGGTATTATCTAAGGAATTTGTGAAAGAGTATAAGGAAAGAATAATAAATATTCATCCATCTTTAATACCTAGTTTTTGTGGTAAAGGCTATTATGGAGAGAAAGTTCATGAAGAAGTATTGAAATATGGAGTAAAAGTAACAGGAGCTACTGTTCATTTTGTAGATGAAGGTACAGATACAGGACCTATTATATTACAAAAAATAGTAGAGGTTTGTGATGATGATACAGTAGATACATTGAAGGAAAGGGTATTGAAGGTGGAACATGAATTACTTCCTGAAGCAGTAAAGCTTTATTGTGATGGTAGGTTGTCTATAAATAAAAGGAGAGTAATAGTTAATTAGAGGTGATTAGATGAAAAGGGCACTTATAAGTGTTTATGATAAAAAGGGAATAGTAGAATTTTCAAAGGAATTAAAAGAATTAGGTTGGGAGATAGTTTCTACTGGTGGAACTAAAAAAACATTAGAAACTGCTGGTATAGAAGTAACAGATATTGAAAAGGTGACAAATTTTAAAGAAGTATTTGATGGTAGAGTTAAAACCTTAAATCCATATATTCATGGAGGTATACTTTTTAGAAGAGATAATAGTGAGGATTTGGAAACTTTAGAAGAGTTAAATATAAAACCTATAGATTTAGTGGTAAATAATCTTTATCCTTTTAAGGAAACATTATTGAAGGAAGGAGTAACCCATGAGGAAGTAATAGAAAATATAGACATAGGTGGTCCTTCTATGATTAGGGCAGCAGCTAAAAACTATAAGTTTGTAACTGTTGTTATGGATCCAACAGATTATGAAAAAGTATTAGAAGAATTAAAAAATGAAGGTGAAACTAAATTAGAAACTAGACAATATTTAGCTATGAAAGTATTTCAATATACTGCTCAATATGATGCATTAATAGCTAATTATTTTAATGAATTAGAAGAAACAATATTCCCAGAAAGAATGACTATCACTTTTGAAGATAAAAAGGCATTGCGATATGGAGAAAATCCTCATCAAAAAGCTGCTTTTTATAAAGATGTATTTAGTCCATTAGGAACAATAGGTTCTTGTGAGCAATTGCATGGAAAAGAATTGTCTTTTAATAATATAAATGATGGAAATGGAGCATTAGAAATACTTAAAGAATTTGAAGAGCCAACAGTAGTAGCTGTAAAACATGCTAATCCTTGTGGTATTGGAAGTGGAAAGACTATAATTGAAGCTTATGAAAAAGCTTATGAATGTGATCCAAAATCTATTTTTGGTGGAATAATAGCTATTAATAGAGAAGTAAATGAAGAAGTAGCTAATAGAATTAATGAAATATTTATAGAAATAGTTATAGCTCCTTCTTATACAGATGAAGCTTTGAATATACTTAAATCTAAAAAGAATATACGTATACTTAGAACATCTGAAATTATAAAAAATGATTATAAATCTTTAGATATGAAGAGGGTTTTAGGAGGATTATTGGTACAAGAAAGGGATACAAAATTACTTAAAGAAGAGATAGAAGTAGTAACAGATAGAAAACCAACAGACAAAGAATTAGAAGATTTAATTTTCGCATGGGAAACTGTAAAACATGTAAAATCTAATTCAGTAGTACTTGCTAAGGACAAGGGAACTATAGGCATAGGAATGGGGCAAGTAAATAGAATATGGGCAGTGGAAGCTGCTATTGAACATAGTGGGGAAAAGGTTAAGGGGAGTGTTTTAGCATCTGATGGATTTTTCCCATTTGATGATTCAGTGAGAACATTAGCAAAAGCAGGAGTAACAGCTATTATTCAGCCAGGTGGTTCCATAAGAGATGAGGAGAGTATAAAGGCAGCTAATGAGAATAATATAGCTATGGTGTTTACAGGAATGAGACATTTTAAACACTAATAAGGGAAGGTGAATTTGGTGAAGAAGGTATTAGTAATTGGTGGCGGAGGAAGAGAGCATGCTCTTTGTTGGAAGATAGCTCAAAGTGAAAAGGTATCAAAGATATATTGTGTACCAGGCAATGGTGGAACTGAGGAATTAGCTGAAAATATAAATATTAATCCTTCAGACTTAGATTCCCTTGTAAGTTTTGCATTAGAAAAGGATATAGATTTAACAGTAGTAGGTCCAGAACAACCTTTGGTAGATGGTATAGTAGATAAATTTCAACAAAAAGGATTAAGAATATTTGGAGTAAATAAAAAGGCTGCTCAATTAGAAGGAAGTAAACTATTTTCGAAAAAGTTTATGGAAAAATATAATATTCCTACAGCTAAATATAAAAGTTGTAGTTCTAAAGAAGAAGCTATTAATAGTATAGAAGAATTTGATTATCCTTTTGTAATAAAGGCCGATGGTCTTTGTGCTGGAAAAGGAGTATTAATAATAAATTCAAAAAATGAAGCTTTGAATGCTATTGATAAAATAATGAATGAGAAAGTTTTTGGAGATGCAGGTAATAGTTTAGTTATTGAAGAGTTTTTAGAAGGCATAGAATGTTCTTTACTTTGTTTAATAACTGATGGGAAAATAATTCCTTTAGAAAGTGCTAGAGATTATAAAAAAATATTTGAAAAAGATAAAGGTGCTAATACTGGAGGAGTAGGTTGTTTTTCACCAAATACTGTATTTAATAAGAAATTAGGAGAGAGAATAGAAGAAGAAATATTTGATAATTTGAAAAAAGGATTTGAAAAAGAAAAGATAGATTATAGAGGCATATTATTTATAGGTCTTATGATTACAGAAAAAGGACCAAAAGTTTTAGAATTTAATGTGAGATTTGGAGATCCAGAAACAGAAGTAGTTCTTCCAAGATTAAAAAGCGATATAGTAGATGTTTTTGAAAAAACCATTAATGGAACATTGGAAGAAGAAGATTTAAAATGGAGAGAAGAAAAATGTATTACAGTTGTAGCTACATCTAAAGGTTATCCATTTCAATATGAAAAGGGTAAAGAAATTAAAGGTGTAGAAAATTTAGATGAAGATATTATTTTATTCCATAATGGAACTCAATTTAAAAATGGAAAACTCTATACCAATGGAGGCAGAGTATTATCTATTACAGCTTTGGGAGACAGTATGTCAGTT
The DNA here is from genome assembly GCA_964447805.1 of uncultured Clostridia bacterium. Taxonomy (GTDB): domain Bacteria; phylum Bacillota; class Clostridia; order Tissierellales; family DATGTQ01; genus CAYUTQ01. The sequence goes on from CAYUTQ010000015.1 coordinate 42,061, forward strand.
GCTATAGATAAGGTATATAAAAATATAGAAAAAATACATTTTGATGGAATGTGTTTTAGAAAAGACATAGGAAAATAAATATAAGAGGAGGTCTTTAAAATGGAAAAATTTTTCGAACTAAAAAAACACAATACTGATGTAAAAACAGAAGTATTAGCAGGAATTACCACTTTTATGACAATGGCTTATATTTTAGCAGTAAATCCCCTCATTCTTTCGGAAACAGGAATGGATAAAGGAGGAGTATTTACAGCTACAGCTTTAGCATCAGTTATAGCAACATTGATAATGGCTTTGTATGCAAAATATCCTTTTGCATTAGCTCCAGGTATGGGACTTAATGCTTTTTTTGCATATGTAGTAGTATTAGATATGGGTTATTCATGGCAATTTGCATTAACTGCAGTATTTATTGAAGGTATTATTTTCATATTATTATCTTTCGTAAAGGCAAGAGAAGCTATATTTAATGCTATTCCAATGAATTTAAAAAAGGCTGTTTCAGTAGGAATAGGATTATTTATTGCTTTTATTGGTCTTTCTTCAGCAGGGATAGTAACTATAGGTGATGGAGTACCTTTAACTTTAGGAAACATAAAAGATCCTGGAGTTTTATTAGCATTAATAGGTATTGTAATTATGGGATTTTTATTAGCTAAGAAGGTGAAAGGAGCATTACTTATTGGAATAATACTAACTACTATAATAGGTATACCTATGGGCGTCACATTAACACCAGAAAATGGAATAATAAGTTTGCCACCTTCTTTAAGTGAAGTTGCGTTTCAATTTGATTGGGAAAATGTTTTTTCAGCAGATATGCTTTTAGTAATATTTACATTTTTGTTTGTAGATATATTTGATACTATAGGAACTTTAACTGGCGTAGCATCAAAGGCAGATATGTTGGATGAAGAAGGAAAACTTCCAAGAGTTAATAAAGCATTATTTGCAGATGCAGTAGGTACAGTAGCAGGAGCTTGTTTAGGAACTAGTACTGTAACGACATTTGTGGAAAGTGCATCAGGTGTAGCAGAAGGAGGCAGAACTGGTCTTACATCCTTAACAACTGCAGGTATGTTTGCACTATCTTTATTATTTGCACCATTATTTACTATGGTACCAGCATCAGCTACAGGTCCAGCTTTGATATTAGTAGGGCTTTTTATGATGAGTCCAATAAAAGAAATTGATTTAGATGATTTTACAGAAGCTATACCAGCTTTTTTAACCATAATAATGATGCCATTAGCATATAGTATTGCAGAAGGAATAGTATTTGGAATGTTATCTTATGTAATACTTAAATTAATAACTGGAAGAGGAAAAGAAGTTTCTCCAGCAATGTATATTTTAGGAGTATTATTTGTTATTAGATTTATAATCTGATTAATAAATATAAATTGAATTTAAATTTTACACCTTAGGTTTAAACCTAAGGTGTTTTTGTATACAATTGTCGAAAGCGACCTAAAACCGCAAAGATACACACATAGTGTCAAAAAATATCTAAAAATGCTACCAAAAAATACATATTTTTAGCTGACATTATTAGCCAATATGATATAATAATAGATAATAATACAAAACTTTAACATTTAACCAATTAAATATCTGCATATTTTAAAATAAGGAGGGGGCTGAGATTGAAAAACATATTGAAATTGGAATTTAAGAATTGTATCAATAGAAGAGAATTTAAAATAGTATTAAGTATTGTAATGATTATAAGTTTAGGGAGTTTCATAGCATCATGTGTATCTTTTTATGGTTCAGATATATTGCATGTTCGTTCAGCTTGTGAGATGGGTATTGTAGAGGGGGAGTATTCAAATAATTTTTTAGAGTTATTGATATTAATATTACCTATATTAGCCACATTAATTTATTCTGATTCTTATTATGAGGATAGGAAGAATGGAAGTTATATTAGTATTACAACTCGTGTAGGAGTTGAAAGATATATATGGGCTAAGGTAATAGTGATTTTTACAGTGACATTTTTAATATTTTTTGTTCCGCTTATATTGAATCAAATGCTTTCTTTTATAGCATTTCCTCTAGAAGGCTTAGATAACAATCAAGGATTACCTTTCTATGATATTGGGGTTCAAAACTATATGGTAGAATTCTTATTTTCATTTATGAAGTTACAACATCCATTATTGCATAATATTTTTAAAATTTTTTTAATAAGTTTATTTGCAGGGTTATGGGGGATATTGTCATATGCTGTTCATTTTATAGTTTATATGCATAAGAAAGAGAAATATCCTGTTTTGATATTCGTATTTGCTATATATGTACTTTGTGATTTAATATTGAGATTTTTGAACATACATGAATATTCTTATAGAAATTTTTTATTGCCAAACGGAACAGGAAGTGAAGCAGTCGTATTTATATGGATATTTGGTTTGTTGGTTGTGGATATGACATTAGTATATGTACTGGGAAATGAGAAAAAAGTTAAAAATATTATTGATTAAATAAAAGGAATGATTATAAAATGAAGAAAAGTTTTGTTTATAATTTAAAAAAATCTAAAATATTGTATTTGTCTTTATTCGTTGTTGCAATTCTAGCTATAAAATCATGTATAAATTTGAATGCAGGTGATGTAGTTGAAGGAGAATTTGTAACTACTATGTATTTATATACTATATCATCATATTTTATAACTCTTGTGCTCTTTCCTACGATTATAGTTTTAAATGATATTGTTTCTGATTTATATGACAATATACACATTATTTCAAGATTTAGGGATAGAGAAAGTTGGTGGAAAGAAAAGGCAAAATATAGTCTATTTATAGCTTTAGTATATGCAGGGATAATAAATTTATTAATACTTTTAATATTAATTTTTAATGGGATTGAAGCAGTGTATTTAAGAAAAGTTGTACTAGCTTTAGTCTTTCAAATTGCGGGTTTTACTATTGTTGGATTAACTTACCATATAATTAAAACATTTATAAAAAATCGATATATAGCAATGGGTATTACTGCTTCGATATTTATTTCTTTGTTGTTGTTACAATATGGATTTTATTATATAAAATATGTATCAGTTTTACAAGATTATATGAATTTAAGTTATATGTTTGAAGGTGGTTCCACATTAGTAGGATTATTAACTACTTTTATAATTTTATTAATCTTATATAAAGGTGGAATGCATGTAACTCGTGAAAATGATTTTTATTCAGACATAATAGCTTAAGGGAAAATACAATTTATATATTTTCCCTTAAGCTTGGATTTGAGTTGTATATGTGCTCAAAAATTGATTTTATAAGTATTCAATAACGGATAATATTCTTTTAGAAAGGGTGAGAAAATGTGATAGAACTTAGAAATGTGAGTAAGGTTATAAATAAACGTAAAGTTTTAGAGGATATTAGTTTAAATATTGATAAAAATAGTGTCTATGGTATATATGGACCAAATGGTTCAGGAAAAACTATGTTATTTAGGGTAATGTCTGGATTAGTGAAACAAACGGAAGGAGATGTACTAATAGATGGTAGAAAGTTACATGAAGATATATCCTTTCCTAGGAGTTTAGGATTAACAATAGAAAATGGAGGGTTTTGGGAATACTATACTGGATTTGAAAATTTAAAAATTTTATCAAGTATCAAAAATAAAATAGATGATGATAAAATAAGACAAACTTTAAAGAGAGTAGGGTTAGATTCATATGATGATAGGTTATATAAAGAATATTCATTAGGCATGAGACAAAGATTGGCCATTGCCCAAGCTATTATGGAAGCACCAGAAATAATATTATTAGATGAGCCAACTGGTGCATTGGACGAAGAAGGAACTATTTTAGTAAGAAATATTATTATGGAAGAGAAAAAGAGGGGGGCAACAATTCTAATAGCAAGTCACTCTAAAGAAGATTTAGGATTTGTAGATGGAAGAGTACAAATTCAAGAAGGTAAAATAATAGGAAGATTTCAAAGGAGTTATGGAGATGCTTAAAAAGAATAAGAAATTTTTTATCTTTATTTTTAGTTTAATAGGTATATCTATAATAATTGGGATAAAAACTAGAGTTTCTTATGTAGGTGAAATGTGTCTAGTTGATTTTTTAAGAGAGTCTCAGGATAATATAGTAACTCAACTAGATATGTATAATCCATATTTAGATATTTATTTTGATAATGAAATTGTTAATTTAGATGAATTAGAGGAAAAATCAGATCTTATAGTGAAAGTAAAGACATCTCCTGAGAGGAAAATGTTTTCGCAAGGTATAAGGACTAAAGTAACAGTAGAAGAATTATATAAATCAGATTATGTACAAGAGAGAGATGAGATTTATATAGCTGAGCCAAGCTATATGGATAATACTAATAAATCTTATATGTCATTAGGTGGATATAATATAATGGAATGTAATGAAGAATATATTTTATTTTTGAAATATTTAGATATACCTGAAGGATATAAGTATAAAGATAATGAAAAAATTACATTTATGCCTGTTTCAACTTTATATAGCAAATATTCATTAAAGAATACTGATATTAAAGTTTTTAATGAAGAAGCATTTGCAGAGAATGATATAAATTATTATGATATAAAGGATAATGATATATTAGTTACATCATATGAAATATTGAACAATTATAATATGATTAAAAATGAGATATTACAAAAATTAGCAAGTAAAGCACCTTAGAAATAAACTAAGGTGCTTTATATATAATATGGATCACAAAAAAATTTTAAAAAGTCCCAATATTTTGATATAATATTATATAGTTGTATAAAATTTAATTAAAGCATAAATACTAAACTTATCTATGAATTGTGTATATATATAATTAAAATATGTACTAGTTTTATTTTAAAGTTTTTAAATTTGAATTATTGATATAGAAAATGATTAGAGGGAGGTAGAAAACAGCATATAAAAATAGTGTTAAAGGATATTAAATAGTTATAAACTCTATTT
>CAYUTQ010000016.1:0-41758 GCA_964447805.1 uncultured Clostridia bacterium
AAAATTGGTGCTAATATTTTAATATTTATGGGACATTTTTAAAAGTGCTTGACAGTATTTTATCCTTGAATATTATCTATTACAATATTTAACAATTTACCTAATAATATAGCTGCTTCTTTTGCTTCATCAATGGTATTTAGATTACTTCCCACTTCTAATAATATACAATAATTTGAAACAAATTGATTAAACTTTCCCTTTGGTTTAATTATAATTCCAGTACAAAACCCTGGATAAAGAGCATCTGATACTTTTCTTATATATTTTGCAAATTTTAATACCTCATCTACATTAGGAGATTCTGGACCTATTACCATTGAAAAAGTAGCTACATCTTTTCCATCTACATTTATTTTAATTCTATTTTTAGAACTAGCATTTTCTGGTACACCATCTCTATGAACATCAAAAATCACTTTTAAGTTAGGTTCTTCCTTCAATTTCGTATTTACAGTAGACAATGATCTAGAATAGGATTCCCTATAAGATGGTATATCATGATAAGTTTCAATATGACATACTTTATGACCTTGTTCAACTAATACTTTTTCCATTATTTCACCAATAGTTAATACATTGTAAGCTTTTTCTGTTGTATGATATTGACTTTGTTTTATAGGTAAATAAGCTTCTGTTCCATGAGTATGATATATTAAAATATAAGGTTTTTCTTTATTTACCTTTATTGGTGTTATACCTGTAGGCTTGGGTATTTTCTCTTTTGATATATTTTTTGTTTCATCATCTAATAATTTTCCCTCTTCCTGTTCCATTAAATCCTCTATTAATATTAAATCTTCTAATCTTTCAGGGCTTTTATCTTTTTCTATAGCAGTATGCTTATTTTTATTTAAATTAATTGAAGCCCTATTAATAGATAAAATTGTAGGAAATTGAGATCTAATAACTTCTTTTATTTCTGCTGAAACCTTCAAATCTTCTTTAAGATAAGAAGATAAAAAGTTAGTATAATTTTTATATTTTTGTTTCATATAAACCTTTAGTTGAGAATTTGACTTGCTTAACAATCTCAATATAATAATTGTATCATATCTATTTTTTCTTTTATCACTTTGCTTAAATACTTCTACAACATTTTCATCATCAAAGCCATCATAATGCTGTATCTTTTTGTTTCTTGTTATAAAAGATGTCCCTAAGAAAAAAATTCCCATACAAAGCATAGCAAAAAATACATAATTAAATCTTGCTCTTTTCCATTGCATATTTATACACTCCTCAATTGTATTTGTTATTTAATATAAGAATTATATTCTAATACTGAGTATCTTATGATTAAAAACTAATACAATTGAGATTTAAATATCATGATGAAAACATTGATTTAACCCATTGCCAATTATTACAGATAAATTATCTATTAATTCATCAATTTCCTTAGGCGTCACTACTACATTGGGCATAAAAGGATCTAATACTTCTTTGATCAATGTATATTTATCTTCCCCAGACATTGCATTCAACATTGAATAAAATTGAGTGCCTACCTTTGCTTCATTTTGTAAAGAGCCAACAATCAAATCCATAGTATCATTAACCATAGTAGCCGCATCTACAACTGTAGGTATTCCTATGGATATTACTGGCACACCTAGATATTCTCTATTTAAACCTATTCTTTTATTACCAACCCCACTACCTGGATTAATGCCAGTATCAGAAATTTGAATAGTCGTAGTCACTCTTTTCATATTTCTTGAAGCTAATGCATCTATAGCAATTACTAAATCTGGATTAGTTTTTTCTACTATTCCTTTTATTATTTCACTAGTTTCTATACCTGTTAAACCCATAACCCCAGGAGATATAGCAGAAACATTTCCAACTGTTTCATCTTCTTCTTTATTATAGGCTACAAAATATTGACGTGTAACTACAATATTTTCAATAACTTTTGGTCCTAAAGCATCTGGTGTCACATTCCAGTTTCCCAAACCTACAATTAAAGTTTTTGTTTTCTTATTATTATTAGCTAAAACTTTAATTTCTTTTGATATTAAAAAACTTATTTCATCCTTTAATTGATCATCAGCACTTTTTAATTGAGGAACCTCTATAGTTATATAAGTACCTATTGCCTTTCCCATAGCATCAGATCCTATTTCATCAAGTATTTTAACCCTTGTTACATTATAATTTTCATCTTCTTCTGTTTCTACTTCTACTCCTGGTACTTCTTTATTGTTCTCTTCTTGATATAATTCCCTATTTTCAATTGCCAGATCTGTTCTTACTTGAAACATTTATTCCCTCCTCAACAACAAATATTCTATACTACACTATTTTTAGTAATTTAATTTTTTTTATGTGTTTAAATTTGATAATCCTTGCATTTTATTTTTTTTCATGATAAAATAGCTTTTGTTAGGTATGAGGAGGTGAGATTATGGCAAATATTAAATCTGCTAAAAAACGTATTGGTGTTACTAGGAAAAAAACTGAGGTAAATAAAAAAAGAAAATCCGAAATTAAGACATATATAAAAAATTTTGATGTTGCTTTAGAAAATGGGAATATTGAAGAAGCTCAAGAAACTCTTAAAATTATTGATAAAAAATTTAAAAAAGCAGCTACCAAAAATATAGTTCACAAAAATACTGCTTCGAAAAAGGTTAGTAAACTTCAAAGAAAACTCAACACAAAAATGAATGAAGCTGTTTAATATAAACTTCGGAAAATCCGAAGTTTTTATTTTTAATAATATTATTAAAAATTCCTACCAATACTCACTAAATACTCATCTAGCATAAGTTTATTAACAACATTTCCATAATTAATCTTTCATTAGCTGAACTAGTCTTTATAATTTTATCTACTTCAAGACAATGATTTAATGCTTTTTCTAATTGATCAATAGAAAAATTTCTACTATAATTTTTTAATTTATTAAATTCATAAAATTTTACCTTCATTTTTTTAGAACTAATATTATCATCATACCCTTTATTCTTTAATATTTTATACATCAACAGCAATCTAAACTGTCTAATTATCATATGTAAAATTAATGGTATAGGTTCATTAGATAAATATATTTCATTAAATATTTTCAAAGAACCATCTACATTTTTTTCACTAATACTATTTAATAATCTAAAAATATTTTTTTCAAGAGCTTTTGCAACAATATTTTCTATATCCTCTTTGGTCACTTCTTTTCTACTACCAACATAATTTGATAATTTGATTATTTCATTTTTTAAATCATAAAGAGTTTTATCATAATTTTTATCAAAATAAGATGACATTTGAATAAAATAATTTATATTATATCTTGATATTTTTTTACCTTGCTCACTAAAAGACTTTTCAATCCAATTATCTAAATCTCTACCCTTTAATTTGTCAAATTCCACCAACCCACCCATTTGATTTATTTTTTTTACTATCCTTTTACCTTTATCAGCTTTTTTGCCTTTTTCTACAAAAATTATACAAATATAATTTGCTAAATCAGAAAGATATTTTTCTAATTTTTTAATATCATTTTTATTTAAAACAATTTCATCTTTAGAGCTACCGGATTTTCTAGAAAAAATATTCAAATTTTTTATTATTACAATCCTCTTATCAGACATAAATGGTAAAGTTTCACAAGCATTGTATATAGTCTTTAAGTCAGCACTGCTTCCATCTAATATATTTAAATTCAAACTTTCCATTTCCTTAGGAATAAATGTTTCTTTAATCTTATCAACAAAACAATCTATCATATATTCTTCTTCTCCATAAAAAAGATAAACTGTATTTATGTTCTTCTTTTTTATTTGTTTATTAAGTTCCTTATAAGTCATATTGATTCAACCTTTCTACTTCTATAGTATATTTTTTTATCATTACATAACATATTATTAAATAAATTATACTAAAACTAATGAAATCACTATTATCTATTATCAAATTTATTATACTAGATTTTTCTACAATATAAGGCTCAATTAAATAATCATATTTAGTCATTGAAAGAGAAATATGCCCATCTAAATCATTCCTATAAACATGAATACCCCTATCTCTATACATATTCAATACTTCTTCACTAGGATGTCCAAAATTATTCTTACCTACTTGTATAAACGCATATTTAGGTTTTATAGTATCAATAAATATAGGAGTTGAAGATGTAGCACTACCATGATGAGGTACCTTCAAAAAATCAATAGTATAATCTATATTATTACTAATATACCTTTCCACATCTTCCTCAATATCTCCTGTAAAAAGTATTTTTCTATTGTAATTATTCAATACTAAAACTAACGATTTATTATTTTCACTATCTATTTCCCTTTCAATAATATTATTATCTGGACTTATTGTTTCAAAATATGTATTTTCATCTAAAATATATTTATCTCCTACTGTCAATTTCACAATAGGAGTATTTTTTTCTTTACATTTCATAACAATATTACTAAATAAAAAATTTTCTTCATTTTCATAGCCAATATACACTCTTTTTATTTTTATATTATCCATCAAATATGTAAGTCCCTGACAATGATCTAAATCAAAATGAGAAATAAAGACTCCATCTACTGTAAATATACCTTTCTTAATTAAATATGGTAAAACTATATCTTCCCCCACATTTTTAAAAAAACTTCCTCCTGTATCAATTAAAAATACCTTATTGTTTTTTTCTATTACCATACAATCTCCTTGTCCTACATCTACAAAATTAATAATAAGAGTATTATCTAAAATATTAAAACAGCTTGTTCCAACTATAAATACTACTAAATATAAAAATATAGTTTTTTCTACTTCTTTGTTAAATATATCCATTTTTATTATTTTAAATATACATAAAACCATAAAATAATACAATATAATATTTGTAATACTAGGAGACGGTAATCTTATAGAAACTAAAGGCAAATTATATAACCACTTTGTAAATATATCTTGTAAATATAGTAAAAAATTTAAAATCAATCCTATTGTATTTGCAATAGTACCACTTATTGACGAAATTAAAATTAATATAAATCCCATAACTAGACATAAACTTAATAAAGGCACAATTATCAAATTAGCAAAAATACTTATTAAAGATAATATATTAAAATAATATGCCACTATTGGTATCGAACCAATTTGAGCTGCTAAAATTCCACAAAATGAACTTAAAATATCATTTTTATAAGGATAAAACTTATCTTTAATAATAGGAGTTAATAGTATTATAAAAAACGTAACTATAAATGAAAGCTGAAAACCTACATTAAAAAGCCAAAAAGGATTCCAAACTAAAATAATAAACATTGCAAATAAAAGAGTATTTAATATATCGTATCGTTCTGCTAATAACTGAGAACAAAAATATACAGTCAATATAATATTTGATCTTATTACGGAAGATGGATAATTAACACAATAGCCATAAAACCATATTATTGATATTGTAATAATATAATTTAATTTTCTATCAAAACCTATGTATGCCATTATCTGTATTAAAAATACAGAAATTATACCTATATGTAGCCCTGATATAGCCATCAAATGAGAAAGCCCTAGATTTCCATATTTTTCAAAAACATTCTCGTTTAAATATGAATAATTGCCTAATACTATAGATTTCATTAATAAACTATTGGTTTTAGATAAATAAATATCAAAAATTGTTTCTACTCTATCTATAAATTTAAATTTTGCCCTATCATACCATGGTAAAGTTTGTTTTTCAATTTTCATTATAGAATAATCTCTTATTTTAGAAGTAGTATATATATTATGAGATAAAAGATAAAGTTTATAATTGAACATTTTAGGATTCGTATTTTCTCTTGGCTCTTCTAAAACCCCATTAAAAGTAATTTTTTCTCCTAAATTTAATCTTGTATCTCCTATAACTGTTAACATTAGTTTTTCTTTTATTTTAAATTGGTTATTTTCTAAAAATATATTATCTACTAAAACAACATATTTTCCTAAACCTTCTTCAACTTTTTCTTCTATTATTTTTCCCTCTAATACTACTCTATTATCTATAAATTTAATGAGAGTACTATTATTGGCTTTTATATGAGTAATAAAAATTCCTAAAATAAAAAAAATAATTATAATGCAAATCTTATCATTAGTATCAAATACTATAGATAGTAGATACATTATTACCATAAATATTAAAATTAAAAACAAAAATCTAATATTTACATTTACATAATAATAAATTACTATTCCCATTACAATAGGAATAGTAATTATTAAAAAAGGTCTTTTCACTGTTTTCCCTTTCTTTTTACCTATTTTTATATTTTCCAGACATATACTATTTATCCTTATGGTTTTTTCTATTCATCCTATTTAAAGCCCAAATAACCAACAACATTCCAATAAATGTAAATAAATATCCTTCTTTCATCTTTACACCTCGGTATAATATGGTAATTTTATTATATCATAATTATTTTAATTTAAATAGTATATCTATTGAGTTAAACATTAGCAATTGATACAATAAAAAATATATAACAAATATTGTGAGGTGTAAAAATGACAGATAAAATATTCCTTAAAAATCCTTATTTAAGTGAAATAGATGGGAGAATTATTGATAAAAAATATATAAATGATAAATATTATATTACTCTAAATAGAACTATTTTTTACCCGCATTTAGCTGGTGGACAACCAAGAGATAAAGGAAAAATAAATGGAGTAGATGTAATTGAAGTTTTTGAAAAAGATAATGAAATAATTCACGTATTAAATGATAATATTTATACTGATAAAGTCCATTTAACTATTGACTGGAATAATAGATTTGATCTTATGCAACAACATTCTGGTCAACATATTTTATCTGCAGCATTTGACAAATTATACAATGCTGAAACTATAGGCTTTTATATTGGTCACAATTACGTATATATAGATGTTACACTTCCTAAACTCAATGACAATATTATAAAAAAAGTAGAACAATTTGCAAATAAAATTATTTCTTCGAATTTTGATATTAAATCTTATTTTATAGAAAAAGATAATATCAAAAAAATACCTCTTAGAAAAGAAAATAATTTAGATTTTAATATTCGTATTGTTGAAATTGATGGAATTGACTTTTCCCCTTGTTGTGGTACACATCATAGAAATACTGGTGAAATTGGATTGGTAAAAATAAGAAACTGGGAAAAATATAAAGGAAATACCCGAATAGAGTTTGTCTGTGGTAACAGAGCCTTAAAAGATTATCATTGGAAAAATAAATATATAAATAATATAGCAAATTTACTATCTTCTAAGGATTTAGATGTGGAAAACAAAGTAAGAAAATTATATTATGAAAAGGAAAAAATTGAAAAAGACAATAGATTATTACAAAAGGAACTTTTAAAATATAAAGCAAAAGAACTTTTTGAAAAAAGTGAAAACTACAATGGTATAAATATCATTAAAAAACTATTTGTAGATTTAAATTTTAAGGATATCAATTTTCTATCCTCTCTATTAACAGCCTCAAATAACAATATAGTATTATTGGCTTCAAAAAACCAAGATAAAGGTCAATTTATATTGAATAGAAGTCCAAATCTATATATAAATTTAAAGGAAATTTTTAAAGAGGTATCCAAAAATGTTCAAATAAAAGGTGGAGGTAATAGCCAAACTATTCAAGGAGGATGTAGTACAGAAGATTTAAATAAAGTATTAAATGTAACTTATGAAATATGTAAAACTCAAATACAATAATTAAAAAAATAATAAAAGAACCTATAAAATAGTTTGTACTTTTAGTGGGAAAAATATACTCATAAAAATGCTCCTTTCTGGCTTTTTTTATTATTTTGATTCTTCCCAGAAAAGAGCATTTATTTTCACTTAAACACAGATTTATTTACACTACACTTTTATTATTTTTAATACTGCTTATAAGTTCAATATTTCAAAAATAATTTGTTCTCTTTCTTTATCTATTTTTTTATAGTCCACAGCTAAAGAATAATATTCTTCTAATAGTTCATGATTCTTCTTTGCTTCTTTTAAACTGGAAATCCCTATGTCTATTAATCTTTTATATATGTCATAATCTTCTTCTTTTTTATTTTCTCCTGCCATATATTTATTCAAATCTATAACTTTTACATCATTGTCACTAAAAATATTACTTGTTGTAAGTATTATTTTTAATTTTGGTATTATTATTGTATCTATCTCACTAGGCACTAAAGCATTATGGTATATTTCCACATCTAAACCTTTGCCTATAGCCTCTTTCAATATAGTTTGCAATAGCATAGTTTTTCCTGTTCCCAATTCTCCTTCTATACAATAAATTTCTCCTATATCTCCTACTAAAGTATTTGTAAAATCTATATAACCTTGTGGTGTATATGCACTTACAAATAAATTACGTTCCTTTCCTATAGTGTCATTAGCCTCAATGTTTTTAAATATTTCTTTTTTTAAATGCTCTATTTCTCTATTCACTTTTCCTATATCTACATTATCTTTGTTTAAATTTTTTATTTCTTCCCTTATTTCCTTTGCACTACGAAAATAACTATATGCACGTCTATAACATTTTTTATTGTTCTGCTTTGCAACTATTATTTTATCTCTATTTATTTTTAATTTGTCCTCATCTACATATTTACCTAAGTTAATTATTTTTTCAGATAATCCTGGAAATATTGGATCTATTATGTGAGGAAACGTTCCATCAACTATTGCTACATTCAATTCTTCTATAACAACTCCATCTACTGAATCTTTATCAGATGGACAATGGTGATACTCTATAGAAAAACCCTGTTTTAGCATTTCTTCAGCAATATCTTTCATCAAAGATGATTTTCCTCCACCTGGTACTCCTTTTAATATATAAATTTTTTTCCCATCTCTATCTAATATATATTTATGATACGAAAAAAATCCTTTAGATGTGTTACCCCCTGGAAACATCCTCCTTACTTTAGCCATAACTTCCCTCCTAATATTAATCTATATTAACATATTACTTTTAAATAGATTATGTTAAAACTAAAATAAAATACTTTTTAATTTAATATTAGAAATAATTGCTAAAGTATTATGAATTCTACATCTGGTAACTTTTGCTTTAATTTTAAAGCTATATTTTTATTTTCTTGAATATCTTCATCTGGTGAAGCACCCAATATGGTATGTGTTATATTATGTTCTTTCCCAAAATTTGTCATAGCCTTTATAACATCTTTAGATCTTAAAACTGTTAAATCTGCTCCTGCTTTTCTAGAAACCTGAAATAAATATTCTAATGCTTCTCCGTCATCCTCGTTATTCAAAAATTTTTCTTTTTCATTTACAACATGTATAATATATAAATTATCATAATCATTTCGTATCATACTTAAACCACTTAATATTAATCTCTCACAAGTTTTTTGTTGAGTTACACAGACCATAACATTTCTTTTTTCCATTTAATATCCCCCTTTATAAGAATGACGTCCCATAACATTATAACATAAATTTAAATTTATTTTATAATCTTAGGTCTATTTTATTCCTATCCCCATATAATATTTTTAGAAGCTCCTAACACCTTGTACTGAATATCAAACAATACTTATCAATATAAATAAAACCTTGCTGCAGCAAGGTTTTATTTATATATTTTCTTTTTAATAAACTCCGATACTTCTTCTCCTAATACGTTATGACTCTCTATATCTAAATGAATTCCATCTATTTTACTAGATTTAATTATTTCTGATGAATCTAATAGATAACATTGTCCATCAAGAACTCTTTTAAACTCTTTAGAAAATTGCTTACTCTTCTCTACTGCTTCCTCTGCTTTATTTATAAGATGAGGAAATTGTTTTATAGTTGGTGAAATTAATACAGGTGGTGGAATAATTACTAATATTTCTGGTGATTTCATATCAGGACCTGTTTCACTTTTTTTAATAATATTTACTAACATTTCTATACTTTTAGCTATTTCATATGCATCCACAGAAAATCTATTCTTTAAATCATTACTTCCTAAAAAAAGAACCACCAAATCTATTGGTTTATGACTATGTAAACAAGGTAGTAAATATTTCTTACCATTTCTATATTCACCTTCTACTGGATCATCCCACACAGTTGTTCTTCCATTTAAACCTTCTACTATTACATCATAGTTTTCACCTAACTTCTTTTGAAGTATAGTAGTCCATCTTACCTTTTTGGGATATCTACCAGTCTCATCAGGCTTATAACCCCATGTATTAGAATCTCCGTAACAAAGTATAGTTTTCATTTTATTTCACTCCTATTCCCTTTTTATAAAAATTATATCATTTTATAGCTTTTCTTTCATGAAAAAATTAATACCTATATTAAAAATAAAGTAGATAAAACTACAAAAAATAAAAAAAGCGACCAAAGTCGCTTAAATACAGTGGCGGGAGTATGTGAGAATCGAACTCACCCAAGAAGCTCCTAACTCCTCGTGCTGGTTTTGAAGACCAGAGGGCAGTGTTAAAAGAATGTTAGAAGCTACAAATGTTCAAAATAAGGACATAAGGGCTAATTGAGCTGCATAATCATTCATCTTTTCTTGACATTGCATAATGTTATACATTATAGTTTATATCAAAATTATACTTTACAAATCAGCCTTATATAATATAATAAATTTGTAAAAATAAATTTTTCGTACTAAGCTGATCAATTATCAAAAAGCCTTCAGGAATACAAGTTCTGAGGGATTTTTGATATTAAATATTTATTTAAAACTACTTAAATTTCTTCATTGCTTCAACAAAAACTTGATGTTGATCGTATCCATCCTCATATTTTTTTTGTAATAACAAAACAAAATCTGGCTCAAACCGTTCTCCGGTATCAAAATCATAAATAGCAAGTTCTGGAAATCTTTCATTTCTAAACAAGAAGATTTTTTCATATTTTTTCTTTAGTTTTAGAACCTCAGAGGCAAAATATTTAATAAAAGCTTTTTCTTCCATAGTTCCATAATTATCATTAAACACATACCAATCATTTTCTTCTGCTTGTAAATCTATAGCTAAATCTTCACTAACTAGTTTTTGTGATATACCTACCCCATCGTCATGCGGGTTAGTAATATAAATGCTTTTATCTTTAATAACCTCATGAACCTTTTTCGCTTTAAATTCCTTTGAGACTTAATACCACTTACATATCTAGCAACCATGTCTAGTGCCTTTAATGTGGTCTCATAATAGTTTTTTGCTGATAGCCTTTCCTCAGTGCTTTCAATAATCAATGTAATATCTCCTACATAATAATCCGATAATAAAAACTCCTTCATCGATGTTAAATTTGGAAAATGACTCTTTAACACATTAAATCTTAAGCTATCAGAATTAGAAACTGCAGAGTATAAAATATTAATATCTACATCTTTTTTATTATTGCTCCTTTTTAAATTAATTGTATTAAATAATCCATATATTATCAAGTTTTGCCCCACTAAACACCTAATCACAGTATTTTCTACTAGGATTGATTTACTAAAAACCCTTATATAGTTCATATCTGACTAACACTTGTATTAACATTTAAAACTATAATATAATTATAATATCAGAAATTTGGGAGGGATCACAATTAATAATTCTAATCATTATAATATAATTCAACTTAAAATAGAGTTAAACAAACGTGGTTACAATGATGACGATGTAAATTTTCTATTCAAAAATACTGCAAGTACTAAAATGTTCAAAGATAATTCTAATAACCTTAAAATAGAGCATGAACATCACCCTTCGGCTGTTGGAAAGCATTTTTTCACCATAACATTTATTATTACTACAGTATTTACACAAATAGGCTCTGGCTTTTTACAGCAATTAGGAACCAATCTATATAATTGGTCTAAAAAGACTGTACGTAGTCTAATAATGGACAAACCATACATAGATAATTCATACATTTTATTTAAATTTAAAGGCAGAGAAATTTTCATATTTCTTAATAAGGAGGAAGATTCTAGTATTATATTAGAAAACTTTGAACATCTAGTAAAGTATGCGGAAATATTAAATACTACTAACCAAGATACAATTGACATTAATGTTGATAACTTTAAAGAATATTTAAAACTTTAAAAACAAGCAGCCAGAAATAAACTTTGATAATATGATACTTCCAAAGTAGACAGTCTAATTAATTAAAATTAGATTATCTACTTGGAGGTATTTTTTTATGGGAAGAAAACCAAAGTATAGTAAAGAAGTAAAAATTAAAGCTTGAACTAGAAAAAGAAGAGAATTTGAAATTGAAGTCCTTAAAAAAAAAGAGGAATTCGAAAGAAAGCTTCGCTCTCCAAAGTAAGACAGGAAGCAGAATACAAAACATTAGATTTTTTTAAAGATAAAGGTTATCCAGTAACCAAACTATGTGAAGTTCTAAATATTTCAAGAAGTGGATACTACAAATATAAAAATAGAGTCAAACCTGAAAAAGAAAAGCAAGATGAATTGATATGCTCATTAATTAATGAATATCATTCAATATTTGACGGAATTTTAGGGTATAGAAGGATGACCATGTTCATTAATAAACTAAATCATTTTCAGAAGGATATATACATAGGCTTATGAATGTTTTAGGTATTACATCTAGAATTAGAAGAAAGAAAGTTAATCGCATTAGAGTAAAGCTAGAGTATACAAAGGAAAATATATTAGCAAGAGATTTCACCGCTAAGGCTCCTAATGAGAAATGGCTAACAGATGTAACTGAATTTTCGATTCCTGGAGATAATAGAAAGCTTTATTTAAGCCCAATTATGGATCTTTATGATAATAGCATTATTGAATATAAACTTTCCTTTAGGAACAATAATAATCTTGTATTTAGCATGTTTGATAAAGCAATACAAAAATATCCTGATGCAAAGCCAATATTTCATAGTGATAGAGGGTTTCAGTATACGAGCAATATTTTTAAAAGTAAGATTGAAAAAGCTGGAATGACTGAAAGTATGTCCAAAGTTGGCAAATGCATAGATAATGGTCCTATGGAAGGATTTTTTGGTATATTAAAGACTGAAATGTTTTACGGTAAGAAGCTTAAATCACTTGAAGAATTAAAAGGTAAAATAGCTGAATATATTAAATTTTACAATGAAGAAAGATTTCAAAAAAGACTAGAATACATGGCTCCTTTAGAATATAGAAACCATGCATCCAAATGTGCATAAAAATTAAATTAAATTAATTGTCTACTTGACATAGGTCAGTTCAACCCAGCTCTTTTTTTGCTTGCGATATAGTTTACACAATAGTTTTATTTGTAACATATGATAACAAAAAGTTGTCTGGTAAAATTCTTGCCTAAGGAGCAGTGCTTAAGATTAATTTTTAAAATATATCTACAATATATAGTATTTCAACTACAACAAAGAATACCAGCACTCCAATGTACCTATATGCTTCTTCTTTATCCCCTTTGTCTCTATTTATAAGGAACAAAAGCGATGACCCCAAGAAACATATAGGATATATGGCAAGTATCAAAAACTTGTCGATAACATCATAATGGAAATGTTCTCTATAAGAATACGTACCTGAAAATATTAAGAATAACATAATTACTAAAGAAAATATTATATTCAAATCAGCTCTTTTGTTTCTATACATACGGTAAACAGAAAATAGTATCGAGAAAGGAATTAATATCTTTCTAAAAATCAACACAACAGCCTCTTGACTCATTCCTGTAACCTCCTCTACATATAAGATTAAAATGATTTAACTTTTACCTTGATAGCGTTCTTGTGTATATATACATAGGGCGTATCTGACCATACTCCCCATACGGTACTTTTTCCACCAGCACTTGAAACAGAAGAGACTTGTAAGCATTTAGAGACAGATCTTTCAATTTCTCCAATTCTCTTTGCTGTAAAATAATTTTTTAATAAAAGCCCACCATCGATAGCAATAATTATCGGACCTATTGCTGGAATTTTAAAACTCAAAAGGTTTCCAATAATATATGAATTAATATTCTTAAGTGTTATTCTATTATTTTTGTCATATTTATTAATGATACTAACTGTCATCCTCTTATTGTAAGAATCTACAACAAAAGAAGCGTGCGTTCTCTTATCGCTGCTGGGCTCTAATCTATACTGAATCTGTCCGCCATTGGTTAACTTATAGGGCCTTGTCATCATATTCATCAGGCTAATATTGCCTTCTAATTGATCTTTTAGTGCATTATACTCTAAATCAATCAACTCTTCGTAATAAACATAATGTTCCATCATATCTTGTTCCTCTAATTGCTCTTTTGTAGACTTTAAGTTTCTCTTCTTTTCTTTTTCAAGCCTAATTAAAGCAACTTCAGCATCACCCTTATAGTCCAAAGCCTCAGCAAAAGTAAAACTTACCAAACCCCCAAGTAACAAGCAAGTAACCATTAAAAAACTTAAGATTTTTTTCATTTTTTACCTCCTTTTTATTTTTTAGATTTATTGTTCATAATAACCCCTGTAATCATTGATATTACTACAATACACAATTTTCGTACATTGCTACTTTTTTAATATATTATAAAATTCTATTTAACCCTTCCAATTCTTGTCCTTTTTGTACTCTTATAAAATCCCGTCTCTTGGGCTGTTAATTCCAAAGCGACGAATTTCGTCGGGTTGAAATTTATCTGGCGTTATATTAAAATAATCTACATTTTTATTGAATTTTTATATTTTTTTAATTGTCGTGACTGAGTCTATAGCATCTCATCATATAACTCAGCACCCCTACTAGGAATACTAGCGAACACATGTACTGTAACATCTATCCTAAGAACCCTAACTCATCCTATTGCCTGACTTAGTTTACTTTCAATCAAATAAAACTGTATCTCCTGCATAATTGAACTTGTATCATAAGTAGGCATAAAGAATTCAAAACCATTTCTGACTACATTTTGAAATTCTATCTCGTCTGAAATCCTAAATTCTTGCCCCAAAGCTGTAGCAAACAATGCATATACTCTATTGTCCACATGAAGTGTACCTACTACAATCAGATCCTGTCCTTTATAAGAGTCTAATCCTTGGCAAGCTCCAAAATGAGCTATTGTATTGAATCCTGCCTTTTTGAATTTATGTTTATATTTTGCACATGTTAGAAGTGTTTCTATTTTATATCAACTAAAAGATTTTACAAAAAATAAAAAAAGCGACCAAAGTCGCTTAAATACAGTGGCGGGAGTATGTGAGAATCGAACTCACCCAAGAAGCTCCTAACTCCTCGTGCTGGTTTTGAAGACCAGAGGGTCCACCAGAACCCATCTACCCCCAAATTGTGAACATCTAAAATTATACTTTATATTTCGATAATTTTCAAGTTCTTTTTTAAAAAAATAGGTGGAACAATGAACCACCTATTTTTTATTAGTCTATTCTTTCTCGAAAATAATAACCTACACCCCACTTAGTTAAAATATATTCAGCCTTACTAGCATCCTTTTCAATTTTTTCTCTTAACCTTCTTATATGAACATCTACAGTTCTCAAATCGCCAAAATATTCATAGCCCCAAACTATTTTAAATAGCTCTTCTCTTGTATATATTTTGCCCGGATGAGTAGCCAAAAGCATAAATAAGTCAAATTCTTTTGCCGTTAAATTAATCTGTTCATCTCTAACTTCTAATTTTCTACCTAAAGTATTTATTTTAAAATCATCTATCTCTATAACTTGTTCTGTCAAATTTGATTCACTCATATCAATCCTACGAAGAATTGCTTTTATTCTTGCCTTCAACTCTAAAACATTAAAAGGCTTTGCTAAAAAATCATCAGCACCATATTCCAATGCTAGTATCTTATCTATATCCTTATCATTTTCAGAAATCATTATTATTGGCACTAGGGAATTTTTCCTAATTTTTCGACATAATTCTAGACCATTTACATCTGGTAATAATATATTTAAAATTATTAAATCATGTGACTTTTTTTTCAATACTTTTATTACATCTTTTCCACTATAAGCCACATCTGTTAGATATCCATCTTGTTCAAGACTATATATCAACCCTCTTACAAAAGTCCTTTCCCTATCTACTATTAATATTTTTGTATCCATAAAAATATCACCTCGTCAAATTGACATCATGTATGCTTGTTAAGTGCCAATTTGTTTTCCCTTGGCAGATATAACTCAAAATTTTCTAGACCATTAAATAACGTCTATCATCTACCCTTTTAGTTATTTTTTTACTATCAAGATATTCTAATAGACCAATGGCAACCTTTCTATTAGTTTCCAATAAATCTCTACATTCACCTACCGTAATAAAGCCATTTTTTTTGATATTTTCTACTACAATATCTACAGCTTCTTTATAAATGTCTTTCCTCATATATATATCATCTTTTAGCTTGATTAAACAATTTTTATC
The DNA here is from genome assembly GCA_964447805.1 of uncultured Clostridia bacterium. Classification (GTDB taxonomy): domain Bacteria; phylum Bacillota; class Clostridia; order Tissierellales; family DATGTQ01; genus CAYUTQ01. The sequence continues at coordinate 16,419 of CAYUTQ010000016.1, forward strand.
AACTAAAGACATAAATACTTGTTCTCCCTCATTAACATTATATAACATATCTGAAAATATTTCCTCTTTTTTAGGTGGTAAAAACTTCCCTTTTTTGAATTCATCTAATAAATATTCTTTTATTTCTAATTGTTTTTCAGTATATTTTACTTTAAATCCTTTAATACAAATATTTTCGTTTTTCTGTTCAATAACTTTTTCTTTCTCTAATAACTCAATAAAACTATCTGCTATTTTAGGTCTAGCTCCTTTAATACATTTCATCCTTAATTCTTCTTTTTGCATACCTGATTTTAATGGGTGTTTTTTATGGAAACTTTCTAATTCTTCAATAATATCATTTTTTACTTTATTAAAATAATCTATATGTATTAGATGCACATCTTTCGATAGCTTAAATACTATTATCCTATTTTCTTCTTTTAATTTTTTTATTTCACTTATTATTCTGTCTTTAGGCATAACAGTATAAACTGATATATCTTTCAATGTAGGAAATTCAGAACTTTTATCTAATATGATTTTTTCTATAATATCTAAATATTCACCTTTATCTTTTATTTTCAACTCTTCTAATGCCTTTTCATCATATCTTTTCTTCTTAGTAGGATTGGCCTCCAAAATTTCTCCACCGCCTATAGTAAACATTGGAGAATAATATCTTATTACAAATTTATCTCCCCTTTTAGCTACTACTTTCTCCTCTAACCTTAATTGGGCATAAGCCCTTTCTCCTGGATTTAGTTCTTCTCTATCTAATAACACTATTCTACATAATACTTCTTTACTCCCAATATAAAGCCTCAAACGAGTTCTATTTTCTATAGGTCTTGGAATATCTTTCAGCAATCTAATAGATACATCTAACATCAATGTATCTTTCATTGACCCTATAGGTGCTACTACATCCCCTCTATCTATTTCTGCTTTTTTCAATCCTGCTATATTAATTGCCACTCTTTGTCCTGCATAAGCTTTTTCAGTATCTTCATCATGAACTTGTAAATTTCTAATTCTACCAATCCTGTCTCCTGGAAATATTTGGACTTCATCACCTATTTCAAATATTCCAGAAATCAAAGTACCAGTTACTACTGTTCCAAAACCAGAAATAGTAAATACTCTATCCACTGGTAATCTAGGCATATCGTGTATATCTCTTTCTTTAACTTTTTCTGCCATTTTATCAATTAAACTTATTACTTTTGATATGTTTTGTCCTTTTGTTGAAGATACAGGAATAATAGGGGAATTTTCTAAAAAAGTTCCCTTAATTCTAGTTCTAGTATCTTCAACAACTAACTCTAACCATTCTTCTTCTACTAAATCTGTCTTTGTAAGAACTACAAATCCTTCTTTAACTCCTAATAAATCAAGTATAGCTAAATGTTCCACTGTCTGTGGCATAACACCTTCATCTGCAGCTATTACCAATAATACAATATCAATACCTATTGCTCCAGCTAACATGTTTTTCACGAATTTTTCATGACCTGGAACATCTATTATACCTGCTCTTTTCCCACTAGGTAAATCAAAAAATGTAAATCCTAAATCTATTGAAATTCCTCTTTTCTGTTCTTCTTTTAACCTATCAGTCTCTCTACCTGTTATAGCTTTTATTAATGTTGTCTTTCCATGATCTATATGACCTGCTGTACCAATTATAAAATGCTTCATTTAAAGCACTCCTTTTACTTTTTTTAAAGAATAAGATAATGCTTTTTTTATTATTTCAAATTCATCTTCTCTTATTGTCCTTAAATCCAAAAATATCTTGCCCTTATATATACGTACAATGACAGGAATTTCATAATATCGCAACTCTTTATCTAAAGCAGATATACTATCATTTTCTAAAGATATAGCTATACATTTGGTAGGTAATTTTTCAAGAGGTAACGAACCTCCTCCTACTTCAGAAAAATCATCTACTATTTCAATTTTCACATCATCATAAGTTATTTCTTCATTTAATTTATTATAAAGTATTACTGCTTTATCATTTAAATCATCCAAAGTTTGAGTCAACATATTTAAAGTAGGAATATTTTTTACAGCAATTTCTTCTTCTAAATATAATTTAAATGTTGCCTCCAAGGCAGATAATGTAAATTTATCAACCCTAAATGCTCTTGTAAGAGGATTTCTTTTCATTGCTTCTATATATTTCTTTTTACCTACTATAATACCTGCTTGAGGTCCTCCAAGTAATTTATCACCACTGAAAGTAACTATATCTACACCTTTTTTTAAACTTTCTTGGACTGTTGGTTCATATTCTAATCCATATTTAGATAAATCTATAAGCACCCCACTACCTAAATCTTCAATTAAAGGAATGTCATACTTAACTTTTAAAGGAAATAATTCTTCAGAAGACACAGAAGAAGAAAAACCTACAACCCTATAATTACTTGTGTGTACCTTCAATAATGCTACTGTTTCTTCATTAATAGCTCTTTCATAATCCCAAAAATGAGTTTTATTAGTAGTTCCCACTGCAGTCAAATGAGCTCCACTTTGCTCCATTACCTCTGGGATCCTAAAAGAACCTCCTATTTCAATTAATTCACCTCTAGATACTATTACCTCTCTATCTTTTGCTATAGTGCTTAAAACCAACATAACTGCTGCTGCATTATTATTTACCACCATAGCAGATTCTCCACCAGTAATTTCACTAATAATATTTTCTAAATGAGCATATCTAGATCCTCTTTCCCCTTTAGATAAATTATACTCTAAATTAGAATAATTCGTAGCTATTTTAAATACATTATCCATAACTCCTTCATTTATTAAAGAACGTCCAAGATTTGTGTGTATTACAACTCCTGTACCATTTACGACTCTTCTAAGATTATTAGATAATTTATCTTTAGCTCTTATTTTTATCAAATTTGGTAACTCTTTTATTCGTTTATCTATTAGATTTTCATTTATAAGACCTTCTTTTATTTCCTTTCTCAATACATCTACTTCTTCTCGAACTCCTTCAACCACCACAGTTCTAGGCATATAATCTAATAATTGTCTTATAATATTATTATCTAAAAGATCATCTATTTTAGGAATTAAACTAAATAAATTTTTATTATTATTCATTTAAATTCATCCTTTTCTTTATTCTACTATTAAAAAATGTTCTTTTTTCTCAACTACTTCACCAATTACTCCATAAGAAGTAGGATTATCCCTCAAATTTTCAAGTAAACTATCCAATTTTTCCTTCTCCACAGAAAGCAATAATCCACCTGAAGTCTGAGGATCAAATAATATATCTTTGATTTCTATAGGAACTTCTTCACTAAATGTAACTCGATTTCCAATATAACCTTCATTGGAATAAGCTCCTGCAGGGACTAATCCCATAGTAGCATATTCTATACTATTTTCTATTAAAGGAATATCCTTATAATTTATTTTCATAGATACATTGCTTGCCATAGCCATTTCTAAACTATGTCCTAAAAGACCAAAACCAGTTATATCTGTACAACCATTTATCCCTGTTTTTATTGCTGCCTCTTTTGCATATTTATTAAGGGTAGTCATGACTTTTACTGATTCATTATAAGTTTTTTCATCAGCAATTTCTCCCTTAATTGCAGTATTAATAATTCCTACACCTAATGGTTTTGTTAGTACTAATATATCACCTACTTTTGCATCTCCATTAGTAAGAACATTTTGAGGATGCACAAAACCTGTTACAGATAAACCATATTTAGGTTCATCATCTTCTACTGTATGTCCTCCTACTAACACAGCCCCAGCTTCTTTTACTTTGTCATGTCCTCCCTTTAATATTTCTGCTAATACATTAGGATTTAGACAATTTGGAAAACATACAATGTTCATTGCTAATCTAGGATCTCCTCCCATTGCATAAACATCACTTAAAGAGTTCGTAGCTGCAATTTGTCCAAAAACATATGGATCATCCACTACTGGAGTGAAGAAATCCAATGTTTGAATTATTGCCAATTCACTATTTATTTTATAAACTGCTGCATCATCAGAAGTATTTAAACCAACTATTAAATTTTCATCATAAACTTTAGGTAATTGACACAAAACTTGTGTCAAGGTCTCTGGACCTATTTTGGCTGCTCATCCAGAACTCTTAGTTAATTGTGTAAGTTTAACATTCATAGTTATCACATCCTTTATTCAATTTTAATTAAATTTTTTATATCTTCAAATTTTTTATTTCCTATACCTGATACATTTTGTATATCATTTATAGATCTAAATATATTATTCTCACGATATTCAACAATCCTATTAGCTAAAACATCTCCTACACCTGGTAAAGTTTTTAATTCTTCTACAGATGCTGTATTAATATTTATTTTATCATTATTTTGATTAGAAATATTATTATTATCATATCCTATTTCATTAATTTTTGAATCATCTTCTCCAAGTTTTGGTATGTATATTTTTTCTTCATCATTTAATTTTTTAGCTAAATTAATTTTATCTAAATCTGCCTTATCCTTTAAACCTCCAACCATATTAACTGCATCTATTAATCTCGAACCCCCTGCCAATTCCACAATTCCTGGTTTATTGACTTGACCACTTATATGAACCATAATATTAGTTGTTTTTTCTTCTTCCTCTAAGTAAAGATTTTGTTCATCATCTCCGATAATATTAGGAGATATCTCCTCATTACTAGTATTTAAATTATTTTTTGTATTTTTTTTAATAAAACTAAATAAAGAGATGACTAACACTATTACAACTAACAATAGTATAACCACTTGTTCCCTTTTTGTAAAGAAAACCAACTATTCCACCCCCATATTTATTTATAAGTCTTTTATTCTACTTATAAAAATATTTTCCTCTTTTCTATATAGGATAATTTTATTATTACTTTTTCGACATTTTTTTGATATACTAATATACGTAAAATAAGGATGGTGAGATAATTTGAAAAAAATTGCTGTTTTATTATCTATTATTATAATTTTCAACATATCAAATATAGTCTACTCCGCTAATAATGAATTGAATTATTCTCAGCCTTTAGAATTATGTGGAGAAAGTGCAATATTGATTGATAGAGATACAGGCCAAATTCTTTATGAAAAAAATTCACATACGAAATTATATCCTGCAAGTACAACTAAAATAATGACAGGAATATTGGCTATTGAAAATGGTAATTTAAACGATATTGTAACTATAAATGAAGATGTTGTTAATGAAACAGATGGCACCCATATAGCTTTGGAACCAGGAGAACAGTTAACCTTAGAAGATTTATTATATGCATTATTAATTGAATCTGCTAATGATGCAGCTGTTGCCATTGCTATACATATCTCTGGAAGTGTAGACAAATTTGCTAATTTAATGAATGAAAAAGCAAAAGAACTTGGAGCATTAGACACCCATTTTGTCAATCCAAATGGATTACCTAATAAAAACCATGTTACATCTGCATATGATTTAGCTTTAATAGCTAGATATGCTATGAAAAATGATATATTTAAAAATATAGTTAAAAATTACAACTATATTATTCCAAAAACAAATAAAAAAAATGAAGAAAGATATTTAAAATCTTCCAACAGGTTATTATACAGCACTCAAAAAATAGATGTAGATGGTCAAACTATTCCAATAAAATACGATGGAATAGATGGTGTCAAATCAGGATATACAATAGAAGCTCAACAATGTCTTGTTTCATCTGCTTCAAGAAATAATCAAAGGTTAATAGCTGTAGTCTTAAAAAGTGATGGTAAAAAAATATATTCTGATTCTCATAAGCTTTTAAATTATGGTTTTGATAATTTTGAAAAAGTCAATTTATCTTTTAAAAATGAATTTATAGATAATATTCCTATTGCAAAAGGAACTACTCCTTTTGTAGCTGGTATTATCAAAGATAACCTGATAGTGACTATACCAAAAGGCAAAATAGATAGTATTGAAAAGAAAGTAACTATTTCAAAATCTAACACTGCTCCCATAACAAAAGGTGACACTTTAGGTAAAGTAGAATACTTTCTAGCTGGCGAAAAATTAGGACAAGTTGATATAGTTTCGACATTAACTATTAATAAAACACCAATTAAATCTATTGTTTTAAAAGTCATTGCAAAATTTGGGATATTTATACTTTTAATTTTCTTTATTATATGGAAAATAAATACCAGCTCTCAAAAAAAGAAAAAAAGAAAAAAATATACATACGTAAAAATGTAATACCCTATAGGGTATTACATTTTTATTATATAATAGCAATAGCTTCTATTTCTATGTCACCATCTTTAGGTAATTTGCTAACTTCCACCAAAGATCTTGCTGGCTTATGTTTACTAAAGTATTTTCCGTATATTTCATTGATTTTTGAAAAATCCTCAATATCTTTCACATATATATTTACCTTTACGATATCTTCCAATGTTCCTCCTGCTTCTTCAATTATAGCTTTTACATTTTCTAAACTTTGTTCAGTTTCTTTTTCTATGTCTCCTTTTAATAGTTCACCAGTCTTTGGATCTATAGGCAATTGTCCAGAAGTATAAACTATATTTCCTGCAATTATTCCTTGAGAATATGGTCCTATAGCTGCAGGAGCATTTTTAGTAATTACATATTTTTTATCCATATCTTATCTCTCCTTACAAAAATTATTTATTTTTAACAATCAAAAAATCTTCTCACTTCTTTTCTAAAAAAATGAGAAGTATTTTTTGTCCTTATAGCCTATCTATATCTATTTCTTCACCATCTGCCCACAATCTTTCTATATTATAAAACTTTCTATCTTCTTTATAGAATACATGAACTATAATATCTCCATAATCCAATAATACCCATCTTCCAGTATTGTAACCTTCTTTCTGATTTGTAAAACATTTGCATTTTCCCATTCTATCTTCTACTTCATCTGCTATTGCCTTTACTTGTACTGTTGAATTCCCACTAGATATTATAAAATAATCTGCCATTGGAGTTAATCCTTTAATATCTAGAACTTTTATATCTATTGCCTTTTTATCCTTACATGCATCTACTACAATAGGAATCCTTTTATCAACTTCCTTCACACAATAACCTCCTATTTACTAATTTAACTCATTATCATATTCCATATCTTCATTTTCAACAGCTTCATGCTCAATAAATAATTTTTTAACTAATTGAGCACTTTCATCTTCATCAGGTATAAAATAAGATATTCCATCTATAGTTTCAGGTTCTCCTGGCAATGTTACTACATGCATATTTTCTGTATCAAATTTCTTTGCTTTCATTGCAAATTTTGTTAAGGTATCTAAAGGTATATTAGTATCTACGTATTTGTAATAAGCCTTTATCATTTGAGGTATCTTAACTATATTAGCTGGCTTTAAAGTTTTATCCATAGCAGCTACCATAAACTGTTGTTGTGCCTTTATACGGCCTAAATCTTGATCCTTATATCCTTTTCTAAATCTTAAAAATTGTAATGCCTCATTTCCATTTAGTACTTGTCTACCTTCTTTTAAATCAATATAAAGAGGTGGATCAGCTTTTAAATCAGTATACTTCATATTCATAGGAACATCTACTTCTACACCATCAATTAAGTTTACAAACTCTTCCACTATTTTATAATCAACCCTTACATAATATTCTAAATCTATTCCTAATAAATCTCTAACAGTTTCCACAGACAACTCTGGGCCTCCATAGGCATGAGCATGATTGACCTTTTCCTCACCACTTCTGCCTCTAATCATTACCCTTGTATCTCTTGGTATTGAAAGTATAGAAATATTTCCAGTAGATTTATCTACTTTAAAAAGCATCATAGTATCTGATCTTTCCTTATTATTTTCTGTCAACTCTTTTGCATCTATTCCTAATGCTAAAAAAATTAATTCATCATTATCATCATCTGAATTTTCTTCATAAAAATCCTCATTATTCCCAACTGCATTTTCTTTTTTATTTGTAATATAATAAGAAATTCCACCATACATAACTACAAAAGCCAAAAAAGAAATAAAAAAGCTTTTGAAAAAAGTTTTTTTCACCGACCTCACTCCATTTCTCTTTTAAGTTTTAAACTGTTCCTTGCTCTTACTGTATCTAAATGAATCAATAAGCCATTTTCTATAATATATTTCAATGTACCATCCATTGCACACAACAAACTTTTATCCAAATCTACATCAACTAATTTTCTTACTCTATCAATCCCCTTAAAATCTCTACCTGGTTCAATGTAGTCAGCTATATAAATAATTTTCTCTAGCAAGGACATATTTTCTCTTCCTGTAGTATGATAATATATAGCATTCAATATCTCTTCATCATAAATATTATATATTCTTTTAGCCATTTCAGCACCTAAAGGTCCATGAATAAGCTGTATATTGTACTTCATCACATTATCTAAAATTATATCAAAATCATCAGCCATTTTCAATAATTTTCTTTCATCTTTCAACTTTCCACAATCATGTAATAATGCTGCTATACCTGCCTTTCCTTCATCAACACCATATTTTTTTGCAAGTTTCTGTGCAGTTTTCACCACTCCTAGTGTATGATTATATCGTTCAATTCCTATATCTTCTTTAATACGTTTATACACCCAATCTTCCAAAAATCTCACCCCCTATTAATTTTTGTATAATTTATTTTCAACTATATAATTTTCAACACTTACTGGTACATAATATTTTATTGATTTATTCTCAATTACTTTAGTTCTAATTTTAGTAGAAGATATATCTATGTATGGTACAGGAATTTCATATATTGTTTTCCCATAAACTCTATTTATTTCTTCTATTTTTTCCTCAATTTCTTTGCATGGAATTCCTTTTCGCTTTGCTACTATAAATTTACAATTTTGAAGCAATTGTTTATAATCTTTCCATTTATCAATATTTATAATTGAATCGCCTCCAATTATAAAGAAAAATTCAGTATTATTAAAAGTTTCTTTTAATTTATTTATAGTATCTATAGTATAAGTTGTCCCTTTCCTTTCTATTTCTATAGGTGATATAGAAAAATATGGATTATCCTCTATTGCTAATTTAGTCATTCTATATCTATGTAAAGAATCTGTCACATTGGATATTTTTTTATGTGGAGGATTACCAGTAGGTATAAAAATTACTTCTTCTAATTTTAATAAAACCCTAGCTTCTTCTGCAATTATAAGATGCCCTATATGGATAGGATCAAATGTTCCACCCATTATTCCAAACTTGTGCTTTAACATACTTAAACCTCCAATGTTCAACCTTTATCTAATATATTATATCATATTTTAGTTTAGGTAACTCAAAATATAATAAGATTGGCATATGCCAATCTTATTATATTTCTATCTTCTTATTTTCTTTTGATTCTCTATATATAACAATCTTACTTCCTATACTTTGAACAAATTCTGCTCCTGTTAATTTACAGAGTTCATTTGCAACTTTTTTGGGCTCTAAAAAACTATTGTTCAACACTTTTATTTTTATTATCTCTCTAGCTTCCAAAGCTTCATCTACCTGCTTTACAAAGTTTTCTGTAATACCATTCTTGCCAATTTGTAATATTGGTTCTAAACCATTAGCTAAACTTTTTAAATAACTTCTCTGATTACCAGTTAACAATACTTACACCCCTTTTAATATTTCCTCTTCTTTTTTCGTATTTCTTCTATGATTTTCATATTTTGTACTTCCCTTTTTCCATCCACTTCGTTTTTTCTCCTTGGGAACATAATTTTTATTAATTATAATTTCATTTTTGGCTAAGCAATAATAAGTTTGCTGATTTTCTTTACAATTACCACAATTCAAACACTTCATTTTGCCCACTTACCTCCATCAACTAATCAAAAAATTCAAATTCATAACCACATATAAATACGGAATCCTCATTATCAATACCTAATTCTTTTAATTCATCTACAATACCTTTTTGCCTAATAACATTTTGAAAATATCTTAACGAATCTAAATCATTAAAATTAGTTGAATACAAAAGGCTTTCAATAAATTCGCCTTCTACAATATATTTCCCTGCTTCTTTTTTTACTACTATTTGAGGTTTATCTTCTTCTACGTCTGTTAAATCAATTTCTTCATCAAAAGTCTCATAATCCCCTTCAATCTTTGTCAACCTATTCCATATAGCATATTTAAGTTTATCTATTCCTTCATTAGTAATAGCAGAGATAGGATATATTTCAAAATCTTTCTCTTTAAATTCTTTTTCCATTAATATATAATTTTCTCTTGCCTCTAATGTATCCATTTTATTTGCAACTATTATTTGAGGCTTTTGTGCAAGTTTTGGATTATAATTTTCTAATTCCTCTTTTATTTGATAAAAATCTTTTATAGGATCTCTACCTTCCAAACCTGATGCATCTATAATATGAACTAGTAATTTTGTACGTTCAATATGACGTAAAAATTTATGACCTAACCCTGCACCTTCATGGGCTCCCTCAATAAGTCCTGGTATATCTGCCATAACAAAACTTCTCTGTTCATCAACTTTTACTACACCTAATTTAGGACTTAATGTAGTAAATGGATAATTAGCTATTTTAGGCTTTGCTGCTGACATAACAGAAAGTAGTGTTGATTTACCAACATTAGGATAGCCTATTAAACCTACATCAGCTAATAATTTTAATTCTAAAACAACCCAAATTTCTTCTCCTTTTTCACCAGGTTCTGCAAAACGAGGGGCTTGCCTTGTAGATGTGGCAAATCTTGCATTTCCTTTACCTCCTTTACCACCCTTTGCTAATACAATACTTTGATCTTTTCCCTTTAAATCAGCTATAACTTTATCTGTATTAACATCTTTTATTAAAGTTCCAGGAGGTACCTTTAATATTAAATCCTTTCCCGTTTTACCAGTCATTTTTTTAGATTTCCCATTTTCTCCATTTTCAGCTTTGTAAGAATGTTGATATTTAAAATCCATCAAAGTTCGCATACCTTCATCTACTTGTACAATAATATTTCCTCCATTACCACCATCGCCACCAAAAGGTCCTCCTGAAGGCTCATATTTTTCTCTTCTAAAAGCAACAGCACCATTTCCACCATTACCAGCTTTTATTCGTATTTTCGCTCTATCTATAAACATAATATCATCCTTACTGAAATACTAATAACTCAATTTTACTAACTATATTAAACCTATCAACAAAATTATATCAATGTTTCAATCATATTGTACACTTTTTTCTATATATATATTCAATATTATAATATATGATAAATAAATAAAAGCTTACCAGTAGGTAAGCTTTATGCTAATTCTTCCACAGGATAAACACTGACTTGTTTTCTGTTCTTCCCTTTTCTCTCAAATTTTACAACACCATCAATTTGTGCAAATAAAGTATCATCGCTACCCTTGCCTACATTATTTCCAGGATGAATCTTTGTTCCTCTTTGACGTACAAGGATATTCCCAGTTCCTACAAACTGGCCATCTCCTCTTTTTACACCTAACCTTTTAGCTTCACTATCTCTACCATTACGTGAACTACCTACTCCTTTTTTTTGAGCAAACAATTGTAAATTCATTTTTATCATCTTTTACACCTCCCTATATTCGAGAGTTACATACTCAGGATAGTCTTCTGTTATAGCTAATAAACCAGTCTCCATACTTTCTAATACTATATTAGCTTTAATCCTTTTCTCTTTATCCAGATTATTAGAAAGAAAAACTAGTAACATTCCATTAATATCATCTATAGAATAATGCATATGTTTTTCATCAATCCCACATACTTTATTTAAAGATATTAAAGTTGTTTGTGCCAATACAGAAACAGCAGCACATACTATATCCCGACCTTTTTCTGCAAAACCAGAATGACCTTCTACTGAGTATTTAACAATATTTTTGAATTTATCTCTATAAATATTTACCTTAATCATTTCTACTCCACAATTTTATCAATTTTAACCTTAGTATAAGGTTGACGATGCCCTTGCTTTTTCTTATAATTTTTCTTTGCTTTATACTTAAATACTACTACTTTTTTAGCTTTCCCTTGTTCCAAAACAGTACCTTCCACCATTGCACCATCAACATAAGGTACACCTACTATAGGTTCTTCTTTTGAAATAAAAAGTACCTTTTCAAAATTTACTTTGTCTCCTTCTTCTGCATCAATTTTTTCAACAAATATAGTATCTCCTTCTTCTACCTTATATTGTTTTCCACCTGTTTCAATTACAGCATACATTGCAAAATACACCTCCTCTACCCAGTCTCGCCAATATTAGGTGACTATGCTTTAAACCCACATTGAGCGGCCTTACGAAACTTAATTTTATCAGATTCATAATCCTTTGTCAATATTTTTTAACTAATATTTTACCTCTTCCTTTACAATTAGGACAACACCTTAAATATTTAGTAGACAAACTATTCCTAGACTTCTTCCTTGTTAATTCTACAAGACCTAAACGAGTCATTCCTACAACATTGACCCTTGTCCTATCATTTTTGAAACTTTTCTTTAATTGCTCTAATACTAAAAAAACATCTTCTTTGTTTTTCATATCTATAAAATCAATTATTATTATACCCCCAATATCCTGAAGTCTTAGCTGTCTAGCTATTTCTTCAGCTGCTTCTAAGTTTGTCTTTAATACTGTGTCTTCTAAGTTAACTCCTCCAACATATTTCCCAGTATTTACATCAATAGCAGTTAAAGCCTCTGTTTCATCTATTACTATATAACCACCACTTTTCAAAGGTACTACACCATTAAGAATTATTTCAATTTCATTCTTTATATTTCCACAATTATATATATTAAATTTTTTTAAAGTAATTTTATTTAAATATTGTGGATAATTAAGATTAAAAAACTCTTTTAAATAAATATATTTTTCTTCACTATTTAATATTATTTTGTCTATTTCATTTAAATTACTATCTCTAATAATTTGATAAGAAAGATCCATATCCTCATACAAAAGTTTGGGACCAGATATAAAGTTTTTTTCTCTTTCTATTTTTCTATAAATATTTAATAAAATATTATAATCTTTTTCTATTTTTTCTTTCCTAACACCCTCAGATGCAGTTCTTAATATTATCCCCATTGAATTTTTTTGAATTTCTTCTCCAATATTTTTTAATCTTTCTATTTCATTAGCACATGTGATTTTTCTCGATATAGAAACTTTAGAAACAAAAGGTGTTAATACTGTGTACCTACCTGCTAAACTAATATGAGTAGTAACTTTGGGCCCCTTACTATCAAAAGATTCCTTAGTCACTTGAACTATTATTTCTTCACCTTCCCTTACAACTCTATTAATAGGCATTTCCATAGTCTCTTCTACTTGTGCATCTTTAACATAAAGATATGCATTTTTATCAAAACCAATATCTACAAATGCAGCCTCCATTCCAGGAAGTACATTTACTACCTTTCCTCTATATATATTTCCCAGTATCTTTTTATTTTCAAACTCATCTATATAAAACTCTACTAATTTTCCATCTTCTATAACTCCTATTCTATTTTCTTTTTCCACTGTATCCACTAAAATACAATTCATTTAATCGCTCCTAATCTTCTACATCATTATATTTACATCTCCTAATTATACTTTGCATTAATATTTACCACTTCCTCAGGATTTATAGGTTTACCATTTTCCCAAACTTCAAAATGAAGATATCTATTCCCATCCTTTCCATTATTTAAAATTCCTATTTTTTCACCTTGTTTTATCTCTTCACCTTTCTTTACATAAACTTTATATAAATGACCATAAACTGCTCTTACATCTTCATGTTCAATAGCTACATAATATCCTAGAGCATTTTTATTTTCTATTTTAATTATTTTACCATCCTTTATTGCAACAACATTATTCTCACCTTTATAGGGTATAATATCCACTCCATTATTAAAAGTTGATCTTTCATCTGATACTTCTATTTTCCCAAAAGGCTTATATATTGCACCCTTAATAGGAGCAATATACTTTTTTGCATTATCTGCATTAATAAGCACTGAAACAATTTTTTCTGGAAATTTAATGGCCTTAACACCATAATTCTTTAACTTTTTTCCACTTTCTTTTATACTAAACTCATAATTAATACCTTTGTGTATTATTTGAATTATATCATTAGTAAATTTAATATTAATAATTTTAAATATCAACAAAATTATTAATATTATAGTTACAATAATAAATTTATTAAATTGCTTTTTTATTAAATTATTTTTATTACGAAATCCAGGTTTATTACTATATTTTGAATAATTTTTTCTTTTATACATGAAATCACCCACCTATTTTATTCTTATTTTATTTAAAACAGATGAGTTTTATTACGATATTTTATTTTAATTTAAAATCCGTATTAGTAAGAGTGAATTTCTCCTTTAATTTAGGAGTTATATAAATATTATAATCCTTTGTAATAAATATAGCCTCCACTCCCTCTAATTCATTTACAAATTTCATACCCTTCTCTTTACCTAACACAAATAATGTAGTTGATAATGCATCACCATCTATAGATTTGTCTGAAATAACACTAACAGCTGAAAGCTCATTATTTGTAGGATAACCAGTTTTTTTGTCTATAATGTGATGATATCTAATACCATTGACTTCAAAGTATCTTTCATAATCACCAGAAGTAACTATAGATTTATCTTGCACTTTTACAATACCTACATAATCACCTATATTATCAAAAGGATTTTGTATGCCTATTTTCCAATCTTGACCAACACTGCTTGAACCTAATGTATAGATATTACCTCCTAAGTCAATTATAGCATTTTTTACTCCATGTTTCTTTAAAATTTTCTTTACTTCATCAGCAGCATAGCCCTTTACAATTCCACCTAAGTCAAGTTTCATATCTTTCTCACATAAAAATACTTGATTATCTTCTAATAATTTTAATTTTGCAAAATCTACTTTGTCTTTTTCTGTCAATATTTTATCTTCAGATGGAATATTACATTTTTTATTTTCACCTTTCCCCTGTATATTCCACAAGTCAACTAGTGGACCTATTGTTGGTTCATAAGCTCCTTTACTTATCTCAGCATAATATTTTGCTTTTTTAAGAACATAATAAACATCATCACTAACTCTTACAGGTTTTATTCCTGCATTTTTATTAATTTGATAAACATAACTTGTCTCTATAGTTCTACTCATCCTATTTTCTATCTCTTCTATTCTTTCAAAGGCCTCATCTAATATTTTCTCATCTTTATTATCAAAAATCTTTATTGTCATAATTGTATCCATCATAAAATCAGTTCTTTCAATTGTATCTTTTGCATCTTCTTTTGTATTTCGCTTACAACTACTAAATATTAGTACCACTACAACAACTATTAACAATACTAAAAATTTCTTTTTCTTATTCATAATTAGTTATCCTCTCTCTAAACATAAACTCTAAAAAACCCTAACTATTAAGTTAGGGTTTTTTATTTTTTTAGATTAAAATAAATAGATAGTTTATATTATATATTCTTTTAAAATAAAATCAATTATTTTTCTTTTACTTTAATTATTGGTATATTCGCTACTAAAGCTGGAATAGGTGTATTATCTGTCTCACTTCTAGTTCTTGTCATTTGAATGTCCAACCCTTCCTCATCTATAACCATATACTCAGATATTACCCTAATTATATCACCTCTAATCATTTCTAAAAATTTAGGTGACAAATCGCCTCTATCATGAACAAGAACTAATTTTAATCTTTCTTTTGCAACGTTCTTACTGCTTTTTTCATTTTTCTTAAATATTTTCATTAAATCCAAAAATATACCTCCTTTATTGTCCAAATAACATTTTTATTAGCTTAGTAAACTTTCCTTCTCCATTTTCAAAATTCATTAATTCAACCTCTTCACCAATTATTCTTCTTACAATATTTCTAAAAGCTTTTCCAGCAGGAGCTTTATCATTAACTACTACTGGTTCACCTTTATTAGTAGATATTACAATTTCTTCATCATCTGGCACTACTCCAATAAGATCTACAGCTAAAATATCTATCATATCTTCTATATCCATCATATCACCTTTTTTTACCATATCTGGTCTAATTCTGTTTATTAAAAGTCTTGGATTAGTTAAACCCTTAGCTTCCAACAAACCTATTACTCTATCAGCATCTCTAACTGCAGAAATTTCTGGAGTTGCTACAATTATAGAATCATCTGCTCCTGCAACAGAATTTTGAAATCCTTGTTCTATACCTGCAGGTGAATCTATTAAAATATAATCAAATTCCTTTTTCAATTCACTATTTAATTCAATCATTTGTTCAGGATTAATAGCAGTTTTATCTTTTGTTTGAGCCGCTGGCAAAAGATATAATCCCTTAAATCGTTTATCTCTTATTAAACCTTGTTTCAACCTACAATACTTCTCAATAACATCTACTATATCATAAACTATTCTATTTTCTAATCCCATAACTACATCTAAATTTCTTAATCCTATATCAGCATCTACTACTACAACTTTATATCCTAACATTGCTAAACCAGTACCTATATTTGCTGTAGCAGTAGTTTTCCCTACGCCACCTTTTCCAGAAGTTATTACAATAGTTTTTCCCATAAAATTTGTTCCTCCTTTTTATTTCTTATTTTTAGACAAATATGGTTCTATTAAAACTTCCCCATTATAAATTCTAGCTATTTCAGGTGTTTTGGAAGTAGTCAAATAATCATCGGGACATCTTGCAATTATATCTGCAATTCTAAGTTGAGTAGGTTGAAGACTATAAGCTGCAACTATAGCTTTTCTATTCCCATCAAATCCTGCATGAGCTATACCTCTCATATTTCCTAAAACTACAATATTTCCTGCAGCCATAATATAGGCCCCTGGATTTACATCTCCTATTATAACAATATTTCCACTATAACTAAGAGCTTGTCCAGATCTAAAAGTATTAATTACAAATTTTGTCATACCTTCATTTATTCCATTGTAAAATTTAAATTTATCTTTCTCCTCTTCTTTTATTTCTTTTTCTATAAAATTTAACTTATATTTGTTTTTTATTATATCAATAAGTTCAGCCTTTTGTGAACTAAGTAATTTCTTTCCCTTAATACCAATAATTTGACCACTTTCAAAAAAAGATATTGACTCTTCTAGCTTTTTTTCTAATTCCTTTTTTATATCGGCAAATTTTCCATCTTCTACACATATGTATACACCTTCTTTAGTACCTTTAAAATAAACCAATTCTTCTTTCATATAGGGCTACCTCCAAAGCATCATTAATAATAACTATTCTTCAAATCTATTCAAAATCCTTCTTCTTTTAAAAAATGAATTGGAAGGTTACTACCTTGCCAATTCATTTTCATTGGGTAATACTTCTTTCCCCTCTTGATTATTTAAACCTAAATATTCTGCTATTACATCTCTTACCATAGGTCCAGCATAACCACCGCTACCTCCTTGAAATATTACAGCAGCAACTGCTATTTCAGGTTCTTCGTAAGGTGCAAATGCAACAAACCATGCATAATCATCATAAGTATCACCTGTTGCAGGATTTACTCCACTTTTTTGTGCCGTTCCAGTTTTTGCAGCTACAGATACAGGGAAATTGGGAAAAATACTTCTTGCTGTCCCTTCAGAAACTACTTTTCTCATTCCTAATTTTACATGCTCTAAATTTTCATAGTTATTTAATTTAATTTTCTCAGATTTATGCTCTCCTTTAAGTACAACCTTTGAATTGTCATAATTTGTGACTTTGTCGACAACACTTAATTTATGTTTATATCCACCATTTGATAAAGTAGAAATATAATTAGCCATTTGAATAGGAGTATATGCATTTTGACCTTGTCCTATAGATACATTTAATGTATCTGCAATACTCCAACCTGCTTGATTCAAATAAGTATACTTTATTTTATCTGCTAACCCTTCTCTTTCTCCGTCTACTTTTCTCTCTGGATCTAAACCTAGCTTATCTAATCTAGTTACTACTTCTCCTCTTGACAAAGGCTCTTCTATTTCTGTCCAACTTATAATTTCATTAATAGCCTTTTCAATATCCTTATCGGCCATTTTTACATCTTTTTTTATATATTTCTTAATATTTTGATTTAGATATCTTTTTAATAAATTTTTAGTTATGGATATCTTTGTTTGTGGATCTGGAAGTTCTCCTGAAGACTCATTTGGTATATCAATTTCAATACCTGTTTTACCACTTAAGCCCAATTTTTTGCACATATTCACAATATCTTCTATATCAACTTTTATTCCTAGGCTTTCACCTGTTCTGGGGTTTCTTCCCATTGTCAAAGAGTAAAAATAATAGTTACAAGAATCTCTTAATGCTTCATATAAATTTTCATAACCATGAGTACCTCTATGACTATTCCATATCCAACAACCAAATCTTTTATTTCCAATATCTACATACCCCATATCTCTAATAGCTTTATCAGGACTTAATCCTTTTTCTAAAGCCGACAAACCTGTAACCATCTTAAAAGTAGAACCTGGCTGTACAGCAGTTTGAATAGCTATATTGTATAAAGGTCTTGGTGCAAGTAAATCTTCCTCATTCTCTGGAAATAAGCTAGTCCAATCAGCACTAGAAATTCCTGTTGCAAATAAATTTGGATCATATGCAGGATAGTTTGCTAACGCCAATATTTCTCCTGTTTTAACATCTACTGCAACTATAGATCCTGATGTAGCATTTACATATGGTCTACCTTTTTTCCTATTAACTCCAAATTTATAATTTCCCCATTTACTTTCATAAAAACCACCAGTCTGTATACCATCTAAAGTCTTCTTCAATGATTCTTCAGCTACCTTTTGCAATTTAGCATCTATTGTTAAATATAAATTATTTCCTGGTGTAGCTTTTTTTTCACTTATAACCTTTGTAGTATTTCCCAAGACATCTACTTCTAATCTTTTTATTCCATCCTTACCCTTTAGTTTATCTTCAAATTTTTCTTCCACTCCTGTTTTACCAATAATATCATTTGGAGAATACTTTTTACCTTTCACATATTTGTTAACTTCATTAGGCTGAGATATTTTACCTAAATACCCCAAAACATGAGCTGCTGTACTCCCCATTGGATAATATCTAACAGGCTCTATGGAAACTTTCACTCCTGGTGCATCCATCATTCCTTCTTCTATCCTTGCTACTGTAGCATCTTTTATACCATAAGCAATATTAATTGGTTCATAGGCTCTATATCCTTGTTTTTGCAATTGATCATACATAAGGAGCATAGACCTAACTTCATACTTATTCACATCATCATTGATTTTAAATTTTTCCCTCAAATAACTAAAAGCTTCTTCGGGCGAACTTTTTTCTGGTATTTTATATTTTTTAAACCAATCATTCTTGCTATTAATTGCTGCATATTCCCATTGAGAAACAGTTATTTTAGGGTTTATTCCATTGTTTAATAATATTTCCTGAGTTGTATTTTTTACCTTATCATCTGTAATAACACTTTCTATAGTTTTTGTTTCTTTCCCCAATTTAATTAATGTATCTATAGGTGTATTTTTAGATTTAATGCTTTTATCATCTTTGAACTTATATATAACAGTATTTTCTTTTTCATTTATCTCATATAAAATAGGACATTCTACACCCTTTTCCTCTATTCTACTTATCAATAACTGTCCTGGAATAATTCTATTAGTAATATTACCTTTGTCATTAGTTTCTTCAACAACAGTTCCTAATAACTCTTTTATTGAAGTTTGCAATACTATATTTACAAAATCATCCTTTGCATCTGATTTAAGAGTTATACCACTAAATCTTTTCATAAGATATCTTTTTTGCTCCAAATATTCCTTATCATAATTAATAGAATAAGGTACCATTTTAATATCTCCTTGAAGTCCTCTACTTTCTATTAAATTATATGTTAACTCTCTAGATATTGGATGAGCAATAATTTTTCTTATGATATTTTTATCATTATTTATTAATTTTAGTAAAGCCCCTTTTGCACTAATATTTCCCGGCATATTGTTATCTTTTTTCCAAGTATCAACTTCCTTTGATTCATCAAAAAAAATAGATACATTTCCTTGATCAACTTTAGTCAAAATAGGAATTTCTATTCCTTTGTTCTCCAATGCATATATAGCTTTGTTTGCAGTAATATAATAGTACGGCTCTGAAGAATCTCCACCTTCATAATACGTATCTAAAATATTTGGAAGTAAACTATTCTCTGCAATTATATCTATTATTCTGTCATCTGGATCTATATTTTCACTTGAATTATTCTTTTCTGATGAATATTCAAATACATTTAAATCAATTGGAAAATCATCTACATAGTCTACACCATCTTCTTCTAGTAATCTTACAAGTTTCAATATAGTTTTATTTCTCTCTTTTATATCCTTTTCTAGCTCATCTTTCAAAAGTTGAACTGTAAAACTTGGTTTATTGCCTGCCAAAAGTCTACCATGTCTATCCCTTATTTCTCCTCTTGGTGCAGTTATAGAAATTTCCTTCAATCTCTTATTATCTGATAAATCTCTATAGTAGTCGCCTTCCACTATGGTCAAAGTTGCCAACTGGAAAGATAGCAATATTAGAATAATAACAATAACTAATACTAAAATATTATATCTATTTTTAAATATTTCCTTAAATTTCATTTAGCTCACTCCCTATTACCTTTTAAACCTAATGGAAGGAATAGTAAATATTTTTAGAAACCATTTATATATTGGTATCGCTATTACAGTATTGTAGATAATCTCTACAATACCTACATTCTTTAATATAAAACCAAAAGATATATTTTTTGATAAAAAATACATTAAAATATAATATAATAAATAATATACTCCAGTAGATATAGCAGTAAAAACAATAGGTACAATTAAACTTTCCTTATAAACTTTCTGTCCTGATTTTCCTACATAGTATCCAATAAAAAAGTAAGCAAATCCATTAGGACCAATTGTTTTACTAAACAAAATATCTTGTAATAACCCAACTAGTAACCCGATTAATCCACCTATTTCCCTTCCTTTTATTAAAGCCAAAGAAACTATTATTATTAAAGCAGTATTGGGGACAACTCCTAATATCGCTATATGTTGGAAAATAGTGCTTTGCAATATGAAATTAACTATTATAATTATAAACATAATTAAACCTTGCAATGTTTATACCCCTCATCTATTATTCGATATTACATATACCTTATAAATTTTCTTAAAATCAACAGCTGGCGAAATGATAATTCTCTTCATTAAATCATCATCTTTTTTTATAACCTCTGTTACATCACCTATATATAAATCTTTAACATAACCACCACCTAAGCCAGATGTAAAGAGCTTGTCTCCCTTAACAACATCTGCCTTACTATCAAATAAATATCCACTTAATTCTCCATCAATATTACCTGATAATATTCCACCATCTTGAGTTCTAGTTACTTTAAAAGATACATTATTACTCTCATCAACTATTGAAATAATTTTCGCCCAATTTTCTCCTACATCTAGAACTCTTCCAATAATTCCTTCTTGAACAATATTATTTTCTACTTCTACTCCTTGTATAACTGTATCACCTTTTTTTATACCATCTTTAGTACCTTTGTCAATTATAAATCTATTAAACCAATTTCCTGGATCCTTACCTATCACCTGAGCAGGAACTAAATCGTAAGTTGTATTTTTCAACAATTCTGCTTCAAGTTTAAGATAATCATATTTTCCTATAATATCTTCATATTCTCTATTTTTATCTTCTAATGCAATAATTTTTTTCTTTAAATCTTCATTTTCATTCTTCAAATTAGAAATATTAGATATAGTACCAAAAAAATTTGACACTTTTTGTCCTATATTGTAAAAAACTTTTTCAACAGGGGCAAAAATATTCCCAACAGTCCCCCCTGTTTTTTCCGCACTCACCTTATCACTGCTAGTGATACCCATAATAACAATTAGAATGATAGCAACAGTTGTTACTATCACTCTATCTTTATATTTTTTTAATAGAGACATAATATCACCACTAATCCTAATTTTTTTAGGATAAAGCTTTTCTTAAAACTTCTATGCTATCTAAAGCCTTACCTGTTCCTATTGCTACACAATCCAAAGGCTCTTCGGCTATTTGCACAGGCATACCAGTATCCTTTATAATTAATCTATCCATTCCTTCTAACAGTGCTCCGCCCCCAGTTAACATAATCCCACGCTCCATAATATCTGAAGCTAATTCTGGTGGTGTTTTTTCCAGAGTAAATCTTATTGCTTCAATTATAGTTGCTATTGGTTCTTTCATTGCCTCATATATTTCTGTAGATGTTACCCCTATAGTTTTTGGTAATCCACTTACTAAATCTCTACCTCTAATTTGCATTTTTGTTTCTTTTCCACCTACATCAGCTGAACCTATTGTTATCTTAACTTCTTCAGCAGTCCTTTCTCCTATCATAAGACTATACTCTTTCCTTATATGATTAACTATAGCTTCATCTAGCTCATCTCCACCTACTCTAATGGATTTACTAGTTACTATGCCACCTAGTGAAATAACAGCAACTTCTGTAGTACCACCACCAATATCAATAATCATACTTCCAGCTGGTTCTTGTACAGGTAATCCTGCACCAATAGCAGCTGCCATTGGTTCTTCTATTAAAAAAGCATCCTTAGCACCAGCATGAATAGTAGCTTCTTCTACGGCTCTCTTTTCTACTTCCGTAACTCCACTTGGCACACATACTACTACTCTTGGTTTAAAAATAGAGCTCTTTTGATTTGCTCTTTTAATAAAGTATCTAAGCATACTTTGAGTTATATCAAAATCAGCAATGACTCCGTCTTTTAATGGCCTTATTGCTACTATATGTCCAGGAGTTCTGCCAATCATTCTTTTCGCTTCCTCACCTACAGCAAGTACTTGTTTTGTATTTGTTTGAATTGCAACAACTGAAGGTTCTCTAATCACTATACTCTTTCCCTTTATATATACTAACGTATTTGCTGTTCCTAAATCAATACCCATATCTTTTGTAAATGCATTGAATACTCCCATAATATTTTCATCTTCCTTTCTTTAAGCTAAATTAAATTTTTTTCCTTAAAACTTATATACTTATTATCACCAATAATTATATGATCTAATACTTTAATACCTATTATATTTCCTGCTTCCACTAATCTATTTGTTACATTTACATCCTCAAGACTAGGTGTAGGATCTCCACTTGGATGATTGTGTACCAATATAATTGAATTGGCACTTTTCTTAATTGCTAAATTAAAAACTTCTCTTGGGTGTACAATAGATTGATTTAGATTGCCTATAGATATGTTTTCTATACTTATTATCTGGTTTTTTGTATCCAATATAATAGTTTTAAAATGTTCTCTTTTTAAATACCTCATTTCTTCCATAAGTAAATTTAAAACTATCTTAGGAGAATTTATTTTTATTTTTTCTTCTCCTCTATGGGTTGATATTCTTCTTCCTAACTCTACTGCAGCTAATATTTGAGTAGCCTTACAAATTCCTACTCCCTTTATTTTTACCAATTCTTCTAAAGTTAAATTTGATAAATAACTTATACCATTTTTATCAATACTCAATATTCTTTGTGCTAAATCAATTGCAGTATCTTCTTTATGTCCAGTTCTTATAATAATTGCCAACAATTCAGCATTTGATAAATTATCAGCACCATAACGACATAATTTTTCTCTTGGTCTTTCACTTAATGGTAGGTCCTTAATGGTGTAACTTTTGTTACTATTTACTTCTTTCTCCATATCCCCACCACCTTTTATTTTATAACAAACTAATATTAAAATATTTCTCCAAAAGTTCATCTAATTTAGGGATGGGGAGTCCTATTATATTTGAATAACAACCTTTTATTTGTTCTACTAATATCTCGCCTTGTTCTTGTATTCCATAACCCCCTGCTTTATCTACATATTCCCCTACATTTAAATAACTTTGAATCTTATTATCAGATAACTTTCTAAATTTTACCATGGTTCTCTCATAATCAATTATTTTTTTGTTTGTACTCACATCTATTATAGCCAATCCTGTAATTACAAAATGTACTTTACCACTCATATTTTTAAGCATAAATTTTGCTTCATCTTCATTAGAAGGTTTCCCCAAAATAGTATTGTCTAAATAAACTAAAGTATCAGCAGCAATTATTACTTCATCTTTATTAAATTGATTTGATACTTCACTAGCCTTTAAAAAGGCTAAAGACATTGCTACCTGTTCTGGAGTCTCTTCTAATGAAAAGTTTTCTTTAATATTACTTGAAATTATTATGGGTTCTATACCATACTTTAAAAGCAATTTCTTCCTCCTAGGAGAGGATGAAGCAAGGACAATTTGTCTCATTTTATCACCTTTATATATTATTACTTTAAATTAAATTTTCCCAGGTTATTTAAATTATCAACTATAAAAATTGATGATAACCCAACAAAATAACCAGTAAATAAACTTACCAAAAATAAAACCGGTAAATATGAAAAAACTCTAAAATTATTCATTATAATACTTGCAACAAATACTTGAGCAATATTGTGAGTCAATGCTCCAAAAATACTTACTCCTATAAGACTAAATATTTTAGAAAAATATTTAAATACAATAAACATTGTAATACAACTAAAAATTGATCCAAATAAACTATAAAATAAACTTGATACACTACCAGTTACTAATGTAAATACTAAACTTTTCAATATTCCTACAGTTATTCCTTCTTTAAATCCAAAAAATACTAAAGTTACTAATACTACTATATTTGACAAACCTAGCTTAGCTCCAGGAGCAATAAAAGGTATAGGCATAAAAGATTCAATAATACTTAGGGCGAGTCCTAATGCAACTAATAATGATATATACAGTATTTTCTGTAACCTAGTCATCCTACCACTCTTTTCTAATAGCTTATACGATCTACATTCTCATCCTCCATTTCGCCTATTATCTCTATAACTAATTTATTTGGCAAACAAACAATTACTTCTCCTGGTTTCGATATATAACCTTGCTTTACATCTAATTTATCTGGACAATCTGCTTCTATTACTCTTACTTTTTCATCACCTATTTCTAACAAGTTATACCCAAATTCAGTTTTTATTGGAACTTTATTTCCAACTATTTTAGGGTCAAAATAAATTTTTTTGTACTCTTTACCATTTACTTGAATATTAATATATTTTTTATCATATGCATTAATTGTATTTTTTATATATATAAGAGATATAATA
>CAYUTQ010000017.1:0-41491 GCA_964447805.1 uncultured Clostridia bacterium
GAAGCATAATAAAAAACTCTATCTCTCCCCAATGACATTTTTATCACCTCTATTTCTATTTTTTTCTTTAAAATTCCTATTAATTTAATCCATAACATTAAAACTGAAACAAAGTTTAAGTTTTAAATAGAACTGTTTATTACTTTGTATTTTCGCATTTTTATGCTTTTTAGGTATATTATGGTTATATATACATTGTTTTATATTTTATCATATTATATACACATATTCAATTGGATCTATTTATAGGGGCTACTGCTATTGAAGAGACTAATAAATTTCTTATTAAGTATGTTTCTAAATTTAATTCCATGTTTGCTGTAAAACCAGATAAAGTATTAAAAAAACTTAATTTACTTGAAATACCCAAGAAATCAAAAATTGCTATCATAATCAGTACTTCATTAGAAATTAAATCAGGATACTAGGACAATGTTTATGAAATAATTAATTTCATAAAACCTAAAAAAATGATAGATTCATAATCTAAAAAACTCTCGTTTCCATATTATTAAGAAACGAGAGTTTGAAGAAATTAAAAATCTATATAACCTACTGTTCTTGGGAAAGGAATTACATCTCTAATATTTTTCATACCTGTCATATACATTATTGCCCTTTCAAAACCAAGACCAAAACCAGCATGTTTAGTTCCACCATATTTTCTAAGTTCTAAATACCACCAATATTCCTTTTCATCCATACCCAATTCTTTAATTCTATTCTTTAATATATCCATTCTTTCTTCCCTTTGACTTCCACCAACTATTTCTCCAATTCCTGGTACTAATAAGTCCATAGCTGCTACTGTTTTTTCATCATCATTCAATCTCATATAAAAGGCTTTAATACTCTTTGGATAATCTTTTACAAATACTGGCTTTTTAAATACTTTCTCTGATAAATATCTTTCATGTTCTGTCTGTAAATCTAATCCCCATTCAACAGGGTATTCAAACTTTTCATTAGATTTTTTTAATATATCTATAGCTTCTGTATAGGTAATACATCCAAAATCAGAATTAACCACGTTATCTAATCTATCAATTAATCCTTTATCTATAAAGGAATTAAAAAACTCCATTTCCTCTGGTGCATTTTCCATTACATAGTTTATAATGTATTTCATCATATCTTCTGCTAAATCCATATCATCGTTTAAATCAGCAAAAGCTATTTCTGGCTCAACCATCCAAAACTCTGCAGCATGTCTTGGTGTATTTGAATTTTCCGATCTAAATGTAGGTCCAAAAGTATAAACATTTCTAAAAGCTAAAGCATAGGCTTCTGCTTCTAATTGTCCACTAACAGTTAAATGAGATTCTTTCCCAAAAAAATCCTTTGAAAAATCTACTTTTCCTTCTTCATCATATGGAATATCTTTTAAATCCAACGTAGTAACTCTAAACATTTCCCCAGCACCCTCAGCATCACTAGATGTAATTATAGGAGTATGAACATAAACAAAATCTCTTTCTTGGAAAAACTTATGAATTGCATAAGCAATCAATGACCTAACTCTAAACACTGCACTAAAAGTATTACTTCTTGGTCTTAAATGAGCAATAGTTCTTAAATATTCAAAAGTATGCCTTTTCTTTTGAAGAGGATAGTCTTTTTCAGAAGTTGCATCTACTTCTACACTAGAAGCCTTAATTTCAAAAGGTTGCTTTGCTCCCGGTGTTGGATCTAAAACACCTTTCACAACTATTGCTGTACTTATAGGCAATTTTTCTATTCCTTTAAAATTACTTAAACCATCATCAAACACTACTTGGATATTTTTAAAAAAAGTCCCATCATTAACTTCTATAAAACCAAATTTTTTTGAACTTCTTAGTGTTCTTATCCAACCTTGAATTTCTACTTCTTTATTTAAGTATTTGTCTGTTTCTCTAAATATTTCTCTAATAGTAACCTTATCCATCCCATTTCTCCTTTCTTTTTTTATATTAAAAAACCCTTCTCCCAAAATAAGGGACGAAAGGTTCCGTGGTACCACCCTAGTTGCTTCAAAATAGCCACTCTAAGTATTCACAATTAACGGTTGTGAATCCGTCTAAGTCTACTTTCTTATAACAAAATTTCGATTAGAAACTTAGGAGTGTTCTTCAGTATAAGTTTCGCATTGGTCTCTCACCATCACCAACTCGCTTTAACTAACACTTAAACTTAATCTCTCCCTCATTGTTTTTTAATCATTATTAATTTAAAACATATTATAATTTATTATAAACAGCTTACTTACTATTGTCAATATTATCTAATCTTTTTTTAATAACTTTCTCATATCCATTTTCTGTTGGCTCATAATACTTCGTTCCTGCTTTAATATCAGGCAAATATTGTTGCTCTATATAACTATGTGGATATTCATGAGGATATTTATACCCTTTACCATGACCTAATTTTGCTGCTCCTTTATAACTTTGATCTTTCAAATGGTTTGGTACTTTTCCTATTTTATTATTTTTTACATCATCTAAAGCTTTATTTATTCCCTTATAAGAAGCATTACTCTTAGGTGCACAAGCCACATATACTGCTGCCTGTGCTAAAGGTATTCTACCTTCTGGCATTCCTATAATATCTACTGCTTGAAAAGCATCAATAGCTACTGATAATGCCCTTGGATCTGCATTTCCTACATCTTCTGAAGCACAAATTATAATACGTCTTCCTATAAATTTAGGATCTTCTCCCGCAACAACCATCTTTGCTAGCCAATAAAGTGTAGCATCTGGATCTGAACCTCTCATACTTTTTATAAATGCAGAAATTGTATCATAATGTTCATCTCCACCTTTATCATAAGGTATCCACTTTTCTTGAATACAGTCCTTAATAGTATCTATATCAATATTTATAATACCATTTTCATCTCTAGGTGTAGTAAGTATTCCTATTTCTAATGAATTTAATGCTATTCTTCCATCTCCTTTTGAGACATGAACTAAATAATCAATAGCTTCATCATTTATGTTTACTTTAAATCTCCCCATACCTTTTTCTTCATCTTTTAATGCCCTTAAAATTAATTCTTTGATATTATTATCTGTTAAAGAATTAATTTTAATAACCATTGTCCTAGATAGTAATGCTTTATTCACTTCAAAATATGGATTTTCAGTAGTAGCTCCAATTAATATTATTATGCCTCTTTCTACAAAAGGTAGTAAAGCATCTTGTTGAGATTTATTAAATCGATGAATTTCATCTATAAACAAAATAGTCCTTTTCCCTTCCATCTTAAGATTTTCTTCAGCTCTTTTAGTAACCTCTCTTATATCCTTTACTCCTGAAGTAACTGCACTTAACTTCTCAAATATCATAGAAGTAGTATTGGCAATAATCATAGCTAACGTAGTTTTCCCTGTTCCTGGAGGCCCATAGAAAATCATAGAAGTAAGTCTATCTGCTTTTATAGATCTTTGCAAAAATTTTCCTTCTCCTATTATATGATTTTGACCAACAAACTCACTTAGAGTACTAGGTCTCATTCTATCAGCTAAAGGAGCTGTCTTCTTTAAATTGTTTTTCATAGCATAAGTAAATAAATCCATTTAACCACCTTTTTATATATAGGTTTTTTTAACGTACTCTGAGGTTGTAGTACTTAATATACCTCCATAACTCAATTTAAATTTAATCACATCACCAACATTATATTCTATTTTACTATCTGTTACATCTAATAGCAAGTGATCACTACTACCTCCTAATATAATAATATCCTTATCCAAAGGAATAATGTCATCTAAAGATACATCTTGCTTACCAATTGCACATATCATTCTTTTTCTAATGCCTCTATCTGTAAAAGTAGGAACATTCCCAAAAGCATCCATTCCTATTTCTCCAATTGGTATAGATGGTTTTTCCTTCAACTCTATAACTTCAACAGACAATGTGAAAACATCATCATATAATCCCTCTATATTTTTTCCAAAAGCAGTCTCCCTTCCAAGAACAAGAGACTCTCCTAATCTCACATTATTTATTCCTTCTGGCATCTTTTTATCAAATATAAGATGTAAACTACTAGAATTTCCTCCTGATACAATCTCTAAGTTTATATTATATTTCTTTTCTATTGTGTTTTTTAACTCTACCAATCTACCTAAATTTTCTTCTCTTGGTATTATACCACCATAACAAGTTAAATTTGTTCCTATACCAATTAATTCCACACCTTCAAGTTCTAATATCTCTTCAATAGCAGCATATAATTCTTCCTCTTTAAAATATCCTTCCCTTAAATCTCCTAAGTCTATCATAAGTATAATTTTATGCTTTCTATTTTTTTCAACTGCTTTTTTTGAAAGAACCTTAATTGTTTCTATTTCTGAATTTAATGATATATCAGTATAATCTATTACTTTTTCAGCTTCACTAATCATTGGAAGACGAAGCAAAATTTTAGGTAATTTTACATCTTTTAATTTAATAAGGTTTTCTATCCTAGAATCAGCAATATAGTCTATTCCTCCATTTACATAAGCTTTAGTTATCTCTGGATCTCCACAAAATACTTTTGTGACTCCTGCTACCTTTATATCTAGTTCTCTACAAATATTTACTAATGACTTTGTATTATATTCAAGCTTTTTTAAATCAACTTCTACTCTTGGATAACTCATAATAGTACACCTCCATATTATGTTTAAATAAGTCCAACATAATTGTTGGACTTATTTTATTCCTAAACTATTTTTCATTAATTTTAAAGCAGCATTAGGATGCTCTTTTGATAAAACTCCCAAAGAAGCCATGATATAATCATTATCAATCAATATTTTTACTCCTTTGCCTGGCAACAATTCATTACCTTTATTGCTTTTTGGAATATGTTCCATAATATTAACTCTATTGGGAAGTCTTGTCAAAGCTCCTCCAGTACCTATAATATATTTAACTTTAGTTAAATCTTTTCCTTCGGCTACTGTTTTTTTACCACTTGGTCCATACAAATATCTTATAATTCCAGCATGCCTTTTTACAGCAGTTACTGTAGCATAATATGCAAGTTCTTCAGCAAATTTTATATCTATATCAGTCTTAGGTATTGGCTCATGGTTTTCAATGATAGTCTCTAATTTTTCCATACTAATACCCATTCTTTTGCTTAATTCCTCTTTACCTGCCAACTCAACAACATTTTTCATACTTACATATAGCCCTAAATCTCCTTCTACTGATCTTTTAGCAACAGGCTCTGGACTTATAAGTATTCTAGATATATTATCACTGCCTTCAGTTACAGAATGAACATCAGTTGTTGCTCCACCAACATCTATGGTAAGTAAATCTTCAATTTCTTCATAAAGCATTTTTGAAGCTTGCATAACAGCACCAGGAGTTGGCATTATTGGACCATTAACCATATCCCTTACACTTTGCATTCCAGGAGCATGAATTATATGCTTTTCAAAAACTTCTTGAATTACTTTCCTTGTAGGTTCAATATTTAATTGATCAATTTTAGGATACACATTTTCTACAATATATAATTCTGAATTTGAATCTTTAAATATTTCCTTAATTTCTTCATGATTTTCAACATTTCCTGCATATATAACTGGTATTGATAAATTAAGTTCTGCAATTTTTTCTGCATTATCAAGAGCTGTATCTCTTTCGCCATAATCAACTCCACCAGCTATTAATACAATATTAGGCTTAATATCTACTATTTTTTTTACATCCGTTCTCCTAAGTTTTCCAGCTGTAATATACTTTATATTTGCTCCTGCACCTAAAGCAGCCTCTTTTGCTGCCCTCACAGTCATATCATAAACCAATCCATGAACAGTCATTCTGAGGCCTCCTGCAGCACTGCTAGTTGCAATCAATTGATCATATTCAAGATTATCAATTTTAAAATTATATTTTAAATCCTCTATAGCACCCTTAAGCCCTATATTGACATCTCCTTGCAAAACAGAGGTAGGAGCTTGGCCCTGCCCTACAAATGTAGGACTAGAGCCTTCTACACCATCAAAAGCATTTACAACAGTAGTTGTACTCCCTATTTCTGCAACTAATACATCAATCTTCATCTCTCATCTCTTTCCTTCTCTTCACTAAAAATGTAGCTACTTGAGCTCCATTTGAACCTCTACCAAACCCTGCATCCATGCCTGCTTCTACAGCCAATTCATTTGATACTTGAGTTCCACCAGAAGTAATTATTATATCATCTCTTATACCTTTTTCTATTGCTAATTCATGGATTCTCTTCATATTCTTATAGTGTATATTATCATGACTTATAATAGTCGAAGCTAATATTGCATCTGCTTTTAACTCAATAGCTGCATCTACTATTTTTTCTACCGGTACAGATGTTCCAAGATAGTGACATTCAATTCCATATTTTTCAATTCCACCATGTTTGATATCTATTATCTCTCTAAGACCTACAGAGTGTTCATCTTCTCCTACAGTTCCTGCAACTATCTTCATTGGATGTTCTTCTATTTCAGCTCTTATCTCATCATCTGACATAGTTTCTGGTTTTGGAGGAATTACCAATTCATCAGTATCTATAGTAAATGGAACTCTACCTTTAAATTCAATTCTAGTTCCTTCTGCTTCTTGCATTATTTCTCTATGAATTACTTCTACATCTTCAAGTCCCATTTTCTTACCAATTTCAATAGCAGTAAATTCTGCCACTCTTTCTTCTACAGGTAAGAACAATGTAACTTGAATTATACCATCTCCTGCCCATTCCATCTCAGGTTTTACCTTAGAAGACTTTCTAAACTCTTTAGTTTCTTCTAATCTAACATTAACATTATCATTTTCATCTAACTCATCAATAAATATAATCTTATCTGGATCCTCAAAAGTACATCCACCTATTAATTTTGAAGGATCATCTACTGCTGATTCATCATATTGTGCTACATTGTTATATCCAAATACAGCTGTAACAGGAGCCATGTAATCTTCTTCTCTTTCATATACTGTATTTACTCCAACACCACCATTGATCTTTCTTGCTATTCCATCGCCATTTCTTTCTGGATATTCACCTGAATCCACAAAGAAACCTTCTTCAACAGCCTTAAAGTATCCACCAACTTCTACAATCTCTTCCATAAATAAAACTGCTCTTTCTTTAAGTTCTCTTACTTTATCAGCTAGTTCTCCTTTATCTCTCTTTATTTCAACCATTTCTGTAAGCCCATCCATACCTGATAGTGCTTGTTTTGCTGTATCTACTGCTTCAATATTGTATATATGCCATGGTACATTTCTACCTTCATCTGGAGTAATAGTCGATTGAATTTCAGCTCTTGTAAGTTTTGAAATAAGCAAATTCAATGTATGGGTTACAGTTGCTTCTCTAGTTGATGATTCCATATACTTTGTATTCATTTGTGCTCTCATCTTATATTCTCTAAATAATTCTCTAAGAGCAACAGCATAAGGTAAATCTAATCTCATACAAGGTGCTGGTGGAGCTGTTGGTGGTACAGTTGAAAGACAAATATTTTCTTTCTTCATACCTACTTTTACTGAAAACATACTATTGATAGCATGTTGAACCATAAGCTCTGGCATTACTTTCCATGCTTCTCTTGCTGTAGCATTAGCATTATGAGCACCATCTATTTGTGCTATTTCAGCCCAAGTCATAACTTTCTTAGCTGAAGCTGCATCTACAAAAGATCTAACCATATTTATATTTCTATAAAGCACATTATACTGTGGATCTTGATGAGCACCATTTACTCCTTCTTCAGCAAACATAACTGCAATTTCAGGTCCAGCAACACCACTTACATATGAATGATAATTTAATGGACGACCTACTTCATCTTCTATTATATCTAATGCTTTTCTTTGGGCACGTACTTGTTTCCTAGTAACTGGTATTCCACCTACACCTTGAGGTGTCCCTTCTATTAATCCATCAAAATGACTTTGCCCTGCTGTTCTAATAACCATTAAATGATCAGCACCATGCCATGCAGCCATTCTCATACGTCTAATATCATCTTCAAATCTTCCAGAAGCAATTTCTGTAGTAATAACATTTTCTGGTTGAGGATCTATAAAACCAAAACCTTTACTTGCTGGTAATGGTTGACTTTGTTTCAAAGGTTCTGCTGTATCATAATATTCAAATTGACCAATTTTTCTCTTTTGACCTGTTCCCTTTCTCCAAGTCCAGCCTCTTCTTCTTGGCCTATATTTATCAATATCCTTCAGTATATTTTCAATACTTAGTTTTTCATTAGGTTTAAGCTCCATTAATTAGCACCCCCCTCAAAAATATCTACTACATCATCCCACATTTCACCTTCTACAAGTTTTAAACCTGCCTCTCTTATATCCATATCTTTTTCTTTAGCCAATCTATATACTAAATGTCCTGCACCTTTTCCTAATAATCCTCTTTCTATAGCACCATCAACAATAGCTTTTGCTTCTATACTTGAAAAACCCATTCTTAATAATACAGATCTTTCAATAGAAGGAGAAGTATTTTTATATGCTAAATCTACTAATGGATCAACTATTTCCTCTGCTAACTGCCAAAATCTTTGCTCTAATTCAGCTTCAGTTAAATTGGCAAGGTGTTTTCTTCTTTCTTGAAAATCATCTGCTCTCTTCATCAAAAGCACCTCCTAATAATATATCTTTTTAATATTCTATTTCTAATTCATCTAATACTTTTTTAACAAACTCTTCAGTAGATTTTGTATCTTCTACTAAAAATTCTATGTCCTCTTTATTAACTTTATTTACTTTAGTATTTTTTATGCAATTTCTAATATAAGATCTTCTAATTCTATTTAAATCTACTTCTTCTGTTTTTATATAACTTGGATCCTTAGGAAGTACAATATTCTCTCCAGGTACTTCATCTACTGGATTACCAATTATTATTTCAATACCATTTTCTTTTGCAAAAGTTAATTGAGGTTGTATGTGTTTACCTGCTCCTGTATACTCTGTTTCTTGTGCTACAATTATTTTATCTTCATCTAACTCTTGTGCCAATGCAAAAGTTGCTGCCAATGATGTATTTCCTGCAGGTCCTCTTTCTAATCCTTCTAATTGTGCCAATGCTTCTGTCATATAGAATACAGAACCTTGATTAACAGTTACATATCTATCCATATATCTTAATGGTCTTGCTGCTGATCTTGGTACATCAGATCTATCTGGCCAAGTTGCAAATGGTATACCAAATCCAGTGTGTCCTGTAGTAAAAGATTTTTTATTAAATTGAGTATCACTAGCCATGTGTAATCCACTCAAATCTACACTAGCTCCAACAACTTGAGTATCTGCATCTGCTTTTATAAGCCCCCTAGCAGTACCAGTCAAATTTCCTCCTCCTGCATTAGTCACAACAACTACATCTGGATCCTTTCCTTCTCTTTCTCTAAATTCCATAGATAACTCATATCCTAATGTTTCTACTCCAGCAATACCAAAAGGAGTATATAATGATGCATTGAAATATCCAGTCTCTTCTAATAATATTAAGAAACTATAAAATAATTCTGGTCCAACAGTAAGTTGTACTACTTCTGCTCCATAAGCTTCACATTTTCTTGCCTTTTCAATAATTTCTGGTTGTCCTATTTCTTTTGAATCATAACATTCTTGAACTATTATACATTTAAGTCCTCTCATAGCAGCTTGACTTGCAACAGCTGCACCATAATTACCACTAGTTGCAGCAATAACACCTTTATATCCTAATTTTTTTGCATGATAACAAGCTGTAGCGGCTCTTCTAGCTTTAAAACTTCCTGATGGGTTGCTTGCCTCATCTTTTACAAAAATTCTAGCTCCTTTTCCTTTAGGTGCAAATTTTCTTGCAAGATTAGTTAAATTTCTTAATTCCAAAACTGGTGTGTTTCCTACTCCAGTTTCACTTTGAATCTTTTGAATTTCTTGCAAACTATATCCTGTTTCTCTCATCATTCTTTCATAATCAAAAGCAATACTTCCCGATTCAAATTCATCATAGTCAATTCCAATAGCCTTCTTCATTGTCTCTGGCCTTCTTGCCATTACAGCTTCAAAACTCATATCCTTACTCATCTTGTCCACTCCCTTCTAGATAGCCCCTAAGCTGCCTACCTATATATAATAACTCAGGTACACATTTTCCAAAATCATGTTCATAATAAGGATTAACTTCTACTAATTTTCCTCCTACTTTTCTTCCTATATAAGTTTCAACTTCTACTTTATCACCTATATTTGCACTTTCATCTAAAAGGAAACCTTTATCCCACATTTCCAATGGTACCTTTTGTGTATCTTCAGGCAAGTTTGGAGACCTGTCTTCAGGTTCTAAAACTACATTATAAATTCTTACCCAATCACCTTTTTTAGTATCCATTTTTATCCCTCTTTCTTTTTATAATATACTTTATTATTAATAAATTAAATCTCTCATATCTCCCATAATAGCTCTTGGTACTGGTAAATCAATCATAGTTTTTAAACCAGAATGTGCATTTATTACATGTGGAATCATATTTACGCACATTGCAATTGTACCTACTCCACCTGGAATCTCTGGTTTTATAGCCATTTCTATATCTGGATTTCCTTTAATTGTTATATAGTCTCCTGTATCTATACCTTCTAACTGTGGTTCAACTTGTTGTGGATGAACCATTCCTATTTTTTCTTCTCCATCTACATATCCATGTCCTAACATTTTACATCCAGCTACATTTCCTGCTTCTACTTCTGCATAAGGAGCTTTCCTATAAACATTTGAAATTATTGGTTCCATACTTTGTTTTACTTCATCACTTAATTTCCATCCTAGAGCATCAGCAATCATATTTACCGATTCTGGAAAGCCAACATGTCCAGCTAAAGATCCATCTTTTAATTTACTATTAAATTCTTCTGGAGTTATTCCAACCCCTTGTTCTTTCATTACAGCTGGTCCAAATGGTGAAAGATTATTAACTCTTTCTGCCTTAATATAATCTACATCTACACAAGCACCTGTCAATGCTACTACAAGTAAATCCATTATAAGACCTGGATTTATACCAGTTCCTAAAACAGTAACACCATTTTCTTTAGCTATTTCATCAAGCTTTGCAGCTAATTCTGGTTCTTGAGCTTGAGGATAAGCCATTTCTTCTGCAGTTGTTATAACATTTATTTTTCTCTCTAAACAGAATTTTACCTTATCAAATACACCTTTAACAAAAGAATCTGTAGCAACAAGTACTATATCTGCTGCTCCTTCTTTAATTGTTTCATCGATATTGTCACTAATTATTACTTCTTTTCTATCTCCTCTTTCAATTCCTAAAACATCATACATACTCTTATTCACTATCTTGGGCCACATATCGCAAACCCCTACTATTTCTACACCTTTTTTATTTAATAATACCTTTGCCATTCCACTTCCCATTGCTCCAAATCCCCAAAGAATAACTTTTACATTCTCTTTTCTTGCCATAATAGCACCTCCAAATATTATTTTATTACTCACTCATATATACATGCAATTTCTCTGCCAACGTGTAAATAGTCTTTTGAAATATTTAAAACGTTGAAAAATAGAGGTTTTTAGGTGTACCCCTTGTTTTTTATTTAACAGTTTTTACAATAAACGCAATAATGTTTGCATCTGGATGCAAATATTATTGCGTTTACATCTTTTACAATCTATACTTCTTAATTTTATGCTGCAATGTTTGTCTTTTAATTCCAATTTTCTCAGCTGTTCTGGTAATATTATAGTCATTTTCTTTTAATTCTTTTTGAATAATATTTTTTTCTATATTACCTAAAAAATTAGGCAATGGTTGGTTTAAATTAATAATCTCATATATATTTGAATCTTTTTTATCCTTAAAAATATGGTCACAAGCTATAAAATCTTCTTTCTTTAATACCCGCTCATCATTGGGTATATAATTCATTGAAGATTCAATAGCATTTTCTAATTCTCTTACATTACCAGGCCAAGAATATTTATTAAACAATTCTAAGACTTCATCAGAAATCATCCAAACATCTTTAAAAAGCTCTTTATTATATTTTTCAATAAAATAATTGCAAAGAATAGGTATATCATCACATCTATCTCTTAAAGGTGGAATACTGATATAAACAACATTCAATCTATAAAATAAATCTTTTCTAAGAGTACCTTTCTTAATACTATCTTGAGGTTTTTCGTTTGTAGTAGCAATTATTCTTGCATCTACTGGAATATCTTTTATACCTCCCACTCTTCTAATGTAACCTTCTTGTAAAACACGTAACAATTTTGCTTGAAGAGTTAATGGCATAGAATTTATTTCATCTAATAATAAAGTTCCTCCATCGGCTTGCTCAAAAATACCAGGACGAGAAACTGCACCAGTAAAACCCCCTTCTTCTGTGCCAAATAAAATTCCTTCCAACAATGTATCCGGAATAGCTGCACAATTTTGTGCAATAAATGGTTTATTTCTTCTAATTCCTTCATAATGTATACTTTGTGCAAACAATTCCTTTCCTGAGCCTGTTTCACCATATATAAGTACAGAAGATGAAGTTTTGCTAGCTTTTCTCCCTATATCTATAGCTTTCATAAACTCTTTATTATTACCTATAATATCCTTAAATCTATAATGTTTTACACCATTATGTTTTTTGTCATTACCATTACTTAGTTCAATTTGCAGATCCATTAATTGATCAGACAATTCTTTCACATTAGTAATATTCTTTGCAACTTCCAATGCTCCTATTATTTCACCTTTATATTTCAATGGAATTGTTGTATTAATTGTAGTAATACTTTTTCCTTTATAATTCAAATAAGTTTGGGTACTATTTTCAATTGGTTCACCTGTTTCTAATACTCTTATTAATCTACTACTATTTGCATCTAGGTTGGGAAATACTTTCAACAAATCTTTATTCAATACATCCTTCTTATCTAGTCCTTCTAAATTAGCCATATTTTCATTATATACAATAGTTTTTTTATCTTCATTTATAACATGGATACCAACATCAGCATGCTGCAATATATTTTGCAATAAAATTTCTTCGAGAATTTTTTCATTCATAAATATCACCCTTTTAAAACATCAAATTTATACTTTCAATCTAATCACAGAAGCCAATCTATTATTAGTACCTTTTTCTTTCCTATAAGAATAAAATATATTATTATTGCAACTTGTACACAATTTGCTTACATAAATATTTTCTTCAGGCACACCTTTATCCATAAGTTGAAATTTGTTTGTTTTCCATAAATCTAAATATGTTTTTTCATCATTTCCAGTTCTAAATATTTCATCTGCAAAATTATATCTTTGATTAAATTTTGCATAAACTTCTCTGCCCACTTCATAACAACAACTACCTATAGAAGGTCCAATACCTACTAATATATTTTCTGGTTTCGAATCATAATATTTAATCATTTTTTCTACTGTTTTACCACTAATATTTCCTAAAGTTCCTTTCCAACCTGCATGAGAAGTGGCAATTATATTTTTAGATTTATCTAAAAAACAAACTGGAACACAATCTGCATGAAAAGTAACTAAAACCATATTTTTAATATTAGTCATAATACCATCAGCTTCTACAAGATTTTTTTTAGCAAAATTCAATATATCCATTTTATTAATATTTAATATATCTGTTCCATGAACTTGCTTCACAGTAACTATGTTTTTTGTAGGTACATTTATTATTTGAGATATATTTTCTATAAGTTTATTATTATCAAAACCTATTCTCGTTGTAAATACAGTATCAACTAATTGGGTCTTATCAAATTCACTAATTCTATAATATAAAAAATTCTTATATCTAGCTTTTACAAAACCCATAACTTCATCCTTTCAGCATAATATTTATTTTTCATCCAATATTTTCTTTAATTCATCCATAAATGTATTTATATCTTTAAATTCTCTATATACAGATGCAAATCTAACATAAGAAACCTCATCTATATCTTTCAACTTACTCATTACCATCTCACCTATATACTGACTAGTCACTTCTTTTTCCATAGAATTATAAAGCTTTTTTTCTATCTCATCTACTACTGATTCAATTGTAGTCATTGAAACAGGCCGCTTTTCACATGATTTAATAATTCCATTTAATAATTTATTTCTATTGTATGGTTGCCTATTTCCATCTTTTTTGACGACTATCAAAGGAATCTCTTCTATTTTTTCATAAGTCGTAAATCTCTTCCCACAGTTCATACATTCCCTACGTCTACGAATAGCTTGTCCTTCATTAGTAGGTCTAGAATCAATTACTTTAGTCTCGTAAAAATCACAATAAGGGCATTTCATTACTTCACCTCATTTCAGTCTTCTACTTTTGATTATAATATATAGCTTTAAAATTGTCTAATACCTACTCTTCCTCTATTTTCAAATCCACCAATATAATATCCTCTCCTATTTTAACTATTTTTCTCCAATTAATAATTATATCATTGCTTTTCCCAAAAATACCCATTATTTTTCCAGGACTAGGAATTATTATTGCTATTACTTCTCCTTTTTCTAAATCCATTTCAAAATCATATATCATTCCTAATCTTGAACCATCTCTTATATTTATCACTTCTTTCTCTTTCATCTCAGAAAGATTCACCATTATCCCACCCCTTTTCTTTAAGTTTCCTTACTTATATATATTTTTATCTATAGTTAAATTATTACTGTTAATTTAATTATTAGTAGGATAATGGTTTTGAATCATATAAATTTTCTCATATTTTTCAAAGCATTTTTTTCTAATCTAGATACTTGTGCTTGAGATATTCCTATTTCTTCTGCTACTTCCATTTGAGTCTTTCCCTCATAAAATCTCAAATCTAATATCAATTTTTCTCTTTTATTTAGTTTATTTAAAGCCTCACGTAATGCTATTCCTTGCAGCCAAACTTCATCTTCACTTTTTTCATCCTTTACCTGATCCATTACATATATAGCATCCCCACTATCATGATAAATTGGTTCAAATAAAGAAATAGGCTCTTGTATTGCATCTAGGGCAAAAACTACTTCTTCCTTTGAAATGTTCAATTCATTTGCAATTTCTGTAATAGTAGGCTCTCTAGAATTTTTATTTATTAATTGCTCTCTAGCCTGTAGAGCTCTATAAGCTATATCTCTTAAGGATCTACTTACCCTTATTGAATTGTTATCTCTTAAATATCTACGTATTTCACCAATTATCATTGGCACAGCATAAGTTGAA
The DNA here is from genome assembly GCA_964447805.1 of uncultured Clostridia bacterium. GTDB lineage: Bacteria > Bacillota > Clostridia > Tissierellales > DATGTQ01 > CAYUTQ01. The sequence goes on from CAYUTQ010000017.1 coordinate 15,250, forward strand.
AATTTAACATTTTGACTTAAATCAAAATTATCTATTGCTTTAATCAAACCAATACAACCTACTTGAAATAAATCATCTACATACTCTCCACGCCTATTAAATCTTTGTATAATACTCAACACTAATCGTAAATTTCCATTAATAAATTTATCTCTAGCTTCCATATCTCCAGCTTTTATTTTTATGAACAACTCTTGCATTTCATCATTAGTAAGAACTGGTAATTTAGATGTGTTTACACCGCATATTTCAACCTTATTTATGTGCATTCATTCTTCATTCCTTTCTTCAATTTTTGCCCCTTTCATCATAAAATTATTACCTCAATTAACTTTTTTATTCAATAATTAATGTAATTAGATTAACCATTTTCAAAAAAAAACTACTAGAAAAACTAGTAGTTATACCATTCGACTCATTTCTTTTTTCAGTCTTTTAATAATCCTTTTTTCTAATCTTGAAATATAAGATTGAGAAATTCCCAATATATCTGCAACTTCCTTTTGAGTTTTTTCATTTCCGTTTTTTAATCCATAACGTAATTCTACAATTTTCTTTTCACGTCCTGATAATTTATCTATAGCTTGATTTAATAATTCTCTATCTACTTCATCTTCTAAATATTTAAATATTATATCTCCATCAGTTCCCAATATATCAGATAATAATAATTCGTTCCCATCCCAATCTACATTTAATGGTTCATCAAAAGAAACTTCAGCTTTTAATTTACTATTTCTTCTTAAATACATTAATATTTCATTCTCTATACATTTAGATGCATAAGTAGCAAGTTTAATATTTTTATCAGGATTAAAAGTATTAACAGCTTTAATAAGTCCAATTGTACCAATAGAAATAAGATCTTCAATACATACACCAGTATTTTCAAACTTTCTAGCTATATACACTACTAATCGCAAATTTCTTTCTATTAAAATACTTTTGATACTATCATCTTTTTTCAATTTAGATATAAAATATACTTCTTCATCTGGTTTTAAAGGTGGAGGTAGTACTTCTCCACCACCTATATAATAAATTTCATTGAAAAGTTTCAATTTCCTTATAAATTTATAATATAATAGATTTAATTCTAATTTTGCTTTTTTCCAAATTTCCACAATGATCCCTTCCCCCTAATTTAATATTTCTGGATGAAGAAGTCCAGAATAATTATTATCACTTGACAATTTACTATTATAAATTGCCACCAGCACATCTTCTTTGATCTTTTTTCTTTTTTCAAAATCATTAATAATTACTTCATCAGGTTTAAATCCTAAAAGAATACCATTATTTTTCCCAATAGATTTAAATGGAATAAGCCTAAATTTTATTTCTTCCTGCGTTTCTTTCATTACGTCAGTAATTAAATCTAGACATAAACTACCATCTCCTAAATATATTTTCCCTAATATTTCTGGCAATATATTTTTCAATGCATTATACTCAACTACTATTACTGGTTTATCTGATATCGGTTCCTTTAACGAATTTCCCGTATCTATCAGTGCTGTAAAATCAACATTTTTATTATTCAAATAAACTCTTACATTAATTAAATAGTTGCTTTTAATAATATTCTTTTGATAATAATTAAAAATATTTTTTATTAATATAATAGAAAAAAATATACCTACAATTAACATTTGAAAAGGAAAATCTTTAATGATAAAACTTCTAATATCATTAAATTGATTATTTGTAATAATAAAAAATATTCCTAAACTAGTTCCAGCAAAAATAAATGATACTAAATAAAAAGTTGATATTAATTTTACTAATGCTTTAATTCTTTCAGGATTAAAAGCTATTATTATTATTAATATAGACATTAAAATTTTTATTGAAAATTTTTTCATAAACTTTAGAGAGGGAAAAAATAATACCAGTGTATACAAAGATCCTATTAGAGCCCCTATTAATAATCTAATTATTTTGGTTTTAGTTCTAGTAATCTTTCTAGTAACATATAATATAGCATAATTAATAGCAAAATTTTCCAGTAGTAGATACTCAGTGTAAATATACATATATACCCCCCTTCAAACCCATATGCTATAATTTTATTCATTCAATATATATTTATGTCTATTATTATAATTGATAGACCTCAAAAAAATTGTCATTATTTTTTGCAAAAAAAAATCGTTCCTCTTTTTTTGAGAAACGATTTATGACATATTTCTATATAACATTATTTATCCCTTTTCCTTAAAAATGTAGGAATATCTAAATCATCAAGATCAAATTGACTACCTGCAACTTCTTCTCTCGTTTTCATTCTCTCATCAAAACTAGTTTTTATACTTTTAGTTGTACTAGTCTTTCTATCTACCTCAAATCCTGTTGCAATAACTGTAATTTTTATTTCTTCTTTCAATGATTCATCAATACCAGCACCAAAAATAATATTTGCATCTTGATCAGCAGACTGTCTTATTAAATCTGCTGCTTCATTTACTTCAAATAATCCTAAATCTGCTCCACCAGTTATATTTAATAATACAGCTTTAGCTCCATCTATTGAAGTCTCTAAAAGTGGACTCTTTATGGCTAGTTTTGCAGCTTCAGTAGCTCTATTATCTCCTGAAGCCATACCTATACCCATATGAGCAATACCTTGATTTAACATAATAGTTTTAACATCTGCAAAGTCTAAATTTATTAAAGCAGGTACTGCTATTAAATCTGAAATTCCTTGTATACCTTGTTTTAACACTTCATCAGCCATCATAAATGCCTCTACCATCGTAGTCTTTTTTTCTGCTACTTGTAATAATCTATCATTAGGTATGGTCACTAAAGTATCAACTTTCTCTTTCAAATTTTCAATACCTTTTTCTGCATGGAACATTCTTTTTCTTCCTTCAAAAGTAAATGGTTTCGTTACAACACCAACAGTTAATATCTCCATTTCTTTTGCTACTTCTGCAACAATAGGAGCAGCTCCTGTCCCTGTTCCTCCTCCCATTCCTGCAGTAATAAATACCATATCAGCACCATTTAAAATTTCTCCTATTTCACTTCTACTTTCCTCTGCAGCATCCATACCTACCTCTGGATCAGCACCTGCTCCTAAACCACGAGTTAATTTTTCTCCTATTTGAAGTTTTATTTCTGCTTTTGAAGAATTTAACGCTTGTTTATCTGTATTTACTGCTATAAACTCTATGCCTTTCACTCCACTATCTATCATTCTATTAACAGCGTTGTTTCCACCTCCACCTACACCCATTACTTTAATATTGGCAAATTCTTCTACGTCTACATCAAAATCAAACACTGTTTAACCCCCCCTATCTATACTAAAAAAAATCTTTCAAAAATCTTTTTATCTTTGAAAAAAATCCTTCATTATCATCTATTCGATCATTATTTCTTTCTACTTCTACATTATCATACTCTACTAAATAATTGAAATTTCTTTTCAAAGAATAAGTTATCAATCCTATACCTGTAGAATATACAGGCTCTCTAGCTCCAACAAAACTTGGTTGTCCTACTCTAGCTGGCAATCTAAAAATTTCATTTGCTAATTCAGTAATACCAGTAAAATATCCAGCTCCTCCTGTTATAACTACTCCGGTTAAAATTTCATTTTTTATATCATTCCGTATTAATTCATCATTTATTAACTGAAATATTTCACCTAACCTTGAATCTATTATTTGACTTAATTGAAATTCAGTAATTTCAACTTCTTCATCAAAACTAATAGGTTGTATTTTAAATTTACTGTTCACATCTGCCAAAGGTGAATATGCTACTCCATGAACTTTTTTAATTTCTTCACTTTCTTGACCAGATATTCTTAATCCTACTGATATATCATTAGTAATATGATTCCCAGCTGCTGGTATAATACCATTATGTATAATATGACCTTCTTTAAAAAGTGAATAATCAGTGGTTCCTGCCCCAATATCAATTAATAATACTCCTAATTCTCTTTCATCCTTTGATAATACTGCCTCTCCTTCTGCAAAAGGTTCTGATACAACGCCTAACACCTCTAATCCAGCACGATTTACACTCTTTATTAAATTCAAAACAGTTGTAGTAGAACCTATTATAATATCTACATCTGCTTCTAATCTAATGCCTGCCATACCAATAGGATCAGTAATCTCATCATATCCATCTATTATGTATTGGACAGGAATTATATCTATAATCTGTTGATCTTGAGGCAATGAAAAAATAGTTGCTGAATTTAAAACTCTTTTTACATCATCTGGACTAATCTCCTTGTTTTCTCCTGATACAGCTACAATTCCTTTATTTCTCATTAATTTAGTATAGCCTCCAGGAATATTAACAAATGTATTACTAACCTGAACAGCTGCCATATTTTCAGCTTGTTCTAATGCACTAGAAATAGCCATAGCAGTAGATTCTATATCTACTACTATTCCTTTTTTTACTCCTTCGCATTCACTTAAACCTATCCCTACTATTTGTAAATAACCAAAATTATCCACTTCACCTATTACAACACAAACTTTTGATGTACCTAAATCTATGGAGGTTATTAACTCACCCATTTATATGCCCCCTTCGGCAAAAACAAAATAAGCTTTTAAAAAGTATATCATATTTTTGTAGTTTTTCATATAAAAATTATATTTTAAGGACCTTTTTACCGTACTTTGTCGTTTATTGTTGTTTAAACTATATTTTACAATTATTCTTCTTTTTTCTTCCTTTTCTCTCTATCATATAATAATAATCTTCTAATGCTTGCAAAGTTTTCAAATAATCTACCTCCAAAAGTAAATATTGCTGCATAATACAAAGGCACGCCTAGTCGATCTCCAATATATGCTAATAAAGCTGCTAATATAGAATTCCCAAAAAAACCCGAAACAAATATCCAAGTATCAAAATTATTTTCTAAATTTGCCCTAATTCCACCAAATACTGAGTCTAAGCAAGCTAAAATAGCTACAGACATATATAATGCATATGTTGTATCATAAGTAAAAGGTAATAATATTCCTATAGCAACGCCTATTAAAATTCCAATAATAGCAAAAATCATTTAATCACCTTCTTCTACAGGTTTTGCATACTTAAAATCAAAATATCCAAAATATGCTGGTACAATTACTTTATCTTCAATAGTTGTCTCTAAGCCCTTTTTATAAACATTTTTTTGTATATAACCATAAGTTCCTGGTGCATTTATAGCAGCAGATAAAAGTTTCGGATCCCCAATAGCTTTTATAATAAAAGGAGTCCCCACACTTTTCCCATTTATTCGAATAACTGGGCCACCGCATTTAATTTCAGAAACTGACATTATTCTTTGACCATTTATACTTATAGCTTCAGCTCCTGCAATTCTTAAATCATTTAAAATATTAAGTACATCAATATCATGTATAACATCATCAGCAATCTCCGAACCTATCATTTCAATATCTTGATTATCTTCCATTTTTATTATTATTCCAGGCCCTTCCATTTTTTCAAATCCTGCAACTGCTTTTGTTTTATTTAATTCATCTTTTAAAACTAATTTATAATCCTCATTTTCTTCAATTATACTTTCCATTTTTTCTAATTCTTCTTTTTTATTTTTATGTAATTCTAGCATATCGTCTACTTCACTATTTATTATATCAATTTCACTTTTAGTAATTTGTATAGATCTTAAAGTAACAGGATTGAAAGGTTCAATATCTCGTTGAAATTGAATTGCCATAAAAATACCTAAAAACAAACTAAATGCAAATAAAGTAATATTAGCTTTAGAAAACTTTTTCATTTTAATCCCCCTAAAAATTAGTTTGCTTTTTCAGGTACAGGTTTAGCATAAATAAACTCTTGTATCTTTCTATACTTTGGTATAAATACATTTTTCTCTTTCTTTAATTGTACCAAATAATCATAGGCTTCTAAATGCCAAACTACTCCAAATTTAATTGACAAGGCTGATTCTAATAAATCAGGATTTCCAATAGCTTTTATCACAATAGGTGCTCCTACAGATACACCATTTATTTCTACATGATCTCCTGCTCTCACAATTTCAGAATATGAAGTAAATCTTTGATCATTTATAGAAATAGCTTCAGCCTCTGAAGCATTTAAAATACTTATTATTTGAAGTATAATATCTAAATCATCAACTATACTATATTCATCACCAAATTGTACATCCATAGGAGGATCATTAATTTCTAATACAACTCCAGGTCCTTCCATATCTAAATAACCCGCTAACATTCTGTACTTTTCTAAATCTTTATACATATTTTCAGTATAAACATTTTTATTGGCTTCACTTTTTTCATATTTTTTAATTTTATTCTCAATATCATCCAATTCTTTTTGCAATGCATCTCTTTCATCTTGCACTTTTTTTAATTCATTAGCTAACTGTTGAGTTCTTTGCATAGGTAATACATCATCACCTATAGTTTTACTAACAGTTTTAAATTGTATAGCTAATATAATTCCTAAAAATAAAGAAACTAATACTATAGCCACTTGTCCCTTAATATTTTTCATATAAAATCCCCCTAATCAGTTTCAGTTACAATAATAGGATTTTGTCCTTTATTTAAATAAATATATTTACAAGTAAGTTTTTTTTCGTCGATATCTTTAAGAATGCTATTTAGAAAACTTAATTTATATTTTATATTATTAAAGTCACCAAACGCAACTTTTGTACCAATTTTTAATTCAATAATTGCATTATTTTTGTCCTTAATGTCAATTTTATCAAAATCTTTTAAAACATTTACTTCATCACTTGAAATAATAAATTTTTTTAATCCTTCATAAGAATTAAATAAATTTCCCCCTAGTTTTGGTTTATCAACCTTTAGACCTTTTAATTCTGGAAAAAAGCCTTCTTTTTTTTCATCTTCTATTGACAATATATACCCTTCTTCATCCAAATAAATAAAAGAATCTAAATAAACCATTTCTAATTTTTCTTCTCTCTCTACTACACTAATAACAATTTTATTTGGTAACCTTCTTTTAATCTCAGCTTCCTTTATATAAGGTAGGGATTTTATACTTTTTTGTTTTGATTTTATATTTAATTTAAATATATTTTCATTTTTAATAATACCAGAAGCTTTTATTATTGTATCTTTTGGTGTTTTGTTATTTCCCAATACTTGAATATATACAATATTAAAAAAATCAGTTTTTAAAGAGATAAATAAAAACAGTGCAAAAATCAATAATAATAATAGCAGTGTAATTTTAATTCTCTTTTTTCTCATTTTTTTTTCAACTCTAGTTACTTTGGCCACAGTAACACCACCTAATTGCTTGTCCTCTAGCTCTTTAATAATAAATTACTACCTATTAAATTTCCACTATGTCTGCACCAAGCTTTTGCAAATCTTTACAATAATTGTCATAACCTCTTCTAATATGAAAAACATTATCCACTGTAGTTGTTCCCTTAGCTGCTAGTCCTGCTAACACCAAACTAGCACCACCTCTTAAATCTTTTGCTGTCACTTTTGCTCCAGTTAATTCTTTAACTCCCTTGATAACAGCTACTCTACCAACAGTCTTAATGTTTGCTCCCATTCTAATTAACTCTTCTGCATGTTTAAATCTACTCTCAAAAACTGTCTCAGAGATAATACTAGTTCCTGAGGCAATGCATAATAAAGCCATCATTTGTGCTTGCATATCTGTAGGAAACCCTGGATAAGGTAAGGTTTGTATCATTTCTACTGACTTTATTTTTTGAGGACCCAATATTTTTATAGAATTTTTATCATAATATATTTGACAACCAACTTCCTTTAATTTTGAAATTATAGCTTGAAGATATTCAATATTTATATTTCTAATAATTATTTCACCTTCTGTCATAGCTGCTGCAACCATATATGTCCCTGCTACAATTCTATCAGAAATTATACTATGTTTAACATCTTTAAATTTATTTACACCCTCTATTTTTATTACACTATTTCCTGCTCCAAATACTTTTGCACCTGCTTTATTTAAATAATTTTGCAAATCTAAAATTTCTGGTTCTCTTGCAGCATTTCTTATTATTGTAGTTCCTTTAGCTTTAACAGCTGCAAGCATAATATTTTCTGTAGCTCCTACACTTGGATAATCTAGTTGTATTTCTGTACCTTTCAAGCCATCAGTTTTACAATACAAGAATCCATGAGCTTCTTCTATATGTGCCCCCATTTCTCGTAAAGCTTTTAAATGTAAATCAATTGGTCTAGGTCCAATCTCACACCCACCAGGATAACTAATATTTACTTCCTTACACCTAGATAACATAGCCCCCATTAGTATTATAGATGATCTCATTTCACTAACTAAATCTTCTGGTATCTTTGTACTTTTTATATTTTTTGAATCTACATTTATCAAATTATTTAATCTTTTCACTTCACAACCAATAGATTTCAATATTTTTTCCATTATATCTACATCTCTTAAATTAGGTGTATTAAAAATGATACTTGAATTTGCTCCTATAATAGTTGCTGCTAATATTGGTAATACTGAGTTTTTTGCTCCTAAAATTGTTACATCACCTTTTAGCTTATTCCCACCATTTATAATATACATACCCTCTTGCCCCCTCCAGTACATGCACTAAATTACATATATAGCTATATTATGCATTGTACTAAAAGGTGTTACAAATCATATTTTAGTTAATTCATCTGCATAATCTACAATAATTTCTGCAGCATTAATTTTTGCCATCTTTTTACTACACTTTGACATGGAAACGAGGTTTGTAGTATTATTTAAAAGTTCATCAATCTTTTTACTAAGTATTTTCCCAGTCAAATCCTTTTCTAAAATTACTACACTTGCACCTTTATTTTCAAAAGATCTTGCATTATATTCTTGATGATTTTCTGCAGTATACGCCTTAGGAATCAAAATACTTGGTGCTCCAACAGCAGATATTTCAGATAAAGTAATTGCACCAGCACTAGTAATTACTAATGTTGCTATGTTTAAAGCTTTAGGCATTTCAAATAAATAAGGTAAAACTCTTATATTATCCTCAATGTGTATATTTTCAACTTCTAATTGATGAATAAAATCTTCATAAAATCTTTTTCCCGTTACGTGTATTATTTGTACATTTTGATTATTAATATTTTCTTTTATTACATAATACATAGCCTCATTTAATGTTTTTTGACCCCCACTTCCACCAAAAGAAAGTATTAATGGAATTTTAGGATCTATTTTAAATTCTTCATAACTTTGAGATTTATCTATTGTTAATATATCTTTTCTTATAGGATTACCAGTTATTCTTATTTTATCTGGATATTTAAAATACCTCTTTGATTCTTCAAAAGTTGCCGCCACAACATCAACATATCTAGACAATATTTTGTTAGTAATACCTGGTAATGCATTTTGCTCATGAATCATAGTTGGTATTTTCATTTTGCTAGCTTTATAAACTACTGGTCCACATACATACCCACCAGTTCCTATCACCATATCTGGTTTAAATTCTCTTATTATCTTTTTTGCATCCTTAAGCCCTAAAAACATTCTATTAATTGCCTTAATAGTATCTATAGAAATTTTTCTTGGTATTCCACTTACTCTAATAGTTTTAAAATTAAATCCTTCTTTAGGTACCAATTCACTTTCTAAGCCATTTTCTGTTCCAACATATAATATTTCTGCTTCTTTATGTCTATATTTTATTTCATTTGCAATTGCCAATGCTGGATAAATATGTCCACCAGTACCTCCCCCGGAAATTAAATACCTCATTTCACTCATCTCCCCTCTATTTCTGTATGTCTTGAAATATTTAGTAATATTCCTATAGCTCCCATATAAATCACTAAAGATGTTCCTCCATAACTTACTAAAGGTAAAGGTATACCTGTTGCTGGAATAGTTGAAGTCACTACAGCAATGTGAATTAAAGATTGTATAGTTATCAATGCAACTATTCCGGAAGCTAGTAAACATCCAAATAAATCATCTACATTCAATGCTATTCTAATACCTCTCCATACCAATAATAATATAAGCATAACAACAGTTAAAGTTCCTAAAAAACCTAATTCTTCTCCTATTATAGCAAATATAAAGTCATTATAAGGTTCTGGTATGTAAAAAAATTTTTGCCTACTTTTACCTAAACCTAATCCAAACAAACCTCCAGATCCTAAAGCATATAAAGATTGAACTACTTGCCAACCTGTACCAAGTTTAAATTTGAAAGGATCTCTAAAAGAATATATTCTATTTAATCTATATTTTTCATAAGTTATAGCTTTGTAACCCCCAAATCCAGCTATACCCATTAAAATAAATAAATGACCTAATCGCATACCTGCCACAAAAATTATACTTAATAAAGTCGTTGCTAAAATTACAGTTGTACCAAAATCTTTTTGTAAATATATCATTCCACAAGAAATTCCTATAATTAACAATGATGGCAATAAACCTTTAAAAAAGCTCTTTACATTTTCTCTTTTCTTTGCCAAAAATGAAGATAAATATATTATTGAACCAAGCTTTATTATATCAGAAGGCATAAAAGTAATAACTCCTAAATCAACCCATCTTCTTGCTCCTTTTATTTTGACACCTAATGGAGAAAATATTAAAAAACCTGTCATAATAGAAAAAACAAATATAATTAAAGCTATTTTGTCAAGTTTTTTATAATTAAAATTCATAAAGAAAAGCATAACTATTAATCCTAATATACTTGCTAATAATTGTTTCCTTAAAAAATAATAGCCATCTCCTTTTTTATACAATGCATCAGGCCAACTAGAGCTAAAAACCATTATTATTCCAATAAACACTAATAAAACAGTCGCTAAAAGCAAGGTAAAATCACTAGCCCTTTTTTTAGCCATATTAATCCTCCTTAAGATTTAATACTTCCCTTTTAAAATCTAATCCCCTATCTTCATAGCTTTTGTACATATCCCAACTAGCACAAGCAGGAGAAAGCAATACTTTGTCACCCTTTTTACCCAATTGAAAACTTTTATTTACTGCTTCTTTCATATCCTCTACTAAATATATTTTCCTAAAACCATTTTTTATTGCTGTTTCCTTTATTTTTTCTGACGTCTCTCCTAAAAGGACTAGTGCTTTCACTTTGCCAGCAAAACTTTCTACAAACTCTTCAAAACTTGAACCCTTGTCAAAACCTCCAGCTATAAGAATAATTGATTCTTCTAAAGCTTTAATAGCTTCTATACTGGAGACTGGATTAGTACCTTTAGAATCATTATAAAAACTCACACCATCTATATTGGTAACATATTCTATTCTATGTTCCAATCCCTCAAATTCTTTCAAAACATCTGCCATAACTTGTATATCCAATCCCATTTTCCAACCAATAGATATACTGCCTAAAATATTTTCCAAATTATGTTTTCCTGGTATTTTAATGTCTTTCCAAGATAAAACTTTTATCTCTCTCTCTCCATCATTAATTACTATATTTTCTCCCTTTATATATACACCTTTTTTTAATTTATTATGAACACTAAACCAAAATATATTTGAATTTATTTCATCTTTCATATTTCTAACAACTGGATCATCATAATTTAAAATAGTATAATCATTCTTATTTTGATTTAAAAATATTTTCTTCTTAGCTTTTACATAATTTTCATAAGACTGATGCCAATTTATGTGATCTGGAGTAATATTTAATATTAAACTAACTTTAGGTTTAAAGTTTATTGTATTTTCTAATTGAAAACTGCTAGTCTCTACTACAAATACATCCTTCTCTGAAGAATATATAATATCTTGAAGTATGCCTACACCTATATTACCAACAATATGACAATTATATCCTGCTTCTTTAAAAAATTCTCCTGTTAAAGTAGTGGTAGTAGTTTTACCATTTGTTCCTGTAATTGCAATAAAGTTATTATTGGGTTTCAATCTATAAGCTAATTCAATGTCTGTAATTACTTCAATATTCTTTTTATTAGCCTTTTCTACAATAGAAACATTAGGAGGTATTCCTGGACTTTTTATTATTAAATCTATATCGTCTAATGGAATATTGTTAGTTCCTAAAAAATACTTTATTTTATAAGAAACAATTTCTTCTAAATATTCTTTTAATTCTTCTTTAGTCTTCAAATCACTAATAATAATATTTGCTCCTAACTTATTTAATGCTTTAACTGTTGATATTCCACTAACTCCTAATCCCAAAATTAGTACATTTTTGTTCTTCAAATTCACCTTTAAACACCTATCTTTCTAATTAGTTTAAACTTATAATACCAACTAAACATAATATAACTGTTACACTCCAAAAAACTGCTACAACTTTTGTCTCTTTCCATCCTTTTTGTTCAAAATGGTGATGCAATGGTGCCATTAAAAAAACTCTCTTGCCAGTCAATTTATATGAAATTACTTGTATTATTACAGATATAGCTTCAATAAAATATATACCACCCACAATAGGAATAATCAGAGGTAAATTAAGAAGAATAGCCAAGCCTGATACAGCTCCTCCTAAAGCCAAGCTTCCAGTATCCCCCATGAATACTTTTGCTGGATATGAATTGTATATAAGAAATCCTAAACAACCCCCTGTTAAAGCTGCTGCAAAAATTGAAATACTATTCATTCCCCAGTTTAATGCTACTATTCCAAAAAATGACAGCACTATTAAGGTTACACCTGAGGCTAATCCATCTAGCCCATCTGTTAAATTTACACTATTTACTGTTCCCACCACTACAAAAGCTATAAAAGGAACATAAAAAGGCCCCAAATCTAAATATTTATCTGTAAAAGGTACAATGATTTTTGTCCCTAGCATAGAAGTATTTGATTGATATATTGCCAAAATTACTGCCAAAATCACTTGACCTATTAATTTTTGATAAGGTTTCAACCCTAAAGACCTATTTTTAACAACCTTAATAAAATCATCAATAAATCCAATCAATCCAAACCCAAAAGTAGATAATAATAAAATATACGTATCCTTTTTTACCATACCTGATGTCAAAGTAGTTATTAATAGTGCTACTAAAATAATTATTCCACCCATAGTAGGTGTTCCACTTTTTTTTAAATGAGTTTTAGGTCCATCATCTCTTACATTTTGTCCAATATTTAATTTTTTTAATAGTGGAATAAAAATGGGACCCAATATTATAGTTATAATAAATGAAACAACTATAGTCCTAATAATATCTATATAATCAACCATAAACTTTTCTCCTCTCAAGTATCAACTAAATTTATTATTCCATTTCTTCTAAAATATTCAATACAATCTCTCTTTCATCAAATGGAATTTTATTATCTTTTATTATAGTATAGGTTTCATGCCCTTTTCCAGCCAATAAAATAATATCTTTAGGTCTAGCATTTTCTAAAGCATATCTAATAGCATCTTTTCTATCTACAAAACTTACATAATTACCTTTTGCTTTTTCAACTCCTCTTATTACATCTTGAATTATTTTTTTAGGCTCCTCATTTCGAGGATTGTCCGATGTAACTATACATAGATCTGCATGTTTAGCTACTGTTTCTCCCATTATTGGTCTTTTAATTTTATCTCTATTCCCCCCTGCTCCAAAAACTACAACTTTTCTACCTTTAGCAAATTGATCAATAGTAGTTAAAACTTTTTCCAAACTATCTGAAGTATGTGCAAAATCAATTATTACAGTAAAATCTCTTTTAGTAGGAACTATTTCAAATCTTCCTTTAACCCCCCTTACTTTCTCAAGACCCTTTTTTATTTTTTTCAAATCCATTGAATAAACATAGCCACAACTAGCAGCAGCTAAAGCATTATAAACACTAAATTCCCCTGGTATATTAAAATCTATATCTATTGATCCTGTTGGAGTATTTAATATAAAACTTACACCTGTAGAATAGTATTTAATATTTGAAGCAAAAATATCTGCCTCATTATTAATACCATAAGTAACGACAGGATTTTTTTCTTTAGAAATTTTATCTATAATTAATTTTCCATAAGGATCATCTATATTTATTATATTTGCTTTTTTAGTCATAAAGAACAATTTTAATTTAGATTTAAAATATTCTTCCATAGTATGATGATAATCTAAATGTTCTTCTGTCAAATTTGTAAATATACCAATATCAAAATCTATATATTCAACTCTTTTCATATCTAGTGAATGGGATGACACTTCCATTGTACAAGCATCTGTATCTAACTTCAACATTTTATGTAAGTTATTTTGAATTATTAAAGATTCAGGAGTTGTATTATTAGTTTTATAAAGTTTACCATCAATAATATTCCCATTACTTCCAATTATCCCTGTTTTTTTATTGTCATTTTCAAATATACTTCTAATTAAATAAGTAATTGTAGTCTTTCCATTCGTTCCTGTAACACCTATAATCTCCATTTTTCTTGAAGGTTCTTCAAAAAAAACTGATGAAAATTTAGCCAATGCAAGTCTAGTATCTTTTACTTTTAATACAGTTACATTCTTATTTACAACAACATCTTTTTCAACAACTATTGCGACTGCTCCCTTATCTATAGCATTAGTCACAAATTTATGACCATCTGTATTAAAACCTTCAATTGCAACAAAAATGTTTCCTAATTCTATTTTTCTTGAATCATTATTTATACCAGTAATTTCTATATCTAAGGAACCTTTTACTTCTATTAATTCAAAACCTTTTACAATTTCTCTTAATTTCACAAAATTCACCGCCTTTATCTTTAGCATATATAAAAAACAATTAAAAGGTAACTGTACAAGTCACCCTTTAATAATATTACTCCTTATTTTGTAAAATTTCAACTTCATCATAATTAATTTTAGTATTTTTGTATTAAATGGGTATAACTAATTACTATCTTTCGATTTTTCATTTAAATACAGATCTACAATAGAACCTTTTGTTATTTTAGTCCCAGGTGTTGGAAATTGATCTATTACTACTTCATTTTCATTAATATCAGAAATTTCCGTATTATATTTTAAGCCTAAATCTGACAATGTTTTTCCTGCATCAATTACATTCATATTTCTAATATCAGGAACTTCAACTACATTAACAAATTCTTTTTTTTCTTCTTCTGTATACACTGGTTCTACATCTAAATATTCAAGAGTTTCCTCTATAACCTCACGAGCTATTGGTGCTGCAACAGTTCCACCATAATATTTTCCAGTTCCTGGTTCATCAACAATAACTAATACTACAATCTTAGGATCATCTACTGGAGCAACTGTTATAAAAGAAGCTATATACTTTCCAGGTGCATATCTACCATCAATAACTTTTTGAGCTGTACCAGTCTTCCCGCCCACTCTATATCCTGGTACATAAGCTGGCTTTCCAGTACCTTCAGATACTGCAGACTCAAGAATTTCTAATGTAGTTTTAGAAGTTTCTTTAGAAAGAACTTTTCTTTTTACTTCTGGCTCAAAAGTCTGTACTATATTACCTTTCTGATCCATTAATTCTTTAACTAAACGAGGTTTCATTAAATTTCCACCATTTGCTACAGCTGACATTGCAGTTACAAGTTGAATAGGGGTAACAGCAATTCCATGACCATAAGACATTGTAGCTAAATTTACTTCTTTTATATCTTTAAAACTTCCTGGGATAATGCCAGCTTGCTCACCAGTCAATTCTATTCCTGTAGTTTCTCCAAATCCAAAACTCTTTATATATTTATACATTTTCTCCCTACCCAATTTTCTACCTACATTCACAAATACAACATTGCAAGAATTCTGAACTCCTTCTTTAAAAGTCTGATCTCCATGAGGGTTATAATACCTCCAACACTTAAGTTTTGCACCAGGTATATCTGTGATATAGCCATTACAATAAAAATGTGTATCTGGAGTTACTACATTTTCTTCAAGACCAGCAGCAGCAGTTATAATTTTAAATGTAGAACCTGGCTCATAAGCATCATTAATTGAAAAATTCCGCCACATATCATACCACTTTTTTTCTAATTCTTCTTGAGGCAATTGTTCCCATTCTGCTTTAATATTTTCATCCAATGGTTCCCTAGGATTATTGGGATCATAATCAGGTTTAGTTACCATACCCAAAATATCACCATTATTAGGATCCATTACAATTATTGATGCATTTTTGGCATTATTTGATATTAAAGCTTCATTTGCTGCTTTTTCAACAAAATGCTGTATATTTTCATCTATGGTCAAAACTACATTTAGTCCGTCTTTTGCTTCAAAAATCTTTTCTCCTCCATATGGTAACTCTCTTCCACCTGCATCTGTCGTCTTAACCCATTTTCCTGGAGTACCTGACAAATATTTATCATAAGTTTTTTCTATACCATATAAACCATTATTATCTATATCTGTAAAACCCAATATATGACTAGCAAAATTTTCATAAGGATAATACCTCTTATTATCATCTACTATTTGAATACCTGACAAATCTGCTTCTCTTAGTGCTTTTGCCTCTTCTTTACTTATCCATTGTTTTATTTTTTCTACTCGTTGCTTTTTTGTAATTTTATCATATACTACTTTTTCTTCCATACCGAGAATTTCAGCCACTTTTTTTGCTACTTTCTTTTCATTTCCTTTTTTTATATCTGCTGGATTACACCAAACAGTATAAGAACTAATGCTTATTGCTAATTTCTTTCCATTTCTATCATAAATTATTCCTCTTTTAGGCTTTATTTCAATTCCTGTAGTCCACTGCTCAAGTGCACCTTTTTTTAACTCTTCACCCTTCACTATTTGTAAATATCCCATTCTCAATATTAATCCAAAGACAACTATAGAAATCCCCAAAAAAATTACTACCAATCTTTTCTTCGTACTATTACTAGGTGAAGTCATATTTTGAACCCCCTAGAAAATTTTTAATATTACACCTAATACCATATTTAATATATTTTTAAAATACATAACCACATTAAATTCTGTTTCTGCATTATCATTTTCAAAAATATCTTCATTCACATCTACATATACAATTTGCTCTTCTGTTGGATAATCCATTCCCAACTTAGTTCTTGCATCTTCTTCTATTCTAGCAACATTTTTTAAACTATCTAATTCTGCTACTAAATCTTCTTTCTCTCTTTCCAATCCTGTCACTTCTTTTTCTAAGTCTGATACTTCTAGCTTCAAATGAGTGATTTGAGTATATCTATTTAATATAAATAAACACGCTAAAAATATAATAAAAGAAAAAAATAAAGATTTCATTTTATTTCTTGATTTATTTTTATTGTGTCTCTTATTTCTTTTTTTCTTATTAATCTTTTCTTTATCCTCAAAACGATATTCTCTATAATCTTCTAATTCTCTCTCAGCTACTATCAATTTATTCACAACCCCCTTCGTTTAGAACTTTAAACTTTCTCAGCAATTCTTAATTTTGCACTTCTTGCTCTAGGATTGTTTTCTATTTCTTCCTTACTTGGTATAATTGGTTTTTTTGTAATTATTTCAATTTCTTTTTTCTTATCACAAATACATATAGGAAAATCTGGTGGACAAACACATTCTTTGTTTAATTCCTTATAGATATTTTTAACTATCTTGTCTTCCAAAGAATGAAAAGTAATTATACATATTCTTCCACCTATATTTAATAAATTACACATATTAGGAAGTATTTTCTCTAAAACATCTAATTCTTTGTTCACTTCTATTCTTATTGCTTGAAAGGTCTTTCGTGCTGGATGTCCACCTTCGCTTCTTGCACCTTTTGGAATTGCTTTTTTTATTACTTCTACCAACTCCAATGTAGTATCTATAGTTTTAATTTTTCTTTCTTCTACAATAAATTTTGCTATTCTATTAGCCCACTTTTCTTCTCCATAATTCCATATAACTTTTCCTAAAGATTTCTCATCATATTCATTTACAACGTTCCATGCTGTAAATGAAGCATCTCTATTCATTCTCATATCTAATCGTGCATCTTGGTGATAAGAAAAACCTCTTTTCCCTTCATCTAATTGATAAGATGAAACTCCTAAATCCAATAATATTCCATCTACTTTTTCAATTTTAATCTCATTAAGTATATTTTCTATATTTATATAATTATCATGTACAATTATAGTTTTATCCTCATAATCTTTTAATACTTTTTTTGCCTCTTTCACTGCACTTATATCTTGATCTATTCCAATAATTTTACCCTTATCAAGTTTTTTAACTATTTCCAAAGAATGACCTGCACCACCTAATGTTCCATCAATATATATGCCATTCTTTTTTATCTTTAACCCTCGAATTATTTCTTCAACCATTATTGGTTTATGGAAGTATCTCAATGTATATCTCTCCTATATTTATATTCCTAACTCTGCCATTTTTTCTGCAATATTATCATAACTTAAACTATCATCTGAATTGTAAGCATCCCATTCTTTTTTACTCCAAATTTCAATTCTAGTAGAAACTCCAATAATAACCGCATCCTTCTCTAATTTTGAATGTTCTCTTAAATTTGCTGGTATAAGTACCCTTCCTTGTTTATCAAATGTACATTCAGTAGCTCCAGCAAAGAAAAATCTCACAAAAGCTCTTGCATCTCGATTAGTCATAGGCAAAGTCTTAAGCTTTTCTTCGAGTATTTTCCATTCGCTTTTAGGATATACAAAAAGACAATTATCTAATCCTTTTGTAATAATAAAACTTTCCCCTAAATCTTCTCTAAGCTTGGAGGGTATTATTACTCTACCTTTATTATCTAAAGAATGTTGATATTCTCCAATAAACATATCCTTCACTCCATGTTTCAAGATGTTCTTCCCACTTTCCACCACTTTGCCCCACACTTATATAATTCTATACCCACTTTTAAATTCCTTCTAATTTAATAAAATATTTTTGATTTTTTCTAGGTCTAAAGTCCCGTTCTACATTTTTTGATATTTTTCCGCTTTTTTTATGTATTTTTTTGATTTTTTAACATAAAAAAACAGAGATTTAATCTCTGTTTTTTTATATTAAACATATTTTTTATATTTAAGCTAAATATTTTTTTCTTCTCTTTTTTAATATATAAATAGCTAATACAATACTTATTACACTCACTACTTGTGCAATTCTTAAAGGACCTAACATTAAACTATCTGTTCTTAATCCTTCAATAAAAAACCTACCTGCAGAATATAATATAAAATAACATAATAAAGTTTCACCAGACACTTTACTTTTATTTTTTCTATACCATATCAAATAAATAAAAACTATAAAATCCCAAATAGATTCATATAAAAATGTGGGATGAACTTTTTGTCCATCTATAATAATACCCCAAGGCAAATTTGTTGGTGTACCATAAGCTTCTTGATTTATATAATTCCCCCACCTACCAATAGCTTGACCAAGAATTAAACTGGGAAAAGTTATATCACCTATTGTCCAAAAATCTACTTTTCTTTTTCTTGCAAATAAAATTGCTACAATGGTACCCGTGAAAATAGCTCCGTGTATAGCCATACCCCCTCCTCTAAAATTAAGGATTTCTTTTAAATTATTTTTATAATATTCCCAACTAAATGCAACATAATATAATCTAGCTCCTAAAACAGAAAAAGGAATGGCATACAGCAATAAATCTATTAATGTTTCTTCATCGAAATCTACTCTTCTTGCCTCTCTAAATGCTAAAATAGTCCCTATCAATACCCCCGCAGAAATCAATATCCCATACCATCTTACTTCTATACCAAATAATTCAAAAGCTACAGGATTCACTATCCATCACCTTCTCTTAAAATTATTCTATTCTAATAAAATACTATATCATATATTTAAAATTTATTATAGTTCTATCCTCTAGGTTTTACTACTGATAAAATATAATTATCTTTTGTCAAATGTTTTTGAAGTCTATCTAAAATTTCACCATATTTAATACTTTTCATTACATCTAAGTAATTTAAAAATATAAAATCTTTCCTATATAGATGAATAAAACTACTAGCAATAAAATCTAATGAATTTAATCCCATTAAAAAATGTCCAATATTCTTATTTTTAACTCGCTGAAAAGCATCCTCTGTTAATCCATTTTTACCTTTGTCTTCTATATATGACAACAACAAATCCAGTACTTTTTTAGGAGATTTAGAAATACCAGATACAATTGTATGTCCATAGCTTTCATCTCCTGTATAATATGCACCGAAACTTTCATCAATAAGCCCTTCTCCATACAATTGCTGATAAAATTCAGAACTATCACCAAATAGCATTTCTAACATTATATTTGTCAAAATTTCTTTCTTAATTAAATCTTCTCTTTTAAAATTTAATTCATAATCTTTAAAACCTATAGCAAAAAGTGGTATAGATGTAACTAAACTTTCCTCTACATATCTATCTTTTACTTCATTAGGTTCATCTGGATAAACTCTAATCATATTTTTATCATCTTTCGAATAATTTTTCTTTTCACTATTATTAACTATTTCCATTATCTTCTCAAAAGATAGATCACCAACAACAAATAATACCATGTTGCTAGGATGATAAAATGTATTATAACATTTATAAAGTAATTCTTTATTTATTTCTTTTATACTTTCTACTGTTCCTGCTATATCTATTTTAATTGGATGTTCAAAATACATTCCTCCCAAACAATTAAAAAATACTTTCCACTGAGGATTATCCTCATACATTCTTATTTCTTGCTCAATAATACCCTTTTCCTTTTCAACATTTGTATCAGTAAAATAGGGGTTTTGTACAAAATTTATCAATAATTCTAAACTCTCATAAAAATTATCTGTACTTGAGAATAAATATGCTGTTTTATCAAAACTTGTATATGCATTTACGCTAGAACCTAATTTGGAAAATTTGTCAAAAATATTTATATCCGGTTCTTCAAAAAGTTTGTGTTCTAAAAAATGTGCAATACCTTCAGGTACTTCTATAGCCCTTTTCTCATCTCTAGGTACAAATTTATTATCATTAGAACCATAATTAGTCGCAAATATAGCATGTTTTCTTATATAATCTTTTTTAGGCATAAAATAAATTTGAATACCACCTTCTGTTTCACCAAATAAAATTTTCTCATTTAATTTAGTTTTTTCTATTATTTTTGTATCCAAGTAAACCCCTCCAATTCTTATTCATTATTCCCTTCTCAAAAAATATATAGTGTCCAAATTAATTTCATTTGCTGCTTCTACTATTTCAGTTTTAGGCACCCTATCTATTTGGGCTAAAGTCTCTTCTAAACTCCTCATATCATTGGTTAAACCTTGACTTAAAAAAAATTCAGATATTAAATAATTATTATCCTTTATAGATTTAATTGATGAATTGATAGTTTTCTTTGCTATATCTATGTCTTCTTCCGTAAATAACCCATTTTTCATTTCATCTAAATTATTTCTTATTATTTCAACAGTCTTTTCAAACATTTTAAAATCTATTCCTGCATCTACTAACATAAGAGATTTAAATTTATATACATTAGAACCTATATAATAAGCAAGACTTTCTTTTTCTCTAACATTTATAAATAATTTAGAATTAGGTCCTCCTCCTAAAATAATACTAGCCAATAGTAATCCATTATATAACTCATCTTCATAAGGTATACTTACTCTATATCCCAGAACCAATTTTCCTTGATTTATATCCATATCTTCAAATACCCTATTTTTGGTTTGATTAATACTTGTAATTTTTTCTCTTGGAATTTCCAAAATGTTTTTTCTAGACCTTTTATTATAATTTACTAATAAATTTATTTCACTATCTTCAAATTCTCCTACTAAAAAAATTTCAATTTGACTAGTTTCTAACACTTCTAAATAATGTTTGTATAAATTCATATTATCAATACTATCTAAATCTTCTACATAACCATGTTCATATATACTAAATTTTTCACTTTTACACATTTCTTCAATACATCTTTCAATAGCATATTCTCTCTTATCATTAATCCTACCTTCTATTCGTCTTTTCAAATTTTCCTTCTCTTGTTCTACATAAAGATTTGAAAAAACACCATCTTCTAAATAAGGATTATAAATTATTGAATTTATCATTTCAATTAATTCAATATTATGATTTTCATCCTTAACATAATTTTTTTTAGGCCCTTCTATTGAAAAACGAAGTACCTGCCTTTCACCTTTCTTACTTACTCCTACATTCAAATCTGAACCATACATATTTTCTAATTTTCTCTGTATTTTTAAACTATTATTATATTCCATTGTCCCCCTCTTTAAGGCAAAAGGTAACAATGCATTTTTAGTAGCTTCTTCCCTCAATAATGATCTTATAAAATAAATACTTATTAAATTAGATTTAAATTTATCCGTCTTAATTATATTTAAATTCATCCCTTTCCCAATGTTAATTTTTTTGTTTGTAAACACCATTACTATCCCTCCTTAATAAATATATACTAATTAATAATTATATGAAAAAACCTAGTCTTAAGACCAGGTTTATGTCTCTAATCACCGTTCATTTTTCTAAGTATTTTATTTAATTTATTTGTCTGATCTTTTATAGACTCTCCTTCCATCAATCTTTGAATAATCTCTTCGATACCATTAAAAATCCTATCATTATCAGTAATTAAAACCTTTTTAATTTGCTCATCATTTTCTAAAACTATTTTTTCTATAGAATTTCTTAAATCCTCAGTCAACCCGATATTATTTTCATCATAGAGTTTAACTGAAACCATAGCTAAATCTCCAAATATTATAGTAGTTGCATTTTCAATTCCTATTAAATCCACTATCAAATCAGAAATGTTTTCCGACCTTTCCAATATATTTGTGCTGTTTTTATCAAAAACATTAGTTTGAACATTTTTATCTTCTTTATTTTCTATTTTATCATATTTACAGCCAGAAAGTAGAGTAATTAAAAATATTAATAGAATAAATAAAATAATATTTTTATGCCTTTTCATTTTTATTACCTCCCATGAATTAAATCCTTTTGTATATAGTTTTTCATAAACTCTTTTTTTTATTACTAAAAACAAAAATCTAATCTAATTATTCCTATTGTTGATTAAGTCTTTTTATTGATATATAATTGTTTTGTAATGAAAATCAGTAATACTTGTCGAAAGGAAGATTGAAATGAAATTAGGTATAGTAGGACTACCAAATGTAGGTAAAAGTACATTATTCAATGCTCTCACAGCTTCTGGTGCAGAAGCTGAAAATTATCCATTTTGTACCATTGAACCCAATGTAGGAATTGTTACAGTGCCAGACGAAAGACTAGATATGTTAGCAGAATTAGTAAAACCTGAAAAAATAACACCAGCTACTATAGAATTTTTTGATATAGCTGGATTAGTAAAAGGTGCTAGTACTGGAGAGGGCTTAGGAAACAAGTTTTTATCCCATATTAGAGAAGTAGAAGCTATCATTCATGTAGTAAGATGTTTTGAAGATGAAAACATAACTCATGTAGAAGGCAAAATAGATCCTGTAAATGATATAGAAGTAATAAATTTAGAGTTAGCCTTAGCAGATTTAGATATAGTAGAAAAGCGACTAGAAAAGGTAGAAAAATTGGCTAAAGGAGATAAAGAATACAAAAAAGAATTAGCACTTTTAATAAATATAAAAAAAGCCATTGAAAATGAAGAACCTTTAAGAAAAATGGCTTTTGATAAAGATGAAATTTCTATATTAAAATCATTAAATTTACTATCTTTAAAACCTATATTATATGTATGTAATGTTTCAGAAGATGATTTAATGGAAGACGTAGAAGAAAATACTTATGTTGAAAAAGTAAAAGAATATGCTAAAAAAGAAAGTTCAGAAGTAATAGCTATATCAGCAAAAATTGAAGCAGAAATTTCTCAACTAAATGAAGAAGAAAAAGATATTTTCTTGAACGATTTAGGTTTGAAAGAATCAGGATTAGATAAATTAATAAAAGCAAGTTATAGTTTGTTAGGTCTTATGAGCTTCTTAACTGCTGGACCTAAAGAAGTAAGGGCTTGGACTATTAAAAAAGGTACCAAAGCACCTCAAGCAGCTGGAAAAATTCACACAGATATGGAACGAGGATTTATTCGAGCAGAAGTTATAAATTATAAAGATTTAATAGATTGCAAGGGATATCCTGGTGCTAGAGAAAAAGGACTAGTACGTCTTGAAGGAAAAGATTATATTATGCAAGATGGAGATGTTGTTATTTTTAGATTCAATGTATAAAAAACACTGGGGACGACGTTTTTGTTTGTGCCAAACAAAAAACCATCCCCAGTATTTGCAAATTAATCATATAAAAATATTTTTATATCAATATTATACCAATTGCCTACAAGTTCTTTTTCTTTAACTACACCATATATTAACTTTCCGGCATCCATTAATCTAGCTAAAATCTCATTAGTTTTTCTTGGCACATACCCTATTTTATTACCATATAAATCTTTAATAACTATAGCTAATTTGTCATATCTATTATCAGGTTCTCTAAAAAAATTTAATTTTGTTCCTCTTACAAGTTTTTCTCCAATTATATCTATATTAGGAACATAGGAAGTTCCTGCAATATGAGTATCTATAAGAAATATTTCCCTTGAAAATGGTTTACTTAAATCAAATCCATTTTTCCCACCTATTACTTCAATTAGCCCTTTTGCATTAGGCTTAACTAACTCTCCCATATAATATACACCTCAATTTAATAAATCTCCATAACTCGGAATAATCATTATTAAATATTCTTCTAACTCTTTCAATATTTCTTTTGCTTCTTCAATATCTGCCTTTAACTCTACTTGTCTTTCATGTACTTTATATTCATCTTTAAGAAATTCGACCATATTAAATGGAAATTTTTCTTTAATTTTATCTATTTCTATTAACATATCCATTATCTTTTTTTTCAAAAATTTTATTTTTTCATTTAACTCTTCTATAGGATTTACATCATTATCCCAGTCATCTACTGGTTTATTCTCTACAGCTAATTCATACAATGTTTTTAACATTTCTATATCTGCCAATTCATACGCTTCTGCAACTCTTCTCCACAATACTTTTTGTTCTTCAGTTGTATTAGGATTTAAATCAGTATGAAGCATTTTAGCTAATTTTCTATATAACTTCTTCAATAATATTGTTTCTTCCTTAGTTAAAGTTTCACAACTATTCAAATAATTTACCCAATCTATATCTTTTGCTCTATCTTTAAGTTCTTTAATATATACCTCATATTCTTTATCTAGCTGTATATCCATCTTCTTTTCATTTATTGGTTTTTGCAAATTTATGGCTGCCTGTATCATTTCAATCTTTCTTTTAGTGCGAGATATATTTACTTCCAATTCAAATAATTCATATTCAAGTGCTCCTATTTTATTTATATATTCTGTTTTCCAATAAATAGCCTTATGATGTAATAAATCTGCCCTGTCTTCTATAATAATTGAAAGTTGCTCTTTTAATTTATCTATTTCTTTCAATACTCTTGCATATTCAGGATGAAATATTATATCAACCATATTATCACCTCATTTCATTACTAAGGGATAGTTTGAAGTGATTCTTTAATAGTACACAATTTATGTACAACTAAATTATATACTAATCCATATGCTATTGTACATCATTTAAATCTTTAATTTTATTTTTTATAATATGAATAATTTCATATTTTTAATATATAAAAAAGTTTTTAGCTTTTTCATTATCCTAAAAGTTACCTCTTCTTAATATAAAAGCTATCTACGTTTATGTTAAGTTTAACATAATTTGGATATATTGACAACGTGTTCAGATGTCCATTTGAAATGGTTCTATAATAATTCTAGATTTTTATTATTTATCGCTTATCTTTAATTACTTTAGATTTAAACCATTATGTTTAAAATATATTAACACAATTATAAGCTAAAATAGTTTTCCCAAAACAAATTTGTCTATATATATCAGTACTTAAAGTAAAAGGTAATACTTTATTATATGGAGAAGTAGCATTAAAAACAAACAACAAAAGATTTTGAAAGCAATCAAAAATTATCCTATGTTTTTTTCTCTAAGTTGTATATCTCTAAAACTTAAGCCAATACTAAATATACCAATTGTACTTGGTATTATTACTACATTATACAACATATATTTTATATTAAAAATTTTTTGCTTAAATATTATTCAAAAAATATATCTTTTTATTAATATAAATCCATATCTTCGTTAAATAATAACTTTATTAATTTTTTATTT
>CAYUTQ010000018.1:0-38350 GCA_964447805.1 uncultured Clostridia bacterium
TCATTCATACTTTATATTTTATTATAATAAAATTAAATATAATTTATAGAAGTGAGGGCATATTATGGAAAAAAGTAAAAAAGGAATTTTAATAATATCAAAAAAAAGAAATTTAATTATTTTATATATACTAGTAGTAGCTATATTGTTTGGCATAGGGTTTTATGGAATTTATAAAGTACTAAATGTTAAAACTATTTATGAAGGAGTTAAAATTGATGAATTTGATGTGAGCAATAAAACTAAAGAAGAGGCATTGGAATGTATTAAAGTTAAAAGAGAAGAAGACTTAAGTGAAAAACAAATGAATCTAAAATATGGTGAAAATGTATATACTGTGAGTTTGAAAGATTTAGGATTTAAATATGATTATGATAATGCTGTGGATAATGCTTATAAAATAGGAAGAGATGGCAATTTTATTAATAGACTAAAAACAATAAAAAATATTAAAAAAAATGGAAAAGTTATAGAATTAGAATCTGGATATGATAAGGAATTAATTGATAAATATGTAAGCACAATTAAAGAAGATTTAAATGTAGAAAGTAGAAATGCAGTGTTTAATTTTAATGGAGGTAATATTCAAGTATCAGAAGAAGTAGTGGGACGAGAAGTAGATGAGAAAGCCTTGAAAACTGCTATGGAAGATAATATATACAAATTAGATGATATAGAAATACCTGTAAATATTGTGGAACCCAAAGTTAAAAAGGAATTTTTAAGTAGGATAAATGGAATAATTGGAGAATTTTCAACATCGCTTGGGAGGAGTAATATTGAGAGAAAAAATAATATAAGAGTTGCCTCTAATGAAATAAGTGGAACATTGGTAATGCCTAAAGAAACTGTATCTTTTAATGAACTTACAGGACCTAGGAGTGAAGAAAGTGGTTATAAAGAGGCAAATGTAATAGTTAATGGGGAATTTTTGCCTGGTTTAGGAGGAGGAGTATGTCAGGTTTCTACTACTCTTTATAATGCTCTTTTATGTGCTGATTTAAGCATTGTAGAAAGGACTAATCATTCTATTCCTGTATCATATGTAGATCTGGGTCAAGATGCGACAGTTTCTTTTGGAAATTTGGATTTGAAATTTAGAAATGATTTTGATTTTCCAGTATATATTAATATGAAGGTGTCAGAAGACAGAGTTTATGCGTATATATATGGAGATAGAAATAGTAAAGATTATGAGGTTAATATTACTTCAGAAATAGTTGAAAAAGTTCCACCTGAAACAGAGATAATTAAAGATAAAAACTTAAAATCAGGTAAAAAGGAATTGGTGCAAAGTGGTAGAGAAGGTTATAAGGTAAAAACTTACAAACAAGTTGTTAAAAATGGTAAAGTTATAAAAGAAGAACAAATTACTTCGGATTTTTACAAACCTTTAAACTATATATATAAAGTTGGTACTAAAAAATAAATAGTGTTATTTATAGAAATAAATTTAGAAGAAAAGTAGTTGATAAGGGGGATTGTATGGAAGAGGTAGGAGAATTATACGAAAAAAAGGTAGAATGTAAAGTTTGTGGAAGAGAATTTAAAACTAATAAAGTTAGAATTTCTAAAATGAGGTTAGTTAAAAGAGATTCGGATTTTTTGAATTATTATGAAGGAGAAAACCCTGTAAAATATAGTGTTTTTGTTTGCCCACATTGTGGTTATGCAGCTATGGAAAGTAAATTTAATAATATAAATTTTGCAGGTAGAGAGATTATAAAAAAAGAAATAACACCTAAATGGAATAAAAGAAAATTTAATGGAAAAAGAGATATAGGTACATCTATAGAAGCTTATAAGTTAGCTTTGTATAATGGAGAGTTACTAGATTATGATAAATTAGATTTAGGAAATATATGTATTAGAATTGGTTGGCTTTATAGGATTAAGGGTGAAGAATATCATGATGAAGAAATTAGATTTATAAGTTATGCTAGGGATTTATATAAAGAAGCTTACTATAAAGAGTATTTGGAAAACTCATCTATGGATGAAGTAACTTTAGCTTATTTAGTAGGAGAACTTTCTAGGAGATTAGGAGAGAACGAAAATGCTTTGAATTGGTTTAATACTGTATTGACTAATCCAGATATTAAAGATAATTCAATGCTGGAAAAAATGGCAAGGGAGCAATGGATTATTGCAAAGGAAAATTGAATGATTTTATAAAAAAATTAGCATCATAATAAACTAAGCTTGTGAACAAGCTTAGTTTATTATTTTATGTTTTTAAATTTTATGTTATACTTATATTTGCAAAAATAGAAATGGAGGTAAAAAATGAAATATAAATTAATAGCAGTTGATATGGATGGAACATTATTGAATAGTAACAATGAAGTATCATTTCGAAATATGGAAGCAATAGAAAAAGCAAAATCTTTAGGTGTTAAAGTAATTCTTTCTACAGGAAGGTTGTTTACATCTGCATGTCAATATGCAAAAAAACTTAAGTTAAATGCTCCTATTATTTCATGTAATGGTGCTTATGTAACAGATCAAGATTTTTCAAGTGTAATTTATGAAGCAGCAATAGATAGAGATTTGGCGAAGAAAATCATTAAGGTTGCTAGAAATGAAAATATTTATTATCATTTTTATGGTGATGAGGTTCTTTATATAGCAAAAGAAAATACATCTTCAAAATTTTTTATTAATTGGGTTCAAAAAGGGAATCTATATAATGGGATTGATTTTGAAGTTTTAGATAACCCATTGAAAGAAATACAAAATAAAGGATTTAGAGTGTATAAATTCATTTTTGTTGAGGATGATAAATATAAATTATTAAATTTTAAAGAGAAAATTTCTAAATTAAAAGGTTTAGAAATAGCTAGTTCTTGGTGGAATAATATAGAACTTATGGGCAAAGGTGTCTCTAAAGGTAATGCTTTAAAAGAAGTATGTAAAATATTTAATATAGATAATAGTGAAGTAATAGCTATTGGGGATAATGAAAATGATATTTCTATGTTTAAATTTGCTGGACTAGCTGTAGCTATGGAGAATGGAAATGAAAAAGCTAAAAAAAGTGCGGACTATGTAACAGATAGCAATGATAATAATGGAGTAGGAAAAGTTATTGAAAAATTTATTTTGTCTGAATACAAATAAAGAAAGAAGGAAGAATAATGTCGTTGAATATAGTATTAGTTGAACCTGAAATACCACAAAACACTGGAAATATTGCAAGAACTTGTGCGTTAACTGATACAAATCTTCATCTTGTAAAACCTTTAGGGTTTTCAGTAGATGATAAACATTTAAAGAGAGCAGGATTAGATTATTGGCCTTTAGTAAATATTTATTATTATGAAAATTTTGAGGAGTTTTCAAACAAATACGATCAGAATAAATTTTTTTATGCGACTACAAAAGGAAAGTCAACATACTCAGATAAGAGATATTTTGATAATTGTTTTTTGATTTTTGGAAAGGAAACGAAGGGATTGCCTATGGAATTGTTGTCAAAAAATTGGGATAAGACTATAAGAATACCAATGAAAAAAAACATACCTAGATCTTTAAATTTAGCTAATAGTGTTAACATTATTTTGTTTGAAGCTTTGCGTCAACTTGATTTTCCTTTACTTGAATAAAAGAATGTTTTATTTATATACATATGTTACAGAATATAAATTAGGGGGAGTTAAATGGAAATTGCTTTTGGCGTTTTAGGTGGACTTGGATTGTTTTTATATGGTATGAATTTGATGGGTACTAGTTTACAAAAAGCGGCAGGTGAAAAATTAAAGAAAC
Organism: uncultured Clostridia bacterium; assembly: GCA_964447805.1. Classification (GTDB taxonomy): domain Bacteria; phylum Bacillota; class Clostridia; order Tissierellales; family DATGTQ01; genus CAYUTQ01. Next base: position 3,766 of record CAYUTQ010000018.1, read on the forward strand.
TTATAGAAGTTTTAACTAATAATAGGTTAATGGGAGTTTTAGTAGGCGCTTTAGTAACAATGGTAGTCCAGAGTAGCAGTGCTACTACTGTTATGGTGATAGGATTTGTGAATGCAGGGTTAATGACTCTTAATCAAGCGGTAGGCGTGATTATGGGTGCTAATATTGGTACTACTATCACTGCTCAATTAATAGCATTTAAATTAACAGATATTGCACCGTTGGCTTTAGCTATAGGAGTAGGGATTTGGCTTACTACATCAAATAAAAGATTAAAAAACATTGCTGAAATACTAATGGGCTTTGGTATACTTTTTATTGGAATGGATATGATGGGAAATAGTTTAGCTCCATTGAGTGAAAGTGAAAAGTTTAAAAAAATTTTAATTAGTTTAAATGACCCATTTTTAGGTGTTTTAGTAGGATTAGGATTAACTACAATTGTTCAAAGTAGTAGTGCATCTATAGGACTTTTACAGGCTTTGGCTTCACAAGGATTAATAGATATTAATATTGCTTTTCCTATATTATTTGGAGACAATATAGGCACAACTACAACAGCCTTGATATCTAGTGTAGGAACTAATAAGACAGCAAAAAGGGCAGCTATAATTCACTTTTTATTTAATTTTATAGGAACTATTATATTTATGACAATATTGAGAATTCCAATTCAAACATTGGTAACATATTTGACACCTAATAGTGTACAAAGGCAAATTGCAAACGCCCATACATTTTTTAATATATTAAATGTAATAATACAATTTCCTTTTGCTAATTTATTAGTAAAGGCATCTAAGAAAATGGTACCTGGAGATTTAGATGTAGAATTAATAGGACCTAAATATTTAGATGCAAGAATTATAGAAACTCCATCTATTGCAACAGGACAGGCAAAAAAAGAAGTTTTAAGAATGGCTAATATAGTCAAAGAAAATCTTTTTAATGCAGAAAAATCTTTTTTAAATAAAGATGAGAAATTGATTCGTGAAGTTTTTGAACAAGAAAAGGTAGTAAATAGATTAGAAAGGGAAATAACTGGTTATTTAGTAGAATTATCTAATGCACCTCTATCTGAAACACAACATATATTAATTAATGTTTTGTTTAATGTGTTAAATGATGTTGAAAGGGTTGGTGATCATGCTGACAACTTAGCAGAATTGGCTCAATATAGGATAGATAATAGATTATTGTTTACAGATGATGCTATAGAAGAATTAAAAATTATGTTTGATAAAACTGAAAATGTTTATGAAAAAGCTATTGAATCTTTTGAAAAAGTAGATTTTAATTTAGCAAGAGAAGTTCAAAGTTTAGAAGAAGAAGTAGATTATTTAGAGGAAAAATATAGAGCAAATCATATAGAAAGGTTAAATAAATTGACATGTCAACCTAGTTCTGGTGTGGTTTTTTTAGATATAATAAGTAATTTAGAGAGAATTTCTGATCATTCATCAAATATAGCTTTATATGTATTAGACGAAGAAAAAATATAAAATTTTTATAAAAATTAAAAATATGGTTGTTTAATTTGTAAATATATATTATAATAAATATGGCTGGTTGTTACTAACTTAACAAAAATAAATAAATAGTTCTGAATGAAAAATACGGGAGAGACCATTTTATGGCACCGAAGGACTAAGCTAAAAATTTGCCATTTTTAGTGATAATCTCAGGTAAAAGAACCGTATTTGGACAGGACTCTGGAAAGCGAATGCACCGAAGGAGCAAACCTCATATTGAGGAGAAACTCTCAGGTTTTAAACAGAGTGGGTGGGCACAAATAGATTGTTCCTTCCATTCTGTTTTTTTATGTAAAATATGTTTTATATAAAAATACTTTAGGAGAGTATAAATAATATGAAAAAAATAAAAGTTATTACAAATAATCCTTTGGTTAAAGAAAATTATTTTGAAAAAATTCCTACGAGTTATTACGAAGTAGGGTATTTAGAGTTGTTAGAAATTGTTAGAGATAAGATACATTTAGGATCAAGATTACTTACCCACCCTTTATCAGGCAGTGTTAAGCCTAATGAAACCCCATATAGAACGGTCGTCATTGCTGACGATGATGTTCTTCATATGGATTCCCTATTATTAATTGAACAAAGTATTGAAACAGCAAAGAAGTTTTTGAAAAATAAACCTCTTATTGATTATAGTGATCAAATTTTGAAAGATTGTCAAGTTATTGATTTGTCAATAATTTCAAATGCATTGGATAAACTATTATAATAAGAAGTAAACTAAGAGATATAGACAAAATAAAATTAAATAAAGGAGGAGAAAATAATGACAGAAATTTATGATGTAGTCATAATAGGAGCAGGTCCTGCTGGATTAGCAGCTGGGATTTATGCAGCTAGAGCAAAACTTAAAACTTTAATTGTAGAAAAAGAAAAAGCTGGAGGGCAAATTGTGACTACAGCAGAAATAGCTAATTATCCAGGTTCTGTTGAAAATGCAAGTGGACCATCATTAATTGCAAGAATGGTTGACCAAGTAAATGAATTTGGAGCAGAAATGGTTACTGATACAATAGTCGATGTGAACCTTGAGGATAAAGTTAAGGTTATTAAAGGTGAGAAAGGCGAATATAAAGGAAAATCAATAATAATTGCAACTGGTGCACAACCAAGACCAATAGGTTGTCCAGGAGAAAAAGAATTTACAGGTAGAGGAGTATCTTACTGTGCTACTTGTGATGCTGATTTCTTTACTGATCTAGAAGTATATGTAATGGGTGGTGGAGATACAGCAGTTGAAGAAGCAATGTACTTAACTAAATTTGCAAGGAAAGTAACAATAATCCATAGAAGAGATGAATTAAGAGCAGCAAAATCTATTCAAGAGAAAGCATTTAAAAATGACAAAATTGATTTCATGTGGGATACAGTAATTACTGAAATAAAAGGTGATGGTATAGTAACATCAATGGTTGTTAAAAATAAAAAGACTGGTGAAGAAACAGAAATATTTGCTGATGAAGATGATGGTACTTTTGGAATATTTGTATTTATTGGTTATTTACCAAATACAGAATTGTTTGAAGATAAGTTAGAGTTAGAAAATGGATATATTAAAACTGATGCTAATATGAAAACTAATATTCCAGGAGTTTTTGCAGCTGGAGATGTGAGATCTAAATCATTAAGGCAGGTAGTAACTGCAACAGCTGATGGAGCTATAGCAGCTGTTCAGAGTGAAAGATATATAAATGAAACTTTTGATGATTAAAAAATATTTAAGGAGGGAATATATATGATAGAGTTAGATAAGAAAAATTTTGAAGATGAAGTTCTTAAGGCTGAAGGCTATGTATTGGTAGATTTTTGGGGACCAACATGTGAACCTTGCAAGGCTTTAATGCCACACGTTCATGAATTAGAAAAAACATATGGTGACAAAGTTAAATTTTGTAGCTTAGATATTACAAAAGCAAGAAGACTTGCTATTTCACAACAAGTATTAGGATTACCTGTAATTGCTATTTACAAAGATGGAGAAAAAATTGATGAAAGAGTGAAAGAAGAAGCTACAGCTTCAAGTGTAGAAGAAATGCTTAAGAAATATGCATAGGACATTTTAATTCTAGGCTTTTTGCCTAGAATTAAAATAGATATTTCAAATACTAGAGGAGGTGACTTTATGCGTCTGGAATTAGGCCATATAATGATTAATGATGTTCAATTTGGTGATAAAACTCATGTAGATGATGGAGTTTTATATGTAAACAAAGAAGAAATAATATCATTAATCAAAGAAGATGAGCATTTAGAAAAAGTAGATGTAGAATTAGCAAAACCTGGTGAAAGTGTAAGAATTACTCCTGTTAAGGATGTTATTGAACCAAGAGTAAAGGTAGAGGGGCCAGGAGGAATTTTCCCAGGAATGATTTCAAAGGTTGATACTGTAGGAAGTGGAAAAACTAATGTTCTTAAAGGTTGTGCAGTAGTGACAACTGGAAGAATAGTAGGTTTCCAAGAAGGTATCATTGATATGACAGGTCCAGGAGCAGATTTTACTCCATTTTCAAAACTAAACAACATAGTATTAGTATGTGAACCAAGAGAGGGATTGGAGCAACATCAACATGAAAAAGCTCTTAGAATTGCAGGATTAAAAGTTGCAAATTATTTAGGAGAAGCTGCAAAAGAAATGGAACCTGATAAAGTAGAAGTTTATGAAACTTTACCATTATTAGAAGGATTAAATAAATATCCTGAATTACCAAAAGTTGCTTATGTTCAAATGTTACAAAGTCAAGGATTACTTCATGATACTTATGTATATGGAGTAGATGCAAAGCAAATAGTACCAACAATATTATATCCAACAGAAATATTTGATGGAGCAGTATTGAGTGGAAATTGTGTATCTGCATGTGATAAAAATACAACTTATCATCATTTAAATAATCCAGTTGTTACAGATTTATTTAAGAGACATGGAAAAGATTTAAACTTTGTTGGAGTAATAATAACTAATGAAAATGTATATCTTGCTGACAAAGAAAGATCTTCAAACTGGACAGCAAAATTAGCTGAATATTTAGGATTAGATGGTGTTGTAATTTCACAAGAAGGTTTTGGAAATCCAGATACAGATCTTATAATGAATTGTAAGAAGATTGAACAAAAAGGGATTAAAACAGTTATTATAACTGATGAATATGCAGGTAGAGATGGTGCAAGTCAATCTCTAGCAGATGCAGATCAACTAGCAAATGCAGTTGTAACTGGTGGTAATGCAAATGAAATAATAGAATTACCTCCAATGGATAAGGTAATAGGGCATGTAGAATTTGTAAATACTATTGCTGGAGGATTTGATGGTAGTTTAGCTGAAGATGGTTCTATTACTGTAGAATTGCAAGCTATAACAGGATCTACAAATGAACTAGGATTCAATAAGATGTCAGCTAAAGGATATTAATAAATAAGAGGAAAGGAAGTGGGAAAATGGCTTTATTTGATGCTAGTAAAAAAGTTATTATAATAGGCGACAGAGATGGTATACCAGGACCAGCTGTAGAAGAATGCCTAAAAAGTACAGAAGCAGAAGTAGTATTTTCATCAACTGAATGTTTTGTCTGAACTGCTGCAGGAGCTATGGACTTAGAAAATCAAAAGAGGGTTAAAGAAGCTGCTGAAAAATATGGTGCAGAAAATGTAATTGTATTAATAGGTGGTGCTGAAGCAGAAGCAGCTGGCTTAGCAGCTGAAACTGTTACAGCAGGAGACCCAACTTTTGCAGGTCCATTAGCAGGAGTCCAGTTAGGACTTAGAGTATATCATGTTGTAGAACCAGAATTTAAAAATGAAGTAGATTCAGATGTATATGAAGAACAAATAGGTATGATGGAAATGGTTCTAGATGTAGATGAAATAATTGAAGAAGTTAGTGAAATAAGAGAAGAATTCTGTAAATTTGATGATTAGTTAATATTAAAATACCCAACTAAAAATTCGGAGAGGGGGGAAACAAATGGGGAAAATTAAAGTTGTACACTATATAAATCAATTCTTTGCTGGAATTGGTGGAGAAGAAAAAGCGGATTATAAACCAGAAGTTAGAGAAGGAGTAGTAGGACCAGGTATGGCATTGAGTGCTGGTTTTAAAGATGAAGCAGAAATAGTTGCTACAGTAATTTGTGGTGATAGCTATTTTGGTGAAAACATGGAAGAAGCTACAGCAGAAGTTTTAAAAATGGTTAAAGAATATGATCCAGATTTATTTATAGCTGGACCAGCATTTAATGCAGGAAGATATGGAGTTGCATGTGGTACTATTACAGATGCAGTTCAAAAAGAATTAGGTATACCAGTAATGACGGGAATGTATATTGAAAATCCTGGTGCTGATATGTTTAAGAAAAGTGTTTATATAGTATCAACTAGAAATAGTGCGGCAGGTATGAGAAAGGCTATTAAGGCAATGGTACCTTTAGCACTAAAACTAGGAAAAGGTGAAGAAATAGGAACCCCAGAAGAAGAAGGATACATTCCTAGAGGAATTAGGAAAAATTATTTTGCTGAGAAGAGAGGTTCAGAAAGAGCTGTTGATATGCTTCTCAAGAAGTTAAAAGGTGAAGAATTCGTTACAGAATTCCCTATGCCTGATTTTGATAGAGTTGAACCTAATCCAGCAATTAAGGATATAACTAAGGCAAAAATTGCCATAGTAACATCTGGTGGTATAGTTCCAAAGGGAAATCCAGACCATATTGAATCATCAAGTGCATCTAAATATGGAAAATACGATATAGAAGGCTTAGATGATTTAACTAGTGAAACTCATGAAACAGCTCATGGTGGTCATGATCCTGTATATGCCAATGAAGATCCAGATAGAGTTATTCCAGTAGATACACTAAAGGAAATGGAAAAAGAAGGAAAAATAGGTGAATTACACAGATATTATTATAGTACTGTAGGTAATGGTACGGCAGTAGCTAGTGCAAAAGCATATGCTGCAGAAATTGGGAAAGAACTAGTTGCTGACGGAGTAGACGCAGTTATATTAACTTCTACTTGAGGTACTTGTACACGTTGCGGTGCAACAATGGTAAAAGAAATTGAACGTGCAGGAATTCCTGTAGTTCATATATGTACAGTAGTACCAATATCATTGACAGTAGGAGCAAATAGGATTGTTCCAGCAATTGCTATACCTCATCCACTAGGAAATCCAAATTTAAACCTAGATGAAGAAAAGCAATTGAGAAGAAGCTTAGTAGAAAAAGCTTTGAAGGCTTTAACTACAGAAGTAGAAGAACAAACTGTATTTGAATAAACGATTAAAACCTATTAAGAGGGTGATAAATTATTATCACCCTTTTAATAGCTATAAATACATGAGTACATAAAAATTTAATGGAGGTGGAGATATGAATTTCCCAGTATTAAAAGGAGCAGGTTATATTTTATGTCATGCTCCAGAAATGGTTTTAAACAATGGAACTACTCAAACAACAGAAAGAGCTATTAATCCAGATTCAGAATATTTGAAAGCAGTGCCTAAGCACTTAAGAAGTTTTGATGAAGTAGTAAGTTATATGCCAAATCAAGTTTATATTGGCAACATGACTCCAGAAGAGTTAAGTAAATATGATCAACCTTGGCATGATAAGAAGGCAGAAAATGCAAGTAGAGATGGTAAATTTGGTGAAATAATACCTCAGGATGAATTTATAGGTTTGATGAAAATAGTAGATGCTTTTGATTTAGTAAAACTTTCCAAAGAATTTACAGAGGATGTTAAGGAGAAATTAGGAAAACATCCTGGAATGAGAGAAGAACTAATTGAAAAGTTAGGTAAAGGAGAAGAAAGGGAAAGCATAGAAAAGCTTATAGAGGAACAAGGTGCAGAGGGACTATATAACAATGGTGAGACGGTTGGTTGTGTAAAAAGAGCTCATGATATAGACCAAAACTTAAGTGCACATGTATTATTTGAAAATTTAGCAGTAAAAGCAACAGGAGCAATGTCTATAATAGATTTACTTAGAAAAAATGATATTGATCCAGAAGATGTAGAATATGTTATAGAATGTTCAGAAGAAGCTTGTGGAGATATGAACCAAAGAGGAGGAGGAAATTTTGCTAAATCTTTAGCTGAAATAGCAGGATTAACTAATTCTACTGGTTCTGATGTTAGGGGTTTTTGTGCTGCACCAACTCATGCATTAATTGAAGCTAGTGCATTAGTTCAAGCAGGAGTATTTAAAAATGTAATTGTTGCTGCAGGAGGCTGTACTGCAAAATTAGGTATGAATGGAAAAGATCATGTGAAGAAAGGCTTACCAATATTAGAAGATTGTCTTGGAGGATTTGCAATATTAGTAAGTGAAAATGATGGTGTAAATCCAATTTTGAGAACTGATTTGGTAGGAAGACATACAGTGGGTACAGGTTCATCACCTCAAGCAGTAATAACTTCTTTAGTTACTGAGCCATTGGACAAAGCTGGTATGAAGATTACAGATATAAATAAATATTCAGTTGAAATGCAAAATCCAGATATAACTAAACCAGCAGGAGCTGGAGATGTTCCAACTGCAAACTATAAGATGATTGCAGCTTTAGGTGTTATGAGAAAAGATATTGAAAGAAAGCAATTGAATGAATTTATTACTAAACATGGTATGCCAGGTTGGGCACCAACACAAGGACATATTCCTTCAGGAGTTCCTTATGCAGGATTTGCTAGGGAAGATATATTAAATGGTAAGATTAATAATGCTATGATAATAGGAAAAGGTAGTTTATTCTTAGGACGTATGACTAACTTATTTGATGGTGTGTCTATAGTTGTTGAGAAAAATCCAGGAAAAGTAGATGAAGAGAAAGGTGTTTCAGAAGAGGAAGTAAGGAAACTAGTAGCAGAATCAATGAGAGATTTTGCTTCACATCTACTTAAGGATTAGAGGTGATAATATGGTAGAGAAAAATGTTAAAAATATGGTAGGAAAAGTTTTCAATGATATAGCAGAAGGTTTGGAAACAGGTCAATTTGGAGAAAGAGTAAAAGTAGGTATTACTACTTTTGGTAGTGAACATGGTGTAGATAATCTTGTAAAAGGTGCAGAGCTTGCTCAAAAGAGGGATAATTCTATAGAAGTTGTATTAATTGGTCCTAAAGTAGATAGTACTCTTAAACAAGTTGTTGCTGATTCAGATGAAGAGGGCTATAAAAAAATGGAACAATTGTTAGATAATGGAGAAATTGATTGTGCAGTAACTATGCATTACAATTTTCCAATTGGTGTTTCAACAGTAGGTAGAGCAATAACACCAGGAGTAGGTAAGGAAATGACTTTAGCAACAACCACAGGTACTTCATCACCTCATAGAGTTGAAGCAATGATTAAAAATGGTATTTACGGAATAATCACTGCAAAAGCTATGGGATTAGAAGAACCAACAGTTGGAATTTTAAACGTAGATGGGGCTAGACAAGTTGAAAGAGCTTTTAAAGAACTAGATAAAAATGGATATAAAATAAAATTTGTAGAATCTATGAGAGCAGATGGCGGTTGTGTAATGAGGGGAAATGATTTACTAACAGGTACACCTGATGTTATGGTAACAGATACATTAACAGGTAATTTATTAATGAAGGTGTTTTCCTCTTATACAACTGGTGGAAGCTATGAATCATTAGGATATGGATATGGGCCAGGTATTGGTGAAGATTATGATAGAGTTATACTTATTTTATCTAGAGCAAGTGGAGTTCCTGTAGTGGCTAATGCAATAAATTATGGTGCTAAATTAATAAAAGGTAATTTAAAAACTATAGCTAAAAAAGAATTTGAAAAAGTAAATAAAGCAGGTTTAAAGAAAATACTTGATGAATTTTCAAAAGAAACTAAAAAAGCAGATACTGAAGAAGTAAAAGCACCACCAAAGGAAACTGTAACAGGAACAATTTCTGGAATAGATATTATAGAATTAGAAGATGCAGTTAAAGCATTATGGAAAAATGAAATATATGCTGAAAGCGGTATGGGTTGTACTGGTCCAGTAGTTATGGTAAATGAAGAAAAATTGGAAAAAGCAACTGATGTTTTAGCAAAAGAAGGTTATATTACTAAAGAATAAAATAACTATTATAAAAAAAGCTATCTCAAGATAAGTTTTGAGATAGCTTTTTTTTATACAAAATTTATAAACACCACTAAGGTTGTTTTGCTAAAAATTAAGTGAGTTTATTAAATATTAAGAGTTTGATTTGGGTTATTTCAATAAAGGAAGGAAACCGGTAGTCCTTTATTTATATATTTAAATAAATATGCTTTATAGTAATTATTTTGGTATAATAAAAGAGAATATAACAATATAATTTAATAATAATAACCTTATGTATGTGGGGAGTGTGTTTATGCGATTAGGTTATGAATTAAACCTTGAACAAGTTCAAAAATTAATAATGACACCAGAATTGAGACAAGCCATAGAACTACTGCAATTTTCTAGTTTGGAGTTAAATGAGTATTTGGAAAATCAAATAGAAATAAATCCTTTATTGGAAATGAGAGAGATTAATGAAAATCATGAAGATCTAGACGAATATTCAAGGGAGGAAGAAGTAGATTGGAAAGAAGTAATAGAAAATTATGATGATATAAGTTATAAACCACAAAATGAAAAGGAAAAAAAAGAATATACTTATGAAAATTTCATAAGTGATACACCTACCTTAAAAGATCATTTGTTATTTCAGTTAGGATTGACTTTAGTTAATGATAGAGAAATTGAAATTGGAGAAGTAATAATTGATGAGATTGATGAAAATGGATATTTAAAATCAACAGTAGAAAGGCTTGCTATACAGTTAGGTGTAAAAAAAGAAGAGGTAGAAAATGTTTTAAATGTGATACAATCATTTGATCCATTAGGCGTTGGTGCAAGAAATTTACAAGAATGTTTGGCTATTCAATTAAAAGAAAAACAAGTAAAAAATCCTAAAATATATATAATTATAGAAAATCATCTAGAAGACATAGCATCTAATAGATTATCGAAAATATCTAAGAAATTAAATATTGATTTGAAAGAAGTTCAAAGAATATGTGATTTGATAAAAAGATTGGAACCAAAACCAGGTAGAGGTTTTTCTGGCGAGTTTGCAGAAACAAAATATATAGTTCCAGATGTATTTTTAAGATATATAAATGGTGAGTATATAATATTATTAAATGATGTAACAGCACCACGACTTATTATAAACAATTATTATAAAGAATTAATTAGTAAATCAGATGATCCTAAAATTGCAAATTTTTTAACAGAAAAATTAAATTCTGCTTTATGGATAATAAAAAGTATTGAACAAAGAAGAATGACTATATATAATGTTGTAAAATCTATATTAAAGTTTCAAAAAGATTTTTTTGAAAAAGGAGAAAAAGCCTTAAAACCCTTAACATTAAAAGATGTAGCAGAAGATATTGGAGTTCATGAATCTACTGTTAGCAGAGCTACTAATGGTAAATATATCCAAACACCTAGAGGCTTATTTGAACTTAAATACTTTTTTTCAAGTGGTGTTTATGGAACAAAAGGAGATGTTTCTGCCATAAGTATAAAAGTAATGATCAAAGAATTAATAGAAAAAGAAGATGAAAAGAAACCTCTAAGTGATCAAAAGATTACAAATATATTAAAAGAAAAAGGTATTTCTATTTCTAGAAGAACTGTAGCAAAATATAGGGATGAACTAAACATCCCTTCTTCAACCATGAGAAAAAGATATTAATAGTCAGCCGTTTTTACGGCTGACTTGAAAAAAAAATGATTTTAATTTATAATGTTATTAGATGGAGAAATGAGAAATTTTTTTAATAGTAGTGGGCCAAAACAGTATACACTGGGACGCATTATGCCCAACAATGAATATTTGTTATAAATTGCAGAAAATTTGACACAATAATAATTAAATGCTGTACTAAGAGGTGTTGATCTTGGTAGATATAATTGAATTAGAAAAAAAGATAGTACCTGAAATATTAGAAATAATGGAACGAAGATATGATATTTTGCGAGCTATATATTATAATCAACCAGTTGGTAGAAGAACATTGGCTAATGATTTGAAAATGGGAGAGAGAGCCATTAGAACTGAAGTAAATATTTTAAAAGATCAAGAATTGTTAATTATAGAGCCAATGGGAATGTATATAACAGAAACAGGGGAACAAATATTAGAAGAGGAAAACTTAAAGGATATAATACATAGATTAAAAGGCTTAAGCGAATTAGAAAAAAGGTTGGAAAAAATTTTGAATATTAAAAAGGTATTAATTGTGCCTGGTAATAGTGATGAAAATAAGTTAGTTTTAAAAGATATTGGAAAAACTGCAGCTTTTTATTTAAGAAATATTATAAATGATAACAATATTATTGGAATTACAGGTGGTAGTACTATGGCTCAAGTTGCTGAAGAAATGCCTAAAGGAAAATTGAAGAATAATATTTTAGTTATTCCTGCTAGAGGAGGTTTAGGTAAAGATGTAGAAACTCAAGCTAATAGCATTGCTGCTAAATTAGCTAAAAAACTTCGAGGAAATTATAGATTATTACATGCCCCTGATAATATTGAGAAAGAAACTTTAGATGTGTTACTAAAGATAGGAGAAGTAAAAGAAACTTTAGAGTTTATAAAAAAAATTGATATATTAATTTTTGGTATGGGGCGAGCAGATGTAATGGCTAAGAGAAGGGAATTATCAAAAAATACTATTGATGAAATGATGGGAAAAGGAGCTGTATCAGAGGCTTTTGGTCATTATTTTGATATGAAAGGAAATCAAGTTTTGGAATCTACCACAGTAGGTATATCAATGGAGGATTTTGAAAATACAGATCATGTTATTGGAGTAGCTGGTGGAGAACAAAAAGCAGAGGCTATTTATTCTATAGCAACTTTAAGAAAAGATATGACACTAGTCATTGATGAAGGTGCTGCTCTTAAAATTTTAAAGAATGTTTAAAATGCTACAAAATGTAGCTTAATTATAAAGAATTTAAGTATAAGGAGGATGTTTTATGGCAATGAAAGTAGGTATTAATGGATTTGGTAGAATAGGTAGGGATGTATTTAGAATTATAATGGAAGAAGATCCTAAGGATATTGAGGTAGTATCAATTAATGCATCAGGAGATTTAAATACACTAGCACATTTATTTAAATATGATTCTCTATATGGAAAATTTGACGGAACTGTAGAAGTAGTAGAAGATGGATTTGTGATTAACGGTAAAAAAATAATAAGAACAGATAATAGAAATCCAGAGGAAATACCTTGGAAAGATTTAGGTGTAGAATTGGTAATAGATTCAACAGGTGCCTTTAGAGATAGAGAAGGATTATCAAAACATTTGAAAGCAGGAGCTCAAAAAGTAATAGTTACTGCACCAGCAAAAAAAGAAGATATAACTATAGTAATGGGAGTTAATGAAAATGATTATAATCCAAAAGAACATAATATTATATCTAATGCATCTTGTACAACTAACTGTTTAGCACCAGTAGCTAAAGTTGTTTTGGATAACTTTGGAATTAAAAGAGGTCTTATGACTACTGTACATGCTTATACAAATGATCAACAAATATTAGATAAGAGACATAAAGATTTAAGAAGAGCTAGAGCTGCAGCAGAATCAATTATTCCAACAACTACTGGAGCAGCAAAGGCAGTTGCATTAGTAATTCCAGAGTTAAAAGGAAAATTAAACGGTTTTGCTATGAGGGTTCCAACTCCAACAGTTTCAATAGTAGATGTGGTATTTGAACTTGATAAGGAAGTAACTGTAGAAGAAATCAATAAAGCATTTAAAGAAGCTAGTGAAGGAGAACTAAAGGGAATATTAGGGTATTCTGAGGAACCATTAGTATCTATTGATTATAGAAAAGATCCTCGTTCATCAATAGTTGATGGTTTGTCTACAATGGCTATAGGTAATATGGTTAAAGTAGTATCTTGGTATGATAATGAATGGGGATATTCTTATAGAGTAGTAGATTTGGCTAGATATATTGCTAATTGCTAATAATACTATAAACCGGTCTTGAAAAATCAAGGCCGGTTTTAAACCAATATTATTAATTGAGGTGATATTATAATGAACAAAAAAACTGTAGAGGATTTACAGGTAGAAGGTAAGAAAGTATTGGTTAGATGTGATTTTAATGTACCAATGGATGATAATGGTAATATAGCTGATGATAGAAGAATAAAAAGTTCTTTACCAACTATTAATTATCTTTTAGAAAATAATGCAAAAATTATTCTCATGTCTCACTTAGGGAGACCAAAGGGAGAACCTAGTCCCAAATTTTCATTAGAGCCAGTAGCGAAAAAGTTAACTCAACTATTAGGTAAAGAAGTAATATTTGCTAAAGATAATAATGTAGTTAGTGATAAAGTTAAAGATATTGTAAATGAAATGAAAAATGGGGATGTAGTATTATTGGAGAACACAAGATTTAGAAGTGAAGAAAAGAAAAATGAAAAAAACTTTTCTAAGGAACTAGCATCTTTAGGTGAGTTATATGTAAATGATGCTTTTGGGACCTGTCATAGATCTCATGCATCTAATGTAGGTGTATCTCAATACTTATCTTCAGCAGTAGGATTCTTAGTAGAAAAAGAAATAGATGTGATGGGAAAAGCGTTAGAAAATCCAGATAGACCTTTTGTGGCAATATTAGGCGGTGCAAAGGTTTCTGACAAAATTGGAGTAATAGAAAATTTACTCAACAAAGTAGATACTATTATTATTGGTGGAGGAATGGCTTATACATTTTTAAAGGCAAAAGGTTACGAAATAGGTAAGTCAATACTTGAAGAAGACAAAATAGATTTAGCAAAAAAATTAATGAATAAGGCTGAAGAAAAAAATGTGAAGTTAATACTTCCAAAGGATATAGTTGTAGCAAAGGAATTTAAAAATGATACTGAATTTAAAACTGTAGGTATTGATGAAATTCCAGAAGATATGATGGGCGTAGATATAGGAGAAGAAACTATTAAATTGTTTGCAGATGAAATAAAGCAGAGTAAAACTATAGTTTGGAATGGACCAGTAGGAGTATTTGAAATGGAGAACTTTAAAAAAGGGACTAATGCAATTGCTAAGGCTATGGCTGAAGCTGATGGAACAACTATAGTTGGTGGCGGAGATAGTGCATCAGCAGTAGAAAAGGCTGGCTTTCAAAATAAGATGACTCATATTTCTACTGGTGGTGGAGCTTCTTTAGAGTTTTTAGAAGGAAAGGATTTACCAGGAATAGCAGCTATAAGTAATAAGTAAGGAGGAATAGTAATGAGAACACCTATGATTGCAGGTAATTGGAAAATGAATAAAAATTTAGATGAGGCTATTGAATTAGCTAATGATATAAAAAATGGTGAAAGAAATAATCAGGTTGAGGCAGTTCTTTGTGTACCTTTTATTAATTTAACAGAAGTAAATAAAATTATTGATGGTACAAATATTAAATTAGGAGCACAAAATATTCATTGGGAAGATAGTGGTGCCTATACAGGAGAAATATCACCATCAATGCTTAAAAGTGTAGGAGTAGAATATGTAATAATAGGTCATTCTGAAAGAAGACAATATTTTCATGAAACAGATGAAATAGTGAATAAAAAAATAAAAGCAGCATTAAACCATAAATTGAAACCAATATTATGTGTAGGAGAAACTTTGGAGCAAAGGGAAAAAGGAATGGAGAAAGATGTAGTAGAAAAACAAATTAAGGGAGCATTGGAAGGAATAGATGAAGAAAAAGCTTTAGACTTAGTAATAGCCTATGAGCCTATATGGGCAATAGGTACAGGTAAAACTGCTTCCAGTGGAGATGCTAATGATATGCTAGGTTTTATACGAAAAGTTCTTGGAGATATATATAGTGAAGATTTAAAAGATCATACTAGAATATTATATGGGGGAAGTGTGAAACCCAATAATGTAAAAGAATTAATGGAAGAAAAAGAAATTGATGGTGCCCTAGTTGGTGGTGCTAGTCTAAAAGGAGCTGATTTTTTAAGTCTTATAAATTATTAAATGGAGGCAAAAACAATGGAAAAGAATCCAGTAATGCTCATTATACTTGATGGTTGGGGACTAGGAAAAAATTATGAAGGAAATGCTATTTATTTAGCAAATACACCTAATTATGATAAATTTTTAGAGGAATATCCCAATACTCAGTTAGAAGCTAGTGGAACAGCAGTAGGGCTACCTAAAGGACAAATGGGAAATTCTGAGGTGGGCCATTTGAATATTGGCGCTGGGAGGGTTGTTTATCAGGAATTTACCAGAATAAGCAAATCAATTGAAGATGGAAAGTTTTTTGAAAATAAGGCTATTTTAAAAGCAATAGAAAATGCAAAATGTAATAATACTAATATTCATATTATGGGTTTAGTTTCTGAAGGTGGAGTTCATAGCCATGAAGAGCATCTTTATGCATTACTTAAAATGTGTAAGCAACAAAAGTTAAATAAAGTTTATATACATGCCTTTTTAGATGGAAGAGATGTGCCACCAACTAGTGGTAAGAAATCATTGGAAAAATTAGAAGAAAAAATAATAGAAATAGGTGTAGGGAAAATAGCTACAGTATCAGGTAGGTACTATGCTATGGATAGAGATAAAAGATGGGATAGAATTAAAAAAGCTTATGATGCAATGGTCTTAGGAATAGGTAATGAGGCAACTTCATCAGTGGAGGCAGTGTCTAAATCTTATGAGGAAGATATAACAGATGAATTTGTTATTCCAACAGTGATTAAACAAGATAATAAACCTATAGCTACAGTAGAAAGTGGAGATTCTATAGTGTTTTTTAATTTTAGACCAGATAGAGCAAGACAAATTACAAGGGCTTTTGTAGATGAACATTTTGAAGGGTTTTCTAGAGAAAAAAGAGTAGATACTGTTTTTACTACTATGACTCAATATGATAAGACTATAGAAAATGTTAATGTTGCATTTAGACCCATGGAGATTAAGAATACTTTAGGAGAGCATATAAGTAAATTAGGTTTAAATCAATTAAGAATAGCAGAAACAGAAAAGTATGCCCATGTGACTTTTTTCTTTAATGGGGGAATAGAACTACCTTATAAAAATGAAGATAGAGTTTTGATTCCGTCGCCTAAAGTTGCAACTTATGATTTAAAACCTGAAATGAGTGCCATTGAAGTTAAGGAAGAAGTAATAAAAAAACTTAATATGGATAAATATAATTTAATAATATTAAATTTTGCCAATTCTGATATGGTAGGTCATACTGGAAAGATAGATGCAGCTATAAAGGCCGTAGAAACTGTAGATAAATGTTTAGGTGAAATAGTAGAAGAAGTACTAAAAAAGGGTGGAAAATTGTTTATTACTGCAGATCATGGAAATGCAGAGGAAATGATAGATAAACAAGATAAAAGTTCAATTACAGCACATACTACAAATAGGGTACCTTGTATAATAATTGGGGAGAAAAATATAGAAGTGAAAGAGGGAATTCTTGCTGATATATCTCCAACACTTCTTGATATGATGAATATTGAGGTACCTAAAGAAATGACAGGAAAATCACTTATTTTAAGGGAGGAATAAAATTATGAGCACGATTATAGATGTATATGCTAGAGAAGTATTAGATTCTAGAGGAAATCCAACAGTAGAAGTAGAGGTATGGACAGAATTAGAAGGTTGTGGAAGGGCATTGGTTCCATCAGGAGCTTCTACAGGAGCTTATGAAGCTGTAGAGTTGAGAGATGGTGATAAAAATAGATATTTAGGAAAAGGTGTAATGAATGCAGTAAAAAATGTGAATGAAATTATTGCACCAGAAATTGTAGGAATGGATGTATTGGATCAATTGAATATAGATGATACATTAATTGAATTAGATGGCACAGATAACAAAGGTAAATTGGGAGCAAATGCAATACTTGGAGTATCATTGGCAGTAGCAAGAGCAGCAGCAGATGAATTAGGTCTTCCTCTATATGAATATATAGGTGGTATAAATGGCAAGACACTTCCTGTACCAATGATGAATATTTTAAATGGTGGTGAACATGCTGATAATAATGTAGATATTCAAGAATTTATGATAATGCCTGTTGGAGCATTAAATTTTAAAGAAGCATTGAGAATGGGTGCAGAAATATTTCATAATTTAAAATCAGTACTTAAAGATAAAGGTTTAAATACAGCTGTTGGAGATGAAGGTGGATTTGCACCTAATTTAACTAGTAATGAAGAAGCATTGGCAACTATTGTAGAAGCAATAGAAAGAGCAGGATATGTACCTGGAAAAGATGTTTATTTAGCACTAGATGTAGCTGCTACAGAACTTTATGATGAAGAGAGAAAAATGTATAAGTTAGAAGGAGAAGGGAAAGAATTAAATGTAAATGAGATGATAGCTTTTTATGAAGATTTAGTAGAAAAATATCCTATTATATCAATAGAAGACGGTTTGGCAGAAGATGATTGGGATGGTTGGAAAGTACTTACTGATAGATTAGGTAATAAGATACAACTGGTAGGAGATGACTTATTTGTTACCAATACGGAACGTCTTGAAAAAGGATTAAAAATGGGAGTATCTAATTCTGTATTAGTGAAACTTAATCAAATAGGAACTTTAACAGAAACATTAAATACTATTGAAATGGCAAAGACTCATGGATATACAGCAGTTGTATCTCATAGATCGGGAGAAACAGAAGATACAACTATAGCTGATTTAGTAGTGGCAACTAATGCTGGGCAAATAAAAACTGGGGCACCTTCTAGAACAGATAGGGTATCTAAGTATAATCAATTATTGAGAATAGAAGACTTTTTAGGAGAAGTAGGAGAATATAAAGGTTTGAATGCTTTCTATAATATTAAAAAATAGTAAAGGGCCTCTTTTTTAGAGGCTCTTATAATATAATATTGTTTTTAATTATTGGAATATTAATATATGAAAGGTTAAAGAATTAAAATGTAGAGATCAAAATTTGTTCACTATTGATTTTATGAGTATGCTGTGTTAAAATAGTTATGCTTATGAGACAGGGAAACTATTCTTATTTAGATATAGGGGGTGTCGGATTGAAAACTTTTTTTTCCGTAGTTATATTAATATCAAGTGTTTTTTTAATAGTGTCCATATTACTACAACCTAGTAATTCAGAAGGATTAGGTACTACTATTTCTGGCGCAGGAGAAAATATATGGGGCAGAAACAAAAGTAGAAGTTTTGAAGCAACTCTTCAAAGATTGACAACAATTTCAGCAATTGTATTTATTATATCTGCTTTAGTATTAGCAGCTATGCAATGATAAAAGGAGGTAAGGAATAATGAATACAGGAATTTCAATTATTATTGGTATTATAGCATTACTATTTGCATTAAGTAAAGCAAAAAGTATTGAAAAAACAGACCCTGGTACAGATAAGATGAAAGAAATTGCATCTTACATAGAGGAAGGGGCAATGGCTTTTTTGAGTAGGGAATATAGAGCACTTACTATATTCGTTATAATTTTATTCATAGTTTTGATACCAACTACTGGTATTGGAACAGCTATTAGTTTTATATTGGGAGCTATATTTTCAGTATTAGCAGGTTATTTTGGAATGAAAGTGGCAACAAAGGCGAATGTTAGAACTGCTAATGCAGCTAAGGAAAAAGGAATGAATAGTGCATTAAATGTTGCTTTTTCTGGTGGCTCTGTAATGGGAATGTGTGTAGTAGGATTAGGAATACTTGGTATAGGAATATTATATACAATTTATCCTGATCCAGAAGTAATAACAGGATTTGGTTTAGGTGCATCTTCAATTGCACTTTTTGCACGTGTAGGTGGAGGAATTTATACAAAGGCAGCTGATGTTGGCGCTGATTTAGTTGGGAAAGTAGAAGCAGGAATTCCAGAAGATGACCCAAGAAATCCAGCAGTAATAGCAGATAATGTTGGAGACAATGTTGGTGATGTAGCAGGTATGGGAGCTGATTTATTTGAATCTTATGTAGGAGCAATTATTTCAGCTATTACTTTAGGTTTGGCAGCATATGGAGAAGCTGGAGTGAATTTTGCTATATCTCTTGCATCAGCAGGTATTATAGCATCTATAATTGGGGTATTTTTTGTAAGAGGAGATAAGGATCCACAAAAATCATTAAATACAGGAACTTTAGTTAGTTCTATTATTACAGTTATAGTTGCATTAATATTAAGTAATTCTATTATTGGAACATTAAAACCTTTTGTGTCTATAGTAGCAGGATTAGCAGTAGGTTTAATAATAGCAAGAATTACTGAATATTATACTTCAGCAGATCATGCCCCTGTTAAGAGAATTGCAGAGGAATCTGAAACAGGAGCTTCAACAAATATAATAGGTGGATTGTCTGTAGGTATGATGTCTACAGGTGGACCAATAATTGTAATATCTATAGGAATATTAGTTGCATTCTTTGCAGCAGGAGGAGCAGAAGATGTAGCTCATGGACTTTATGGTATTTCTCTTGCAGCAGTAGGGATGTTATCAACAGCAGGTATGACTATTGCTGTAGATGCTTATGGGCCAATTGCAGATAATGCTGGTGGAATTGCAGAAATGTGTGAATTACCAGAAGAAGTAAGAAGTATTACTGATAAACTTGATGCTGTGGGAAATACAACTGCAGCAGTAGGAAAAGGATTTGCTATAGGTTCAGCAGCACTAACAGCTTTGGCATTATTTGCATCTTATACACAAGCTGTAGAACTAAGTGCTATTAATTTAACTGATCCCAAGGTTATAGCAGGTATGTTTGTAGGTGGAATGCTTCCATTTATATTTTCAGCAATAACTATGGAAGCAGTAGGGAAAGCAGCTTTTAGTATGATTGAAGAAGTAAGAAGACAATTTAAAGCTATTCCAGGTATTATGGAAGGTACAGCTAAACCTGATTATGGTACTTGTGTTGATATAAGTACTCAAGCAGCATTGAAAGAAATGGTTGTGCCAGGACTTCTTGCAGTATTAGTTCCTATAGTAGTAGGTCTATTATTAGGACCAGAAGCTTTAGGAGGCCTAATTGGTGGTGCACTGATTACAGGTGTGTTAATGGCTATATTTATGGCGAATGCAGGAGGAGCTTGGGATAATGCTAAGAAATATATAGAAGATGGTAATCATGGTGGCAAAGGTAGTGAAGCACACAAAGCAGCAGTTGTTGGAGATACAGTAGGAGATCCATTTAAGGATACTTCAGGACCATCATTAAATATATTAATAAAACTTATGACTATAGTTTCATTAGTATTTTCACAATTGTTCCTTCAATATGGTGGAAAATTATTTTAGTTATAAATCCCTCTCATATGAGAGGGATTTATTTATGCATAGATTTATATATCTAGCAATTTAATTAGTAGTTTGTTATAATTATACATAGTATGTTAATAATAACAATAGTGAAGAAATAAGAATGATATAATAAAAACACCATGCTATTTGAAAATTATTTATCTGATAATTATAGATAAGTCAATAGATAAAATTTTATTGACTTATAAAAAAAACGGAGGTAGGAACATGAGTATTAAGAGGAATATTGTAGATTTTATGGATGAAAAGTTGTATAAACCTATGCTTAAAGAAGAACTAGCTCAAGCTTTTGGAATTAAGAAAAAAGAATATGAAGCTTTTTTTGAAGTTTTGGAAACAATGGAAATGGAAGGTATGATTATAAAAACTAGAAGTGATAGATACGGTTTGCCAGATAAAATGAATTTAGTAGTAGGTGTTTTGCAGGGAAATGAAAAAGGCTATGGTTTTGTGATACCAGAAGACAAAGTCATAGAAGATATATATGTAGCTTCTGAAAATATTAATGGTGCTTTGCATGGTGATAAAGTAGTAGTTAGAATTATTAAAAAAGGTGAAGTAGGTAGAAAACAAGAAGGAGAAATAATTAGAATATTAAATAGGGCAAACAAGAGGGTAGTAGGAACTTTTGAATATAATAAAAATTTTGGCTTTGTAGTACCTGATGATAATAGAATTAGTATGGATATTTTTATACCTAAAGCTGATATGATGGGAGCAAAAACTAATCAAAAAGTAGTTGTAGAGATTATAAAATGGCCAGAAAAAAGGAGAAATCCAGAAGGAAAAGTTGTTGAGATATTAGGATATATTTATGAAAAAGGTACAGATGTACTTTCTGTTATTAAACAATATAAATTGCCAGAGGAATTTCCTAAAGAAGTGATAAATGAAGTATCATTAATAGAACAAGAAGTATCTGAAGAGGAGATCGAAAAAAGAGTAGATTTAAGAAATGAATATGTGTTTACAATAGATGGAGCAGATGCAAAAGATTTTGATGATGGGGTATCTATTAAAAAACTAGAGAATAATAATTATTTATTAGGAGTTCACATATCAGATGTATCTCATTATGTAAAAGAAGGTACGACTATTGATAGGGAAGCTTATGAAAGAGGAAATAGTATTTATTTTGTAGATAGAGTAATACCTATGTTGCCTAAAAAATTGTCTAATGGAATATGTAGCTTAAATCCAGGAGAAGATAGATTAGCATTGACAGTGTATATGGAGATTGACAATTCAGGAAGTGTAATCAATCATAAAATAGTAGAAAGTGTTATAAAAAGCAAAGCCAGATTAGTATATGATAATATATCGGATATGCTTGAAAACAAAGATGATAGTTTTAAAAAAGAAAATGAAAAATTATATAATGATTTAAAGTTAATGGAAGAATTGTGTAATATACTGCATAATAAAAGGGAAAGAAGAGGAAGTTTAGATTTTGATTTTCCTGAAGCTAAAATTATATTGGATGATGAGGGTAAACCTATAGATATAGTAAAGGAAGATAGAAGAATTGCTAATAGAATGATAGAAGAATTTATGTTAGTTGCTAATGAAACAGTAGCAGAATATTTATATTGGTCTCAACTGCCTTGTTTGTATAGAATTCATGAAGAACCAGATATGGAAAAAATTGATGAGTTTAATAAATTTATTCATAATTTTGGCTATAGTATAAAGGAAACTCAAGATATACATCCAAAAGAATTTCAACAATTGTTGAAAAATATAAAGGGAAATAAAGAGGAGGCTCTTATAAGTACTCTTTTATTAAGATCTTTAAAAAAAGCTAGATATAGTGAAATACAGGATATACATTTTGGATTAGCTACTAAATTGTATTGCCATTTTACTGCACCTATAAGGAGATATTCAGATTTAGAAGTTCACAGGATTTTAAAAGATTTCATAAATGCTAGGATTACACAAAAAAGAAGGGACTATTTGGAGAGAGTTCTTCCAGATATAGCAGACCAAACTTCTACAATGGAACGAATAGCAGAAGAGGTTGAAAGAGAAGTAGAAGATTTGAAAAAAGCACAATATATGAGTGAAAAAATTGGAGAAGTATATGAAGGGATGATATCTTCATTAACTCATTTTGGTATGTTTGTTCAATTAGATAATACTGTAGAAGGATTAGTTCATTTTAGTAATATGCTTGATGATTATTATTATTTTGATGAGGATAAATATTATATAATAGGTGAGAGGACTAAAAAGATTTATAGAGTAGGAGATATGGTAAAGATTAAGGTGATAAATGCAGATCTGTTGAAAAGGACTATTGATTTTATATTAGTGGAACATTAATTCAAAAATAAGTTGACAATTGTTTGAAAATTTGTTATCCTAAAAGATGCACTAAAAATGACAATGTGGTGATAATTATGGGAAGTGAAGATGTAAAAATAGTTGCGAGAAATAGAAAAGCAAGCCATGAATATTTTATTGAAGAAACTATAGAAGCAGGTATTGTACTAAAAGGAACAGAAGTAAAATCTATTAGAAATGGAAAATGTAATATAAAAGATGCCTATGGAGTAATAGAAGTTGGTGAAGTTTTTCTATACAATATGCATATAAGCCCTTATAAACAAGGAAATATATATAATGAAGATCCTATTAGAAAAAGAAAACTTCTTCTTAATAAAAGAGAAATAAACAAACTTACAGGTTTTGTAACACAAAAAGGTTATACTTTAATTCCCATAGCAGTATATATAAAAAATGGTCTAGTAAAAGTTGAATTAGCTGTGGCAAAGGGTAAAAAACTTTATGATAAAAGAGATTCCATTGCTAAGAAAGAAGCAGAAAGAAGAATAGAAAGGCAATTTAAAGAAAGATATTAATTATGGGGGCGAATAAGGTTTCGACGGGGGTATGAGGCTAAGAGTAGCGAGTCGTTGATGCCAAACAACGTAAAAATTGGCAACTAAATTAAACGCAAACGATAATAATTACGCACTAGCTGCTTAATAAAAGTAGCTCGTCCTACTTAAGAGTCCCACGGCTTGGGATAGGGCGCCAATTTAGTGGGGAACTACTATAGGTTTTCTCCAACCTATAGTGGATTTTTGGAGATAGCCGACTATAGAGTTTGCTACTAAACGCTATAGAAGGCGAACAAAAAATTAGTAGCTGCACTCGGAGAGACTCTTAGTTGAATATTTTCGGACGTGGGTTCGATTCCCACCGCCTCCACCATGAAAGAACTTAAATATTGATACAATAGAAATTACTGCACACCCTTACGTTAAATTATGCACACGGGTGTGCAGTTTTTTGTTGGGTGGGTGCACTTTTTAGCGATAAGGAGTTGATATATTTCCTCAGACAGGACATGTTGAGTGTGTGGTGTTGATGTCAAGGGTGAAGGTAAATACGATGTTTTAGAAACTAAAAAAGCTTATAAATAAAGGGTTTCCACACATTGAATTTTTCTCTTGGTTGTCTTACTGGAGGTGTCAATGTCAGGAAACCCTTATTTTTATTGCTTGATGAAACGTATCAACTGCCCCAAGACGTTAGGGTTGAGTTGATAGATTAGATAACTAAATAGGGTTGTGGAGATAGGATGGATGTAAAAACACTTTAAAGAGTTCAGTTTTTTCAGCACTTTTACCATGCTGAGTTTGTGGTGTTGAGAGAGGTGGAAATAGGTTGATTCTTAAATATACATATCAAACTTTCTAGAGAAGATAAGTTTTAAAACTAAGTTGCATTCTATGAAAGGGAGTATTATAATATTTATAACGTTAACAAAATTATAAACGAAACAAAGGAAGTGTTAATATGGAGAGTACTTTCAAGAATGAACTTATTAATAAGTTCGGATTTTTTTCAAACCTATAACATGAATGAGATTATGGGGCGCATCTTAGGACTTTTATTATCGTCAACCAGTCCATTAAGCTTAAATAGCATATCCGAGCAACTAGAATTATCTAAAGCATCCATCAGTATTCAGATTAGAAAGTTAGAAGA
Organism: uncultured Clostridia bacterium; assembly: GCA_964447805.1. GTDB lineage: Bacteria > Bacillota > Clostridia > Tissierellales > DATGTQ01 > CAYUTQ01. The sequence goes on from CAYUTQ010000018.1 coordinate 28,672, forward strand.
AATTGGATACTGCAAAAAATCACCAAAAATGAGGGATAGAAAAGACTACTACTTTTATAATGAAGAGTTCATACAATGGATCATGTTGAGTTACATAGCTTCAAAAGAAAAAAATCAAAAATTATTTGAGGGACTTGTAAATGAAACCATAGAAAGAAAAGAAGACTTTCTAGATGGTGAAGAATATGAAGTAATCAAGGAACGTTTAGTGCACATCAAAGAATTTAATGATGTATTTATAAAAATTTTAAAAACTTCTTTTAAAGAATGGGAAGAAAATATAAAAAAGTAAAGGGAAGATTTTAATGAATAGAATACTAGTAAAGGATACTTATCTAAGTTACGAAGTGTATGGTAAAGGAAAACCAATCCTGTTCTTACATGGAGCTTATGTTTCTAAAAGAGAGTGGAAATATCAGATCGATACTTTTGCAGAAAATCATGAAGTCATCTTGCTAGATATGCCTGGACATGGTGATTCTGATAATCTTATGGTATATTCAGTAGAACTATTTGCAGACTATGTCAACGAGTTTATAAAAGTGATGAAAATAAAACCTTGTATTATCTGTGGCCATTCATTAGGGGGGATGGTAACTCAAGCAGTAGCTCTTAATTACCCTAGTGCGGTGGAGAAAATTATTCTAGCTGACACATCCTATGGAGTAAAAACAAATATAGTAGAATTTATTCTAACTACACTTTCTATGCCTATTTTTAAGTTGATGAGTGTAGAAAAGCAAGCAAAACTATTTGCAGACCAATTGGGTAAACACGATGCAAAGATAAAGGAGTATGTTTATGATGATATTAAGAAACATACTAAAAATCCTAAAAATTATAAAAAAATTTGGGATGCTGTAACGAATTTTAACAGCAAAGAGAGCTTGCATAAGATTTCATGTCCAACTTTAATCTTAGTTGGAGAACGAAATAGACAAACTCATAAGCAAGCTAAGTTTATGGCTAAGGCCATACCATATGCAGAACTAGCGTTTATAAAAGATGCAAATCATATGTTAAATATGGATAATATAGAAGACTTTAATAAAGAAGTTAGTGAGTTCATTAAATGAAACGGAGGGCACAAAGGAACTGAAAAATAGTGTTTAATGTTATATTCTTCGAGAAATTACTACTATTTAGCGATAATATAATTTTTAGCTATAAGGGTTTAGGGCTGGTATATGATGGAATTAGAAGGTATAGCTTTACTGGATTTTTACACTTAATAAATAATGTCCAATAGATTATTGTCTAATTATGGTATAATAGTCTAGTTATAAGATATAACAGATAATAAAAGAAAATTTAAGGAAAGTGAGGTAAAAATGTGTTAACAAGCATCGAAGTTGAGAAGGTACAAGATTTTTTAAAGTGGATGGAAGAAAAATTTACACTAAATTTGATGTCAGACAGAGCTAAACGAAGATTTATTAAACGAGGACAAGTATATCGTTGCAAATTGGGCATTGGTATTGGTAGTGAAATGCAAAAAGAGAGGCCATGTGTCATAATTCAGAATAATATAGGCAACCAGAAGTCAGGAAATACTATATTAGCTCCAATTACTCATGATGATTCTAAATTTCCTTTCCTTGTTCCTTTTACTATACAAAAAAATGGGAATAGTGAGGTTGTATTAGATGGTCAAGTAAATGTTTCTAATATTACTTGTGTTAGCAAAGCAAGGTTAGGTGATTATGTAGCAACATTGTCTAATGACGATATGAGAGGTGTAGAAATAGCAATAGCTAAATCCCTAGGATTAATGGGACATTATAATAAGATAAAGGAAAATTTAGATGATAAATTAGAATTTATTGAGAAAATAAAGAAAGACAGAAATGAAGCTCAGGATTTTATAAAAAAGCTAAAAGATATAACACAAACTACAACAGATAAGGAACTTGAAGAAATAATTACAGAGATTTCGCATCTAAAAAAATAAATGGGCGATAGCCCATAGAATTTAAATAATTGATGATATATTTATAAAATCTTAAATATTCCTATTTTTGCTGGAAAATATAGAAATAAATGATTGCAAAATAAAAGCATCCTTTTTATAATAGTTTTGACGAGAAACCAACAAAAAGGATGCTGATAAAATGAACAAAAGTTATTTAAAACAAATGCTCACTTATATTAATAAGGTATACGATATTGGAGAAAAAATCAATAGTTTAAAAGATAAAAGAGTAAAGTTTTCAGTAAAAAATTCTACAATTACCTTCATAGTATTATTTGGATTTATGCTTCAAATAAGGAGTTTTAACAGATTAGACCATTGGCTCAAAAATGGAAAACTAAAAAAAGTATTACCTAAAAATACTAAAATACCACGAATCGATACTATTAGACGCTCTTTAAGCAATTTTGATTTGAAAGGTTTAAATGATATTCATAAACACATAGTTAAAACTACTATAAAAAATAAAGTGTTTAGAAAAGGCACTATTGATGGTTTGAAAGTTGTTGCTATTGATGGTGTGGAGTTATTTGAAAGTAGTAAAAAATGTTGTGAAAACTGTCTTACAAGAGTTCAAAAAGATGGAACTACCCATTACTTTCACAGGTCTGTAATATGTGTAACTGTAGGTTCAGACCCACATATTATTTTAGGTCAAGAAATGCTTGAACCAAAAAGAGATGGTTCAAACAAAGATGAAGGCGAAATTACAGGTGGAAAACGACTGATAAAAAGACTTTATAAGGAATATCATAATTATGCAGATATTATAGTAGCAGATGCTTTATATTGTAAAGCTACTTGGCTCAAAGAAGTTCTTTCTTTGGGGATGGATGCAGTAGTAAGGGTTAAAGATGAAAGACTTAATATTGTAAAAGATGCATTAGCTTTATTTAAATGCCGAGAGGCAGATAAAGAATGGATTATAAATCAAAAAGGTAGAAATTATACAAAGATTAAGGCTTGGGATTAAGACAATTTTGAAATGTCTGATTCAGATATAAAAGTAAGGTTTATAAAATTTATTGAAGAAATTCATATTGGAGATAAGGTTGAGGTTAAAGAAGGCTGGATAATAACTACAGATAAATTTACATCAGTAAAAACTCTATGGAAAATAATGCATAAGAGATGGGATATTGAAAATAATGCTTTTCATCAATTAAAAACAGAATGGCATTTAGACCATTGTTTTCTTCATAGCCCTGCGGGCGTAGAAACTGTATTGATGTTTATAATAATAGCATTTAATTTAATGCAATTATACTTTTTCCGGTGCATAAGAGGATTCAGAAAAAAGGGTATGCTTCAGATAGATATTATTGAAGATATAAGAGATGAAAGATTTATTATAGAAGAAAATTGGAAAAATCCACTACTTATAAATACTTAATTTAAAAAGAAAACTGGAAATTAATTTTAAGGTTTTCTTGGGGTAGGGGGAGTTGTAATTATTTTTATGACCTAACGGTCTTTTTAACTACCAGTTATTAAAATAAGCTACAAATAATACAAAATAGCAAGAAGAACATTGTCATTGGAAATTTGATGCGAAATTTCTGAAATAATTATAAAAAGTTTGACAGAATAACTTTGGAATGTTATAATTTATTTACAAAGAGATTCTCTACTGGTATGTAGGGGATAATATAGTTTTTAAAAGTGGGGGGATCTTGGATAGGTTCCCTTTTATCTTGTATTAAAATTAATATTATTGCATATAATAGAATTACAAAGTGGTCTTAGTCAGGATGGCTAAGATTATAAAGTAAAGTGAGAGTCGTCATTTTGGCGACTTTCACTTTATTAATCGACTCTCAGGAAACTGGGAGTTTTTTATGCCCATTTTTAAGAAAAGGTGAGTGAAATATTGAAAACAACAGAAGAATTAAGACTAATTGACATAGATGAATTAATTCCTTATACAAATAATGCTAGAACTCATAGCAAAGACAAAATTAATAAATTGAGAAGTAGCCTTAGAGAATTTGGTTTTATAAATCCCATACTTATAGATAAGGATTATAACATAATAGCTGGCCATGGCAGAGTAATGACAACAAGGGAAGAAGGCAAATTTTTGTGTTACTGATCCACCATATAATATAAATTACACTGCTGGAAGTGAAAATGAGAGAATGATTAAAAACGATAATATGGAGGATAAAAAATTCTATGAATTTCTCCTACTAGCATTTAAGAATGAGCTTGATGCTTTAGACAATGGTGCTGAAGCATATATAGCAAGCTCAGGGAAAAGCTCTTCCCCTCGCAAAGGCACCAGGTAGACCCTGTTTTTTGTCAAAATTTACAGGTGTGTGCACAATTTAGCGTTAATATACTTTTTAGCGATAATTGAATATTGCTAAATTGTATTAAAATTGGAGTCATTAGACATAAAAGGCTATAATATTGATACAATAGAAACTCCTTGATTTCAAGGGGTTTTTTAATTTTGGGGGATAAAAATAATATGATTTTTCTATATTTGCACACAGTAATGCTAAATTATGCACACGGGTGTGCAGTTTTTTGTTGGGTGGGTGCATTTTTTAGCGATAATGGGATTTGGGAGAGTTTGCAATTAATAAAGGCCTCCTATTTCCACATATTAACATTATTTCCTTATATGGGTTATCGAGGGTATTGAAGCAAAATAGCCGTTTTTTGAGAGTTATTTAATATATCGCTTTAGTTGTTCATAAAAGTTTTCACGAGTTCCAGCAAGAAGCACAATAATTTTTTTACCATCAACCTCACTTATGGTATAGGCAATTTCATAATTGATACCTTTATATTTTACATCGAAACCATAAACACCAGATAAATCACCACGTTTTGGCTGACCGATATAAGGGTTTTTACTTAATTTTAGTAAAGCTGTTTTATATGCGTTTTTTAGAGGTTTTTCCTTTAATTTTTTGAAAAAGCGTTCAGCTTGAGGGCTGAATAGTATTTCGTACATAATCAGTCTTCTGAACCAAAGATGTCATCAAAGTTTGCTGCGGATTTTTCACCAGCTGCAATGACATCTGCTTCTTCAAGCATATTGGTAACAGCCTTTTTGATATTTTTACTTTGTATTTTAAATTGCTTTACTAGTTCATCACCTGAATATCCTTGAGAAACTAGGTCCTCGAGTATTTCAACGGAAAATTCACTAGGTTCTCTATGAAGAGGCTGAATGACAATTTTACCATCTTCAAGTGAACATTCAACTTCGCTTCCAAGTTTAAGATGTTTATAGAATTGTAAAGGTATCGTAATTTGACGCTTCTTTGAAACGCTGATTATTTTACGGTTCATAATATCACGCTCCATATTAATCGTAGACATATTTATAGCCTCCTTTATAGTATATGCTAAATTCATAAATATAATACCTATATCTTTGTATCCCTATAAACATTATAACAAGGAAACAAAGAAAGTTCAATAAAAAATAAAGAGGTGAGTAAAGATTGAAAACAACTGAGGGATTAAAACTAATTGACATAGATGAATTAATACCTTATGCAAATAATGCCAGAACCCATAGCAAAGACCAAATTAATAAATTGAGAAGTAGCCCTAGGTATTTGATTAAAGATGCAATGGATGGGAAGATTGACCTTATAATAACTAAATCTGTATCTAGATTTGCTAGGAATACGGTAGATACTTTAACTACTGTAAGGAAATTAAAAGAAAATGGAGTTGAAGAATACTTCGAGAAAGAAAATATTTTTACAATGCTTTCAATAGTTTAATAGAAAATAAAGAAGAAATTATAACGGGCTATGAAGTTATAATGGAAGAACTTCTAGACACAACAAAGCTTGAAAAGAAGGCAGCTAATATTCAAAATGAGATGGAAGTTGTAGAAGAATTATTTAGAAAGATAGTTGATGAGAATTCTAGAAAGGCCATGAATCAAAAGGAATACTCAAAAAAGTATAATGAATTAGTTGAAAGATATAAAAAGGCCCAAGATGAATTAAATGAAATTGAAGAAAAGCAGCAAGAGAACAAAGTTAGAAAAGATAGCATAGATACCTTTATAGATAAACTTAAAAGCCAAGAGACAATTTTAACAGATTTTGATGAAGTTTTATGGGCATCTACTATAGATAAGGTAGTTATAGTAGATCTACTTCAAGGATGGAACTAAAATTAAACAGGAAATGATATAAAATCAAAACCCACTGGTTTAAAGGTTATAAAGCCTAAGACTAGTGGGTTATTTTTTGTTCAAAATATGATCTGGTAGAAATTAGTTAATGTATATGATAGAATAAAGATAATTCAGAATATAAAATTAAAATAATTGATGCATATGTGTAAAATAATGCGAAGTAATTGCTTTAGTAGTTAGGATGGGGATGGAAAATGAGTAGTAAAATACAAAGGGTAAATACCTATGAGGATGACAGGTTTGATAAAGATGTCTTAAGACAGCATGGTGCTTTTATTGTTGATGAAAAGTATACATGCAGTTTTAGAATAATAGATAAAGATTCTGCAATTGTATTCTTTGATAAAGAAATCGATTTATACGAACTGATAGATGAATTTAGGTTTTATGCCGAACACATTACTAATTTTTATGATGAGAACATGAGATTAATAAAAGCTTTTCCTCCTATAGAACTTTTTTATGTAAACATCAAGGATATTCAACCTTCGCAGTTTTTTGTGGATATGGATAAAGTTAATGCTATAGAAACTTTTATAGGAAGTGAAGAAGATTTATATATTCCCCTGGCTAAAATAGAAGATTGTTTAATATCCTTGGATGGACATACCAGACTTTATTATGCAGTCACAAAGGGGTATACCAGAGTAAGGGCATTTTTTACTGAACCTGGTGATTATTTGGAGGAATTTGTAGAAGAGGCAAGGAAAAGAAAGATTTATTCACCTTATGACCTTGAATTAGCATTCCATGAGGAATATAAAATAAAATGGGATAAATTCTGTGATGATTTTTTTAGAGATAGGGAATAAGAAATTGAAAATTTTTTGATGTAAATAAATTTGAAGATGGTTCGTTAAGTTCGAAGTATTCCTATAATGTACATTTGTAGTAAAGTGCGACTTTAGAATATTTATGCATTATCAAGGATGAATTATGAATATGAAAAGGATAATATATTTAAGCATGATTATTACAGTTATATTAATGCTCACTGGTTACACAACCCAATCATTACCGACAGATGTTGAAGGACAATGGGACTTGGAGACAATTTTTAACGAGAGTGGTGAAATTTTGGGTGTTGGAAAAGCCTATAATAATTATGATGATTGGGGAGGACACAAAGAAGATATTGAGATTACCTTTAATAAAGATAACACTTTTGAAACAAAAGGTTTTGAAAAAAATCTGTTAGGTAAATATAATATTAACCAAGATCTTAGCACTAAAGATGCAACTGCAATTCATATGGATATGGATGATGAAACTGAAATAATAGCCACATATGGGATAAGACAATATCAAGATGGCGAAGAGGCAGATTCTTTAATATTCACACTAAACAAGAAGATATATTCTTTTATCAAACCAATAACCAATTAATTCACATTATTTCTATGATATTCACCATGAGTAGTTAGTTAGGGAAAAAGAATTCCTTATATTGCTAGAATATATATTTAAAAAGCCTTTGTAGGTAGGTGCACAATTTAGCGATAATATACCTTTTAGCGTTAATCCAATATTGCTAAATTGTATTAAGATTGGAGTCATTAGACATAAAAGAACTTAAATATTGATACAATAGAAACTCCTTGATTTCAAGGGGTTTTGCTTGTTTTTGGAGGATAAAAATGTACTGTTACTATAATAGATGAAGCTTTAGCATAAATTACCATTTGATTGATTGTAATTAAAACATAATTATGCTATAATTAAGACATAATATTAATAAAGGAGTTGATATTATGCCTGAAATTAGACCAATAAAAGACTTAAGGAATACAACTGAGATTTCTGAGATTTGTCATAAAACTAAAGAGCCGATTTTTATTACGAAAAATGGCTATGGTGATTTAGTAATTATGAGCATGGAAACATATGAAAGAAAGTTAGCTAAAGTAGATTTATATAAAAAATTAGCTGAAGCAGAAAATCAAATTGAAAATGGGGAAATGCTATTAGATGCTGAAAGTGTTTTTAAAGAATTAAGGGGAAAATATGTCAAAAAATAAGTATAGTCTAAAACTTACTCCAAAAGCCAGTGAAGATTTAGATAAAATATATAGTTATATTTCAAAAGAGTTATATGTTGAAAGAGCTGCTAAAAATCTTTTAGAAAAAATAGAAACGAGTATTATGCGACTTCAAGACTTTCCGTTTTCATGTAATTATGTAGCAGATGAGTTTTTAAGAAAGAAAGGTTATAGAAAGTTAATAATAGATAATTACATTGCTTTTTATTTAATAAATGAAGAAGAACAGCAGGTAATTATAATGCGTGTTTTATATGGTAGGCAAAAATATCAAGATTTACTTTGAAAAACAATCTAATAAAACAAAAACTATCATAAAAAATCAGAACCCACTAGTTTAAAGGTTATAAGGATTTTGATATGCTCCCCTTTTGGTATCAGATTTTTATTTTTTAATCTGTCTATCTTAAGGGGAGCATATCAATTAGACTAGTGGGTTATTTTTTATTTAAAATAAAATTTGGTAGAAATTAGTTAGTATATATGATAGGATAAAGGAAATCAAGAAGATAAGGTTAAAATAATTGATGTATATATGTAGAATATTACGAAGTAGTGATACTTATTTAGCTAACAGATAAATAGTAATTTTGAGGAGGATACTTTATGGATTGGAAACAGATAAAAAAGATTGATGCCCATGTACATTTATTACCACCAGAATCTTTGTCTATGAAGAAAGAATATGAGCCAGATTGTTGGGGACATGCGGATGTAGAAGAATATTTAAAAATAATGGAAGAATATCATGTGGGAAAAGCAATTTTAGTTCCTATTAATGAACCATATACTTACTATGAAGATGTCAATAAAACAAATGAGTGGTTAGGAAATATGATGAAATTTTATCCAGATAAATTTGTGGCTTTTGCAGATGTATTAAATAATGGTGGATATTTTAATGAATTTGCTCCATGGTGGTTAGAAACAGCAGTAAATGAAAAAGGTTTAAAGGGGTTAAAATTACACCCTTCAAACCTTGGAATTAATATAGATTCTTTGGATATGGTTCCAGTAATTAGAAAAGCAGCCGATTTAAAAGTTCCTATAATGGTTCATTCGTATCCTTTCGGTCGAACAAATTACGATTCTTGCGAACCAGCAAGAATTCATAAGATGTCAAGGATATTTCCTGATGCAACATTTATTATTTCTCATATGGGAGGATATAGATGGCAGGATGCTTTAGGAGGAAATGAATATGTAGATATATCTGCGTTTTTACCAGAACTTGTTAACTTGTATGGTATAGAGCAAGCTAATAGAATTTTACGTGCATTTGGACCTGATAGATTATTGTTTGCTACTGATTATCCGCAAGTCTATTTGTGTAAGCCAGAAGAAATATATAAAAGATATTGCGATATATTAAATGAAATGGATTTTACTGAGGAAGAATCAGAAAAAATTGCATATAAAAACATTGAAAAAATTGTAGGGTGTCAAGCACTTTTAAAAATGTCCCATAAATATTAAAATATTAGCACCAATTTT
>CAYUTQ010000019.1:0-7901 GCA_964447805.1 uncultured Clostridia bacterium
ATATAGAAGTAAGATTTTTTTAATGTTTCTTTAAATTTTTTCATAATATTCACCTATATTATATAAAAATTTATTTATCAATATGTATATCTTCTAGAGGAGTTTCTAATATTTCAGTGTTTAGAAGAGCTTTTTTAGCCTTTTTATCATAAATATTTAATTTGTGTAAAATATATTTTGCTAAAACATATTGAAAAGGTAACCAATTAACATGGCTAATAGGTAGAATTCTTCTTTTTGCTCCTTCCATTTCATTGTAGAGATATTTTCTAGAAACTAAAGGTAAAGTAGAATCAAAAAAAGCATCAATAAAAGTAACATTTGACATATTAAGCAAATGAGCATAGGATAAGGGATCTATTTTAAATAATGGGTGAATATATTTATTATTTATTATTTCTTCTAAATTCATTTTTTTAATTTGTGGGAACTGTTCTTCATATATTTTGTAGAGCTTTTCTTTATTATCCATATAATAATTTGATTTATATCCATTTTTAAAAAGTTTTCTAACAAAAGTTGTAGTTGGAGATTCATGAAGAATATGTGGAAGATGTCCTCCAGTTGCTATGAATAATTTATGATTCATTCTATTGTCAATGGCAGCTGCTATAGAAGTAACCATACCGCCTAAACAGTAACCCATTACAACATTGTTATTTTTCCATAGATCTTCTTGTTCTAAAAAGTCTATAGTAGATAAAGTATCTACTACACTATGTTCCCAAAATTGGTACATTGTATTTATATTTGGATATAAAAAACTTCTACCACTAACAGAATTTTTTTCAACTCTTGTATAATTACCAGGGAAAATTAATATTGTAGTATTTATACCAACAGAAGCTAATTGTGGTCCAATCCAAAGTAAAAATTTAATATTTCTACTTCCTAAACCATGAAGTATGAGAGTAGAAGCACGACAATTTCTTTTAGGATGAAAGTTATAAAGTTCTACTTTTTCAGTACCAGGTGCTGGATTTTTATAAAGAGTATCATATCTAACATAGCTACATCTATAGTTTTTCCCTTTGAATATATACCCAGAAATATATTCGATTTTCTTTTTTTTATATTCAAATTTTATTTTCATATTGTAAGCCTTTCTATTTTTTTAAAATTGTAAACTTAGTATAACACAAAAATAGCAAAAAAATATTAGGACAATTAATTATCCTAATATTTAAAAATATAAATTGAATTATATAATTTTCAATGCATTTACGACATCTTCTAAATGTAAATCTCTAGAAGCCTTTACTAACACAATAGAGTCATTAGTTACTATTTTTTTTAAATCGTCAATTAATTCTTTTTTATTTATATAAGATTTAATATTATTTTTTGAGGATAGTGAATTAGCTCCTTTAGCAATATATTTGGCAAGAGGTCCAATAGTAAATAAATAATCTACTTGATTGAAATCTATTTTTTCTCCGATTTTTTTGTGCATATGAATTTCTTCTTTTTCTCCCAATCCCAACATATCACCTAAAACAACAATTTTTTTATTATAATTATCTAATGAATATAGAGTATCTAATGCAGCTAAAACACTTGTTGGATTAGATTTATATGAATCATCTAATATTGTACATTTTTTAGCATGAATGAGTTCATTTCTCATTCCTGTAATGTTTGCTTTTTTTAGGCTTCTTTGTATATTTTCAAAAGGAATATCAAAATATTTAGCTGCTGTTATGGCAGCTGTAGCATTATATATTTGATGTTTCCCTAATGTATTTAAATTTAAAGTTTTAGATTCATTTAATTTAAAAGAAATGCCATTTTCGCCAATAGAGATTAACTTAGGACGATAAGTATTGAATGATTTTTGTCCAAAAGTTTCTATACTAAATTTTGGATTTATTTTTTTAATTTCATTTCTTATTAAAGGCTCATCTCCAGGATATATGAACAATCCTTTTGGGTTTAAATGATTTATAATTTCAAGTTTTGCTTTAGCTATATTTTCTCTAGTGTGTAAATCTTCTAAGTGTGCTTCACCAATATTTGTAATGATTGCTACATCTGGGTTAGCAATAGATGATAATAAGTCTATTTCACCAAAATTAGACATGCCCATTTCAATTACAGCTACTTCTGCATCTTCTTCAAAATTTAAAATTGTAAGAGGAACTCCTAAATGATTATTTAAATTTTCCAAAGTTTTTTCAGTTTTATATTTAGTACTTAAAATTTCTGCTAGTAAATCTTTTGTAGATGTTTTTCCGTTACTTCCTGTAATTCCAACTATTTTCATATTTAATTGTTTTACATAGGCTTTTGCTAGATTTTGAATAGCAATCAAGGTATCATCTACTAAAATAAAAGGAATAGTAGCATCATAAGGTATAGGCTCATTTTTATTCCATAAGGTTGCAATTGCTCCTCCTTTAATAGCATCTAATATGAAATCATGTCCATTAAAATTATCACCTTTTATAGGTACGAATAATTGTTTAGGTTTTATACTTCGAGAGTCAGTAGAGACTCCGTTAATCATAATATTATGATATTTTTTATCAATATTAGAAACATTAATCATTTGTTCAATTTCTTTTAAATTTCTTTTAATCATTTTTAATCCCTTTCTAAGATCTAGTGTTTATAATGTTATTTTTTTCCTCATATCTATCAAAAGCTAATTCAATTAATTTTTCAATTAATTCAGAGTAAGTAGTTCCATTAGTAGCTTTCCATAGAACTGGAGTCATACTGACTGCTGTGAATCCAGGCATTGTATTTAATTCGTTTACATAAATTTTGTTGTTATCAGTAACAAATATATCTACTCTAGCAAGGCCATGACAATTTAATATTTTAAAGGCTTCCACAGCAGTTTTTCTTACCTCAGTACTAATGTCTGGTTCTAATCGTGCGGGTATTACTGGAATTAATTTACCGTCAATATATTTTGCATTGTAGTCAAAGAAAGGTTTTTCTAATATAAATTCACCAGCTACAGAAGCCTTAGGATTTTTATTGCCTATTACAGATATTTGCATTTCTCTACCAATTATCTCTTCTTCTATTATGACTTTACAATCGTATGAGAATGCTTCTTTAATGGCTTTTTTAAGTTCTTCACGATTTTCTGCTTTACTTATACCAACACTTGAACCTGAATTAGCAGGTTTTACATAGTAAGGATAATTTATTTTATTTTCTATTTCCATACATGCTTTATCATTGTTTTTTTCCCAAATGTGCAGTTTGAGTGAAGTATATTTTGTTTGAGGTATATTATGTGTTGTAAATAAATTTTTCATTATTTCTTTATCCATTCCTGCTGCAGAGGACAATACCCCATTTCCAACATAGGGAATATTCAATAATTCTAAAAGTCCCTGAATTGTGCCATCTTCTCCATTGGTACCATGAAGTGCAGGGAATACAATATTTTTTTCATTATCTTTAATATGATTTAATAAAAAATCCCCTATAGATTTTGATACTGTATTTGAATTTGATTTTTTTAATTCGTCTGAATTGTTTAAGTCATTTTTTAATAAACCTAGAGGAGTCCAGACTCCGTCTATTGTAATATAGACTGGATATACATTATATTTATTTCTATCTAATGAGTTTATAATAGAAAATGCACTTTTTAGAGATACCTCATGTTCTACAGATTTCCCACCGTATAACACATATATATTTGTTTTCATGCGTTTTACCCCCAAATTATATTATATTTATTAGTATCAATTATAAACTATCACTTTTTTATTTAAGCAAATTGATGTTTTACAAAATATTGAGAAAAATTGACCCTAATATCAAAAATATTATATCAAATTAATATTACTATATAAGTGTCCATTAGTCTATTGTATATTTGTATGTTATTGAATTATTACTAAATAAAAATATTATCTATAGCAGTAAGTCTTATTATAGATAATATTAATTTGATTGTATAGTATTTCAATATGTATAATTAAGTAAGATAATGTTATTGTATCATAAAAAAGTATAAAAGCATTTTAATGCTTTAAAATAGGATTAAGGAGTGAAAATAAATGGTTAGATTACCAGAAAATTTTGATGAATATGAGGAAACTAAACGGGAAGGTTTTTTAAAAGTTAAAGAGTTTAAGGATAAAGGTACAAATGTAGTAGGAGTGTTCTGTACTTATACGCCATTAGAAATTATTGATGCAGCTGGAGCAGTACCAGTGTCATTGTGTGGGAAAGATAATAGTTCTGTAGCAGATGCGGAAATGCATCTTCCACAAAATTTATGTCCATTGATCAAATCAAGTTATGGTTATGCTATAACAGATAAATGTCCTTATTTTTATTTTTCTGATTTAATAGTAGGAGAAACAACTTGTGATGGAAAGAAAAAGATGTATGAATTATTGAACAATGTAAAACAAACTCATGTAATGCATCTTCCTCAAGGACAAAAAAAGGCACATGCTTTTGATTATTGGAAACAAGAAATGTATGAACTTATAGATGTTCTTGAAAAAAAATTCAATGTAAAAATAACTGAAGAAAAACTTAGACAAGCTATAAGAGAAAGAAATGAAGAACGAAAAATATTAGTAGATTTTTATAATTTGGGAAAATTAAATCCTTCACCAATATCTGGTTATGAGATAAATACAGTTATGGAAGCAGTTGGTTTTCGTTTTGATAAAAAACAAATGCGACAAGATATTGCCAAAAGAACTGAAGAGTTAAAAGGAAAATATGAAAAGGAATTAAAAGGTAAAAAGAATACTAGACCTAGAATATTGATAACAGGTTGTCCTACAGGTGGGGTTAGAGAAAAAGTTCTTAAACAAATAGAAGATTTAGGAGCAGATATAGTTTGCTTTGAGAATTGTGCAGGTCCAAAGGAAAAAATGGAATTAATAGATGAAACTATAGATCCAATTGATGCAATAACTAGAAAATACTTAAATGTTAATTGTTCTGTAATGACTCCTAACCCAGGACGTTTTGAAGTTTTAGGTGAGATGATAGATGATTTTCAAGTAGATGGAGTAGTAGAAGTAATTCTTCAGGCTTGTCATACTTTTAACGTAGAAGCTTTTAATACAAAGAAATTTGTAACAGAAGAAAAAGGGCTACCATATATTGGTATAGAAACTGATTATTCGGAATTTGATACAGGACAATTAAATACAAGGCTTAATGCATTTTTAGAAATGCTTTAAAACTTTCCCTTTAGGGAGAGTTTTTATTTTAATAATAATTATTATATTATTTTTAGTGATATTGTGGAATAGGAGGCTTAAAAATGAAGTTGATAGGTGGATAGTAGAGTTGGCAAATGCTAATAAAGAATTGATGGAACAACAAGGAATTCATAATTTAGCTTATTATGATTATACTACTTCATCATGAATATATTTTTCTGGAGGGCAAGATTTTGGGTAAGTGATTTGTACTATAATCTGTTAGTATATATGAGGCGTATGTTTTGATTTTAAGTAATATATTGTTGTGGGTTATGAATATTGAAAGGTTTTATATTTGTTTGGGATTGACAAAAAAATGTCGACGATTTAAAATATGGGCAAATATAAAATATACATAAATAAGTATAGTCTATACTATTGGGTTTTATATGTAAAAAAATACTAATATATTGAAGGGAGATTAATAAAAGATGGAATATATATTTATGTTTTTAATTATTATTTGGGTTATCGATTATAATGCAAGAATTAATGCATTACAGAATAATCAAAAACGAATAGAATCAAAATTAGATCGAGTTATAGAGCATCTTGGATTACCAGAATTATGTAGAGAATATATAAGTGATGAACTAAAAGATGAACTAATAGTACTTGTTAGGAAAAATGAAAAAATCAAGGCAATAAAAAGATTGAGAGAAGCTACAGGTATGGGACTAAAGCAAGCAAAAGATTATGTTGATAGTTTATAAAATAATAAATTTTACAGTTTTTTATTTTGTATTAAGTTAATGTTAAATAATATAATGTCGATAATAAATATGGAGGGGTGTAGTGCTAAAGATATCATTGGAAAGCAGGGGACAATTATGCATAAAAAAAATATTGTTTTAATATTAATAGGAATTATTGTAATAGTAAGTATTAGTATAAATAATAGTAAGTTATCTTATGCACATAATATTGTTGGAAGGTATAATAAGTATTTTATAAATGAAATAGTTTTTTTTATTTCAATAATAATTATTATATTATTCTTAGTAATATTATGGAATAAGAAACTTAAAAATGAAGTTAATAGGCGGACAATAGAATTAGCAGATGCTAATAAAGAATTGATGGAACAACAAGAAAAAATTCATAATTTAGCGTATTATGATTATACTACTTCGTTACCCAACAAAGTTTATTTTTCAGAAATTTTAAAGGAAAATATTGCAACTATAGAAGGTTCAAATAAAAAGTTAGCAGTATTTTGTTTAGATTTGGATCGTTTCAAACAAATTAATGATATCTTAGGTCATGATATAGGAGATTTAACATTAAATGTAGCTGGTAAAAGATTGACAAATTTAAAAAGAGATTCAGATTTTTTAGCTGCAGGTGGTGGTGATGAGTTTTTATTACTTAGAAGTGATATAAGAGAGATTGAAGATGTTGAAAAATTTGCAAAAGAAATTATAAAAGGTTTTCAAAAACCAATTGTAGTTGAAGGTTATGAATTTTTTATAACTATGAGTATAGGAATAAGTATTTATCCTGATGGAGGAATGGATTATAGTACTTTAATTAAGAATGCTGATATGGCTATGTACAAAGCTAAGGATTATGGTAGAGAAAGATATTGTATTTATACAGAAGACTTGAGTAGTAAAGAGATGGAAAATTTAGTTCTTGTAAATCAATTGAGGCAAGCTATTGAAAACAAAGAATTTATATTACATTATCAGCCTAAATTTAATATTGATACTAAAGAAATTGTAGGTATGGAAGCTCTTATAAGATGGGAGAATCCTAAGCAAGGGTTAATGTTTCCAGATAAATTTATTTCAATTGCAGAGGAAACAGGTTTAATTGTACCAATAGGAGAGTGGGTACTTTATGAGGCTTGCAGACAGAATAAGAAATGGATAGATAAAGGTTATGAAGCTAGAAGAGTATTTGTAAATATATCAGCAAAACAATTTGGGCAAAAAAATTTTGAAGAAATAATTTATAAAATATTAAAAGAAACAGAATTAAAACCTAATTATTTAGGTCTTGAGATAACAGAATCTACTGCTATTTTAGATATAAAACATACTATGAATATGTTAAAAAAATTAAAAAAGATGGGTATATATGTTTCTATAGATGATTTTGGGACTGGTTATTCAAGTTTAAATTATTTAAAAGAAATGACTGTTGATGAATTAAAGATTGATAGATCATTTGTAAGTGATATAACATTAAATTTTAAAAATGAGACTATAGTAAAAACTATTATTTTATTAGCACATCAATTGGATTTACAAGTAACTGCAGAAGGTGTTGAAAATGAGGAACAACTTAAATTTTTAAGTAAAAATGGTTGTGCTATTGCTCAAGGTTATTATTTTAGTAAGCCAGTTCCATACCATGAAATTGAAGAGATGTTATAAAAGTATGGTAGAAATAACCCTATTTCCACGTGGAAATAGGGTTATTTCTTTTATGTTTTTTAACACTTAAATAGCTAAATGCATATTATATAATGCAACTAAATATTGTAAGGAAAGGTGATAAAAATGACTGATAAAGTTGAAAATCAAAGGATATGTCCTCCAGGAAGTTTTTCTTATTCAATTAAATCTGGAGACACTCTATTTAAATTAGCTAAAACATATAATACAACAGTAGAAGCAATTATAGCAATAAATCCAGGTATAGATCCAAATAATTTACAAATAGGTCAAATAATCTGTATACCCAGAGCAATGCCTC
>CAYUTQ010000019.1:8001-38123 GCA_964447805.1 uncultured Clostridia bacterium
ACCTGGAGATACTTTTTATAAGTTAAGTCAAAGGTTTGGTGTAAGTGTAGAGGCAATAATGAGGGCAAATCCAGGAGTGGATCCAAATAATTTACAAATAGGTCAAATAATCTGTATACCCAGAGCAATGCCTCCAGTTCCTCCATGTCCTTATGGATTTTATTACACAGTTCAACCTGGAGATACTTTTTATAAGTTAAGTCAAAGGTTTGGTGTAAGTGTAGAGGCATTAATGAGGGCAAACCCAGGAGTGGATCCAAATAATTTACAAATAGGTCAAATAATTTGTATACCCAGAGCAATGCCTCCATGGTCATGGAGAGGATATGTGTAATATTAGGGATCTAGATTAGTCTAGGTCCTTTTATTTTTTTAATAAGAAGAAAATTAAAATAGATATAAGTATTATAAATATAATTTTAGTTTCTATAAAATTTTTTTATAACTATTATTTATTTTATGTAGTAATGATATAATTTTTTTGAATGAGTAATAAATATAGAATAATTTTATGAAAATTAAAGGTGTGATTATAATGAATTATATAGGAATTGATATAGGTTCAACTGCTTCAAAAGTCTCAGTTTTTGATAAGAAAGATTTGAAACTCAATATAGTTATGCCTACAGGGTGGAATAGCGTAGACACTTCAAATAAGATAAAAGAGAAGTTAAAAGAAAAAGGTGTTGATTTAGAAAAGTCAAAAATTGTTGCAACTGGATATGGACGTGTTTCTGTACCATATGCAAATAAGACTATAACAGAAATTACTTGTCATGGAAAAGGAGCTTATTATTTAGCAGGTAAAGATTTAACTGTTGTGGATATAGGGGGACAAGATACAAAAATTATTACTGTTGAAAATGGCTCTGTAACTAATTTTATTATGAATGATAAATGTGCTGCTGGTACGGGAAGGTTCATCGAACTTATGGCTAATACTTTAAATGTCTCTATTGAAGAGATGGCTGAGTTGGCTTTAAAAGGTGAAGATATAAAAATAACTAGTATGTGTACAGTTTTTGCAGAATCAGAAGTAATAAGTCTTATTGGCAGTGGAGCAGAGAGAGAAGACATTGCAAGAGGAGTTATGAATTCTATTATTGGACGAATTAAAACTCTATTGAAAAAACATGGAATAAAGGGAAACATATATTTAACTGGAGGTCTTTGCGAATTAGAACCTTTTGTACAAATGTTATCTGAAGAACTTGATAAAGATGTGACAACAAATCCTCTTGCTAGATTTGCTGGTTCTATAGGGGGAGCATTGTTGGCAAAAAATATTAAAGCGTAGATTAAAATCTATGCTTTTTTTAATGGCATATTTGGAATTGTATGTAAATATACTAAAAAAGAATAAGAGTATGAAGATGTGATAAATAGTGACTTTACATTAGTTTATACTTAAAGATATTGTTTGAGTATTACTTAAAGTTGTGCTATAATTCATATTAGAAAATTTAATATAGAAAATTAAATTTGGTATATGGAAAATCCATGTTACCAATATTTTTTTATTAAAAACTAAAGGAGGTAAGACAGCAAATCGCTGTAAATATAATGAATAGATTACATGTTGGCTTAGACATAGGTTCAACAACTGTTAAAATGGTTGTTTTAAATGAGAATTTTGAAATATTATACAGTAATTATAAAAGACATTTATCTGATATAAAAAGTAGTATAAATGATTTGATTTTAGACGCATATAAATATTTTGAAAATGAAACAATTACTATAATGGTGACTGGTTCTGGAGGCTTATCAGTTAATCAATGGTTGAATATTCCTTTTATTCAAGAGGTGGTAGCTTCTACAACGGCTATTAGAACTTTTATTCCAAGGACAGATGTAGTTATTGAGCTAGGTGGAGAGGATGCAAAAATTATATATTTTGAAGGCAATATTGAACAAAGAATGAATAGTATTTGTGCAGGAGGCACTGGAGCATTTATTGACCAAATGGCTACATTATTAGAGACAGATGCTGCTGGATTAAATGAATTAGCTAAAGACTATGAAGTAATATATCCAATTGCTTCAAGATGTGGTGTTTTTGCTAAAACTGATGTTCAAGCATTCATAAACCAAGGGGCTTCAAAATCTGATATTGCTGTATCAGTATTTCAATCAGTAGTTAATCAGACTATATCTACTCTTGCTTGTGGTAGACCTATTAGAGGTAATGTAGCATTTTTAGGTGGACCTTTATATTTCTTATCAGAATTAAGGAAAAGATATATTGAAACTTTGAATTTAAAAGATGATGAGATAATATTCCCAGAAAATTCTCAATTGTTTGTTGCTATAGGAGCAGCTCTTTCTTCTATAAATGAAAAAGGGATAAAGTTTTCAGAATTAAGAAATAGATTAGATAAATTAGATAGGCCTATTAATATGGAAATTAAAAAAATTAGGCCATTATTTAAAAATGAAGAGGAACAAAAAAAGTTTAAAGAGGAACATAGAACACATAAACTTGTGAAAGGTGATATTAAAAAGTTTGAGGGTGATTGTTATTTAGGAATTGATGCTGGTTCTACTACTACTAAGGCTATACTAATAGATGAAGATGATAAAATACTTTATTCATATTATGATAATAATAAAGGAAAACCTTTAGAACTAGTGGTAAAAATATTAAAAGAAATATATAGTTTGTTGCCAGAAAGAGCAGTTATTGCTAATGCAGCAGTAACAGGTTATGGGGAAGAGCTTATTAAAGCAGGATTAAATATAGATATAGGGGAAGTAGAAACTATAGCTCACTATAAGGCAGCGCAGTTTTATTTGCCAGAAGTAGATTTTATATTGGATATTGGTGGACAAGATATGAAGTGTATGCGTATTAGAAATGGAGTAATAGATAGTATATTACTAAATGAAGCTTGTTCATCAGGTTGTGGTTCTTTTATTGAAACTTTTGCTCATTCTCTTAATATGAGTGCAGAGGATTTTTTAAATAAGGGATTAACTGCTCAAAATCCTGTAGATTTAGGTTCAAGGTGTACTGTTTTTATGAATTCAAAGGTAAAACAAGCACAGAAAGAAGGAGCTACTGTAGGTGATATTGCAGCAGGACTTTCCTATTCTGTAATTAGAAATGCACTACAAAAAGTTATTAAAATAAGGGATCCGGAAGAAATGGGAGAAAATATAGTAGTTCAAGGTGGAACTTTTTATGGTGATGCTATACTTAGAAGTTTTGAATTAGTATCTGGCAGGAAAGCAGTCAGACCAGATGAACCTGGTTTAATGGGTGCTTTAGGAGCAGCATTAATTGCTAAAGAACGACATGAAGAAGGAACTGTTTCTTCTATATTGAAATTAGATGAATTAGAAAATTTCTACAACGAAACTAAAATGGCTAGATGTGGTGGCTGCGGAAATAATTGTCTATTGACAATTAATTTATTTCCAGGTGGAAATAAATATATAACAGGTAATAGGTGTGAAAAAGGTGCTGGAATTAAAAAGACTACAAAAGATTTACCTAATATGTTTGATTATAAATTGAAGAGAACATTTGATTATTATAAGCCTCTAAAGGGTAAAGAAGCAAAACGAGGTAAGGTAGGAATACCTAGAGTACTTAATATATATGAGAACTATCCTTTTTGGTTTACATTTTTTACTGAATTAGGCTATGAAGTAGTTTTATCTAGTAAATCGTCAAGGAAATTGTATGAAAAAGGTATAAGTACTATTCCAAGTGAAACTGCTTGTTATCCAGCAAAATTAGTTCATGGCCATATTGTAGATTTAATAGAAAAAGGTGTTAAGTTCATATTTTATCCATCTATATTTTACGAAGAAAAGGAAGATGATGAGGCAAATAATCATTTGAATTGCCCAGTAGTTACATCTTATCCAGAAGTGGTAAAGAATAATATAGAAGATTTGCAAGAAAACAATGTATTATTTCTTAATCCTTTCCTAACTTTTGATGATAAAGATGCCATGTATAAAGGATTGAAAAAAGAATTGAGAGCACTATCTATACCTAGAAGAGAAATGAAGAGAGCATTGGAGAAAGCTTGGCAAGAAAGGGAAGATTATAAAAAAGATATAAGAAAAAAAGGAGAAGAAGTATTAAAGTATTTAGACGAAACAGGGAAGAAAGGTATAGTATTGGCAGGTAGACCTTATCATATAGATCCAGAAATAAATAAAGGTATTCCAAATTTAGTGACTTCGCTTGGAATGGCAGTTTTAACTGAAGATTCTATTGAACATTTAGATGATGTTGAGAGACCATTAAGAGTAGTAGATCAGTGGACTTATCACTCTAGGCTTTATAGAGCAGCTAGTTTTGTGGCGAAGAGTGAAAATTTAGAGTTGGTTCAACTAAATTCTTTTGGATGTGGTTTAGATGCAGTTACTACAGACCAAGTACAAGAGCTATTAGAAAACTATGAAAAAATTTATACTGTATTGAAAATAGATGAAGTAAGTAATTTAGGTGCAGTGAAAATAAGACTTCGTTCTTTAATGGCAGCTTTAGAGGAAAGAGAGAAAACAGGATTTAAACCTAAAAAAATAGGAAAATTACAGGAAAGAGTTGTATTTACAACAGAAATGAGGGAACAACATACTATTCTTGCACCTCAGATGGCACCACTTCATTTTAAGTTAATACAAGAAGCAGTAAATACTTGTGGTTATAATTTTGAGATACTTCCTTCTGTAGATAAAGAGGCTATTAATGAAGGATTGAAATATGTAAATAACGATGCTTGTTATCCATCTATAATTGTAGTAGGACAATTTATTAATGCATTAAAATCAGGAAAGTATGATTTAAATAATACTTCTATATTAATGACTCAAACGGGTGGAGTATGTAGAGCATCAAATTATATAGCTTTTATAAGAAAAGCTCTTAAAGATGCAGGTTTTGAACAGGTACCTGTAATTAGTGTAAGTCCTCAGGGCATGGAAAGTAATCCAGGTTTCACTTATTCAATGGATATGGCACGAAAGGGAATGATGGCAGTTATATATGGAGATTTACTTATGAGACTTCTTTATAGAGTGAGACCTTACGAAAAAATAAAAGGTTCTGCTGATTTGCTTTGTGAAAGATGGTTAGAAAAATGTGTAGAAGCTGTAAAAGTGGGAGATAAAAATGAATATAAAGAAAATATATATTCTATAGTAAAAGATTTTGATGAATTAGAAATTGTAGATGTGGAAAAACCTAAAGTAGGAATTGTGGGAGAAATATTAGTGAAATATCACCCAACAGCAAATAATGATATAGTTAAAATTTTAGAAAGTGAAGGAGCAGAGGTAGTAGTTTCTGATTTAACAGATTTTCTTATGTATTGTGCATATAATGAAACATTTAAATATAAACGATTAGCAAAGGCTAGATTAAATAAATTTGTAGGTGATATAGCTATACTTTATATGGAGCATTATAGAAAAGATTTAAGACGAGCATTAAAGAAGAGTAAAAGATTTAAACCACCACTAAAAGTTGAAGAATTGGCAAAATTAGCAAAAAAATTTGTATCTGTGGGAAATCAAGCAGGAGAAGGTTGGTTGTTAACAGCAGAAATGTTGGAATTGATTGAAGGGGGAGTTGAAAACATTGTATGTGTACAACCATTTGGTTGTTTGCCAAATCACATAACAGGGAAGGGTATGATAAAGGCTATAAGGGAAGAGTATTCTAATGCAAATATTGTTGCAATAGATTACGATCCTGGAGCTAGTGAAGTTAACCAATTAAATAGATTAAAATTAATGCTTTCAACAGCCCATGATAATATAAAAAAGGGTCAGAAGGACAGAGAAGGTTCACCACTTAGTTCATATAATTGATTGTATATATTTCCATTTTCTTTTGTAGACATATTGTGGAAGAACTTAACACCAAATTTAGCGGCAATCCAAAGTCCTAATCTTCTCATACCAGCTTCAAACCCAAATGTTTTAAATGTTTTTATTGCTCCCGAGAAGGTATAGAAGTTTTTTACGGCATTGAAAAACTCTTTTTCTAATTCCCAAGGTGTCATGTTTTTAGGCTGGAATACTACATTCATCATATCGTAGTATTGCCAGTCTTTTATTATTATCCTATCCTCTTTTTCAAATTGCTCATATAATGGAGTTCCAGGATAAGGAGTTAAAATTGCTGGCTGAAGTTGGTATGCATTTATTTTTTTTGAAAATTCTACTGATTTTCTTATATCTTCTTTTGTATCATGGTCAAGTCCTAATACTATACTAGCAATAAGTTTAATTTTGTATTTTTGAAGCATTTCTCCAGCATATTCAATATCGGATATTTTTTGTTTTTTGTTTATATAGTCTAAAGAATCTTGATTTAAAGATTCTATACCAATAAGAACTCTATTTAAATGTGCATCACTTAGTAGTTGTAGTAATTCTTCATCATAAGCTAAATCTGTTCTTCCAAAAAAGAATGTTTCTTTGAATACTAAATTGTTGTCAATCATTTTTCTAAGAATTTCTTTAGCTCTTTCCTTGTTGGCAGTAAAATTGTCATCTTCAAAATTAACATATTTAAAACCCATTCTTTTATACATTTCTAGTTCTTTTATGACATTATCTGGTGTTCTATATCTATAGGGATGAAACATACGAGATGTAGTACAAAATATGCAACTAAAAGGACAGCCTCTGGATGTCATAACATTTGCAGCATTACAAGGAGTTTTTAGTATACTATAGTCAGGAAATGGTATTTTATTGATATCTTCTATAGGTGGAGCATAAACAATTTTTTCTTTTATATTGCCTTCTACTAGATCTACTATTATATTTTCTCCTTCTCCTACTACTACATGGTCAGCATATTTTAAGGCTTCTTCTGGTATTCCTGAAGCATGAATACCTCCTATCATTACTATTTTTTTATAATCTTTTTTTAATATTTCAGCTAGGTGATATGCTCTGGTAGCATTAGAAGACATTGTATATATACAAATTATATCGGCATCTTTTATATTCTCAGGTTCTAAATCTTGATATAGTTCTTCATATACTTCCACTTCATGGCCTTCTTCTTTCAATATTCTACCTAATATTAAAGGGCCAGTTATAGAATTACTTTGTCCATAAAAAGAACCACCTAATCTATAAAAAAAGTTTCTTCTAACTTTGGCTGCTGGTGTTATAAAAACTATTTTCAATTTAATCCTCTCCTTAAGAAAATACAGTACTTTAATTATAATTTAAGTATATCGGATTGAATTGCATTTTTCAACAAAATATACCATCATTTTATTTTAAGAATTTTTTAACAGTTTTTAATTTTCCCTTATAAGGTGGATACCTGAAATTTGGATCTACAATATCACTTCTTTTTATTATACTTTTGTAATGAGTAAAAGTATCAAAGCTTTTTTTACCATGATAGCTACCCATACCACTAGAGCCTACTCCACCAAAAGGTAGATGAGGATTAGTAAGATGCATTATAGTATCATTTATAGCTCCTCCACCAAAAGAAATATTATTTATAACTTTTTGTATTTTTTCTTTATTTGATGAAAAGAAGTATAAAGCTAAAGGTTTAGGCTTATTGTTAATTATTTTAATTATTTCATCTAAATCTTCATATTCAATAATAGGTAGAATAGGGCCAAATATTTCTTCTTGCATTATTGAATCTTCCCAAGTAATTTTATCTATGAGAGTTGGGGCTATATAAAGTTTGTCTAAGTTGTATTGTCCTCCATATATTATTTCGCCATCATTAAAGAGATTTATTAATCTATTAAAATGTTTTTCATTTATTATTTTTACATATTCATTATTATTAATAGGATTTTTTCCATAAAATTTTTCTATGTATTTTATTAAATACTTAATTATATTTTCTTTTATATCTTTGTGAACTAATAAATAATCAGGAGCAACACAAGTTTGTCCAGCATTTAATAGTTTTCCCCATACAATTCTTTTTGCATATAAATCTAAATTTCCTTCATTATCCACAATACAAGGGCTTTTGCCTCCTAATTCTAAAGTAACAGGAGTCAAATGTTTTGCTGCTTTTGTCATAACTATCTTTCCTATAGAGGTACTACCAGTATAAAAAATATAATCATATTTTTTTTCAAGTAATGTTTGGGAGATTTTGATATCTCCATTTATTATGTGTATATATCCTTTTGGAAAGTTGTTGTTAATCATTTTTTCAAATAAATTTGCAGAATTAGGAGCAAATTCTGATGGCTTAATAATTACTGTATTACCTGCACTTAAACTACCAATAAGCGGGGAGAAACAGAGTTGAAATGGATAATTCCATGGTGCCATAATTAATGTTTTTCCATAAGGTTCAGGATAAATGTAGCTAGTAGATTTAAAATTTGTTATTGGAGTTTTGACTTTTTTTGGTAATGCCCATGTCTTTAGATTATCTATTGCATATGATATTTCAGATAAAACCATTCCTATTTCAGTAGAATAAGTTTCAAATTTACTTTTATTTAAATCTTCATACAATGCATTTTCAATTTCATTTTCATAAGATAAAATTAGTCCTTTTAGATTTTTTAATGTATTTAATCTAAAATCAATATCTTTTGTTTTACCAGTGGAAAAAAATTCATCTTGTTTTTTTAAAATTTCATCAATATAATTCATAAAGTCACCACCTATTTTAAAATGTTTATATATTAATTATACTGGAATTTAACTTTTATGTAAAAGTGCTATTATAATATTCTAAAGAAATTGTAACAAGATAAAAAATATTTACTATAATTGTAGAAAAAGTTCCCAAACAATAATTAAATACTTTTAAAACAGTATATTTTGAAAATAAAAGTCGATAATTATTGAGAAAAGTCGCAAGGGAAAAAATGCAAAATAAAATTTTTAGGTTATAATATA
The DNA here is from genome assembly GCA_964447805.1 of uncultured Clostridia bacterium. Classification (GTDB taxonomy): domain Bacteria; phylum Bacillota; class Clostridia; order Tissierellales; family DATGTQ01; genus CAYUTQ01. The sequence goes on from CAYUTQ010000019.1 coordinate 16,879, forward strand.
TATTGAGTGATGGTATAAAAATAATGAAAGAGGTAATAGGATGAATACGAATAAAAGAAAATTTTTAATTGTAGTATTTTGTATAGTAATATTATTATCTATGACTAGTTGCAGTTTTAAAAAAACAAGCACAGGAGAAGATAAGCCATCAAAAAAGATAGAAAATGCAGAGTTGGAGAATAAAGATAAGGAAAAGATTATGAATGAATTTAAGAAATTGATATCAAACAACAAAGAACCTTGGGAAATTGTTAAATTTTTGGATAAAAATATATCAAAAGTTCCTAAAAATTATGCTATGGAAATGATTAGAGAACTGGAGAAAGTACAGGAGAATTATATTGAAATTTATTCAGATAAGTTATTTGCAAATGATAGACAAACTGTTCTGGCTAAAATATCGAAAAAAAATGAATTAGATGAAAATAAAATAGAAGAAATTGAAGATGAAGAATTAAGACAACTTATAACTAAAATATTAGGTGGAAAATATAAATTAATAAATATTGAGAATGCTTTTTATCCAATAATTGATTATGAAAAACTTAAAAGCTACAATAAATATTTACCTGATGAAATGATTGACTTTATTGAAATAAGAAGTATAGAGACTAATAATCCTTCTCTGATAGGGGAGAGTTTAGTTATTACTTGGGATGAATTAGGAGATAGAATTATAGCTGTAGAGGAGTATTTGGGCAAGTATTCAGATTCTATTAAAACAGAGGAAATGTTACGTATTTATGGAGAATATTTATTAATTTATTTACAAGGAATAAATAATACACCTAATTATGATTGTGAAACAAAAATAGTTTATGAAGATGTTTTAGATAGTTACAAAAAATTAGTTTCAGAAAATAAAGATTTAATAACTAGTGATATAGTGAAAAAATATATAAGTATACTAGAAGAGCATGGAAATAAAATTGATGAAGATGTTGAGAGTAAAATAATAGATTTATATAATGAAGCAATTAGTAGATTAGAAGAAAAGGAATAAAAAACTGATAATTATTATTTTAATGATATTTTAAATATAGATAAATTTTATTAAAAGATTCTATATATTTAATACTTTTATTTGATATATGTTAAAAGTTTCTATACTATAGATGTATCATATCTTTGGAGGTGTATATATGGTAAAGGAAAAAGTTGTTGGGGAAGTTAAAAAAGAAGCAGAAGGATATTTTGAAAGAGGAGAATTTTCTTGTTCAGAAGCTGTTTTGTATACTATAAATAATTTACTTGGTAAGCCTTATGATGATAGTATTGTAAAAATGGCATCAGGATTTACTGCAGGTGTTGGACAATCTGGCTGTATTTGTGGTGCTGTAAGTGGAGGTATTATGGCTTTAGGAATGGTTTATGGGCGAACTTATGGTGAAAAAATGAATGATAAAATGCTTCCATTATCAAAAGCTCTTCATGATTATATAAAAGAAGATTATAATGCTACATGTTGTAGGATTTTAACTAAAGATTTTTCTGCTAACTCTCCTGAAAAGAAAAATCATTGTATAACAATTACTGGGAAAGTGGCAGCATGGGTAGCAAATAAATTAATTGAAGATGGAAAAGTTCAGATTTAGTTGGATATCTATTTAAAGTCTCAATTTTAAAATTAAATAAATTTGAGACTTTTCTCATATATTTTATTTAAAGAATGTGAAAAGGAGGTGAAATTTCTGGTTTTGTAGTAGAAATTACTATTTTAGAAACCAGAAAAATCAATGAAAAAAGTGTTACTTATGTTAGCTGATGGTTTTGAAGAAGTGGAAGCATTTACGGTGGTAGATTATTTGAGAAGAATGGATATAGTATGCACTACTTGTTCAATTGTAGAAGATAATAAAGTAAAAGGAGCTCATAGTATAATAGTAGAGACAGATAAAAAATTGAGTGAAATAAAAGATGATGAATATGATGGAATAGTTCTTCCAGGAGGACTTCCAGGAGCAACTAATTTAAGAGATGATAAAAGAGTAATAAAATTAATACAGAATTTTAATAAAAGAAATAAGCTAATAGCTGCAATATGTGCGGCACCTATTATATTAGAAAAAGCAGGAATTATTGAAGGAAAAGATATTACTTCTTATCCTGGGTTTGAGGAAGATCTTAAGTCAGGAAATTACAAAGAAGATTTAGTAGTAAAGGATGGTAATATTATTACAGCAAGAGGTCCAGCAGTGGCTGTGTATTTTGCACTAGAAATAGTTGAGTATTTAGTTGGAGATGAAAAAAGAAAATCATTGAGAAAAGATATTTTGTTAGATATGGTAGAAGAAAAAGTGGAGTGTTAAACTCCACTTTTTTAATAGAAAAGTAATTTATGTTATAATAAAGATAGCTTATGAGCATAGTATTTATAAGGATTGGAGGGGTATTTGTTGAAATTAGGAAGAAAGTTCTATAATAGGGATACATTAGTTATAGCTGAAGAATTATTGGGGAAAATTTTAGTTCATAAAACAAATGGAAAAGTTATGAAAGGGATAATAGTAGAAACAGAGGGTTATTTAGGTGTAAATGATAAAGCTGCACATTCTTATGGCGGAAAGAGGACCAAAAGAGTAGAAACTATGTATGGATTTCCAGGTACTTCTTATGTATATATGATCTATGGTATGTATTATTGTTTTAATGTAGTAACAAGAGAGGAAGGAGTACCTGAGGCAGTGTTAATTAGGTCAATAGAGCCTATAGAGGGAATAGATGAAATGGCTAGAAATAGATTTGGAAAGAAAGTTGAGGAATTATCTAAATACCAAAGGAAGAATTTAACAAATGGGCCAGGAAAATTGTGTATGGCTTTTAATATTGACAAAAGTTTAGATAAAGAAGATTTGTGTGGTGATTATTTTTACATAGAAGAAGGAATAAATAGAAATTTTAATATAGTCAAGGGAAAGCGAATAGGTATAGATTATGCTGAAGAGGCAAAAGATTATTTGTATAGGTTTTATATAAAAGAGAATCCTTATGTATCTAAAAAAAATAGTTAATTTAATAGTATTATTTTTTATTGAAAAAAATTTATCCTTCTAGTATTATTAGGATAATAAGTAGTGAAATATAAAAAGCGGGGTGTAGGGAAATGAGTAAAAAATTCAGGAGAACTTTTTTTGTTTCTTTTTTATGTTTTATTATCATATATGGAATGATAGGTTATTATAATGTGAAAAGCAAAAGTTCAGGGGCAGCATTAGATGATAGTGCTACTAGTTCTGATGAAATTCTTTTTTTAGTTTTGGGCATAGATGGTAATGATATGTCTAAATCCAATGATGTAAGAACAGATACTATGATGCTTACTAAGGTAAATTTTAAATCAGGAGAAGTTTCTGTTTTATCTATACCTAGAGATACCAGAGTAATACTTAGAGGTAGAGATAGTTCATCAAAAATTAATGCAGCTCATAAATTTGGAGGGCCTGAATTATCTGTAGAGGCAGTGAGAGATTTATTAGGAGTGGATTTGAAGTATTATGTAAAAATAGATTATAAATTTGTAAGAGAAATAGTAGATTTAATAGGTGGCGTGGAAGTAGATGTACCTTTTGATATGCAATATGATGATATATCAGATGATCCACCACTACACATAGATGTAAAAGAAGGTAGACAAGTATTAGATGGAGACAAATCAATACAGTTTTTAAGGTATAGAAGTGGATATAAAGAGGGGGATATAGGTAGAGTTAAAGCACAACAACAATTTATAAAAGCTTTTATGGTCCAAGCTTTGAAACCTCAAAATATTTTAAAAGCACCTGTAGCAGCTTGGAAATATTACAAATATTCGGAAACTAATATTCCTATGAAACTAATCACTAAAGGAGTTATTAATTCAAGAAAAATAGATACTGAAAATTTAAAAGTAACTACTTTACCAGGAGAAGGCAGATATATAGATGGAGTTTCATATTTTACACATTATGAGGAACAAACAAGATCTTTGGTTAATGAAATGTTTGAAAATTATATATTGACTTATTGATGTAAACAGATAATGAGAGGTGAAATATGAAGGAAAAAGAAAATTTTATTAAAAGGATAGAAAGAAAAGAAGAACATATAGATTTTTTCTTACAATCTAAAAATAGTAATACTAATCTTTTTGAAGATGTATATTTAGAACATAATGCATTGCCAGAATTGAATTTAAGTGATATAGATACAAAATGTGTATTTTTAGGACAAACTATTGATTATCCTATTATTATAAATGCAATAACAGGGGGAACTGAATTTTCTAAGGAGATAAATATGCAGTTGTCGAAAATAGCAAAGGAATTAAACATTCCTATAGCAGTGGGTTCTCAAACTATTTCTTTATACAATAAAAAAAACAGAGATTCTTTTGAAATTGTAAGAGAAATAATAGGAGAGCATGGAGTTGTTCTGGCAAATTTAAGTGCTAAAGCTTCTTTAGAGGAAGTAAATATAGCTTTGGAAATGGTAAAGGGAAATGGAATTCAGCTTCATTTAAATTCTGCTCAAGAATTAGCAATGAAAGAGGGAGATAGAGATTTTAGGGGAACATTAGAGAACATAGAATATATAGTAAGCAATATAGACAAGCCTGTGATAGTGAAAGAAGTAGGTTTTGGTATCTCTAATAAAGTGGCAAAAAAACTTTATAGTGCAGGAGTTAGATATGTGGATATATCTGGATCTGGGGGAACTAATTTTATAGAAATCGAGGATATGAGAACTGAGACTATAAATTTTTCAGATATTTATTCATGGGGAGTACCTACTGCTTTAAGTTTATTGCAATGTAGAAAAGTGGAAAAAGATCTAACTTTAATATCTAGTGGTGGAATTAAAAATAGTCAGGAAATAGTAAAATCTCTAGTCCTAGGGGCTTCTATGGTGGGGATGAGTGGAGAAGTTTTGAGATGCTTATTAGAGGAAGGTTATGAAACTACACTTGAATATTTAAAAGGTACCTTATACAAAGTAAGAATGCTTATGCTGTTGTTAGGTAAAAAAACAGTGAAGGAACTTCGAGATACACCATTTAAAATAAAAGGTGAACTTAAAGAACTTATATAGAGGTGGTATGCTATTTATGAAAGAAGACATAATTAAATTATTAAAGGAAAATGGAGAGGAATTTGTTTCAGGGGAAAAAATTGCTAAAAAATTTGAGGTGAGTCGTACGGCAATTTGGAAATGTATAAATACTTTGAGAGAAGAAGGTTATGAAATAGAATCTGTTTCTAGAAAAGGTTATAGATTGATATCTTCCCCTGATATTTTAACCTATGGGGAAATACAAGAGTGGTTAAATACAGATTATATTGGTAGAATAGTTTATTATTATGACACTATAACATCAACCAATATTGAAGCAAAAAAAATTGCCCCTTCTGAAAAAGAAGGTACAATTTTGGTATCTGAAAGTCAAACAGCTGGTAGAGGAAGGTTGGGAAGAAGGTGGCAATCTCCAAAAGGAAAAGGTATTTGGATGTCTATAATTTTAAAGCCTAAAATACCTCCTATTCAAGTAGCAAAAATGACCCTTATAGGAGCAGTAGCTGTTAATTTAGCTTTGAAAGATATGGGTATTGATTCATATATAAAATGGCCTAATGATATAGTTATAAATGGTAAAAAAGTGTGTGGAATACTTACTGAAATGAGTTGTGAACTAAATATGATTAATTATGTAATAATGGGAATAGGTATAAATGTAAATTTAGGAAAAGATGATTTTAAGGGAGAAGTTTTTGATACGGGAACTTCTCTTAAAATAGAGACGGGAAAAGAAATAAATAGGAAAGAATTATTGGCAAAAGTATTAAATAAATTTGAAGAATTGTATATACCTTTTGTAGAGAAAAATGATTTGAGTAAAGTTATTGAAATTTCTAAAGAAAATTCCATTCTTCTTGGTAAAGAAGTGAGAATAATTTGTAATGACAAAGAAAAAATAGGTAAAGCTATAGATATTAACGAAGAAGGTGAATTAGTTATTGAATATAGGAATGGAGAAATAGAAAATGTTTTATCAGGAGAGGTCTCTGTGAGAGGATTAAATGGATATGTATAAAAAATCACCTGAATTTTCAGGTGATTTTATTTGTTCAATATAGAATTAATTGCAATTTGTGGCATACCTATAGGTTCTACTATTATTTTCTCAGTATATTTTTTTGCATCTTTCATGAGAAGTCCTTTTTTCATAAGTTGGAAAGTTACAGTTTTGTTAGCTTTTACACTAATACCTAAAATATTACCACTATCAGAATGAAGACCAGATGGTATATCAACTGCTAGAATATATTTGCTATTTTTATTCATAATAGAAATAACTTTTTTGAATAACCCTTCTATGTTTCTTGAAAGTCCAGTACCAAATATACTATCTATAGTTATTTGAGAAGTTTTTAGAGAATTTGAAAGAATATCTAAATCGTTTTGTTTTGTAATATGATATATATCCCCATCCATATTTTTAAGTATATTATAATTAATATTAAAATCTTTGCTTCCTTTTTCTAAATTTCCTATTATGAATATTTCTACATTTTTTCCTTCTACTATTAAATGTCTTGCAACAGCTAAGCCATCTCCTCCATTGTTACCAACTCCACATACTACTACAAAAGAATTGTATTTTTCTAAATTTATATTTTTTATAACTTTTAATGCTGCATTTTCCATAAGGACTATTCCTGGAATACCTAAATTTTCTGTACAATAAGTATCAATGGCTTTCATTTGATCAGCTGTAATAGTTAGCAATTTACATCATCCTTTTTAATAAGATATTATTGTATATTATATCATATTTTTAATGGTCTTCTACTACTTTTATTTTGGGTAATACTTTTACAGCTGTAAAAGAAGCCACTATAGCTTTTAGAAAATCTCCAGGTAAAAATATTAAACACCCAGTTTTTAATGCTGTCATAAAGGAGATATTTTTTGCCATTAATTTATTTAAAATAAAGTACATATAGGGAATCCCAAATAAATATATTACGAAAGTTCCTACAATACTAGCTAGTAATATACGTTTAAAATTTAGATCTTTTTTTGTATGAGCAATTTTTCCCACTATATAGGATGCAAAAATAAATCCTATTAGATATCCAAAACTAGGTGCCAAGACAGATTCAAATCCCCCTGAAAAACCTGCAAATATTCTAACACCACAAAGTCCTAAAAGAACATATACAAGTTGTGACAGAGCTCCTAATTTACTTCCAAGTATAAGTCCAGACATAATAGTAAATAGACTTTGTAATGAAATAGGTACATTTCCTAGGGGGATACTTAAAAAAGCTCCCACGGCAGTTAATGCAGTAAACATAGCTATTAATACCATTTCTTTAGTAGATATTTTCATATAACCCCTCCTATTGTCAACTGAAATAATGTAACGGTTTACAATATAAATATATATCTTTCACTGTTAATTGTCAAATTATTTTTTATGGAATATAATTTTCTACATTTTATGTAAAAGTTATTGACAAAATAATCAAGAATGTATATACTGTATATAGCTTATATATACAGTATATAAAAATATATATGGCTTATTTAGCATATATAAAATAGTTGCCTTTTATATGAACTAATACAATTATAGGGGGGATTCAAATGAAAAGTCTTGAGAGAAATTCAAAAAAAGCATTTATAGTATCTATAATAGCATATTTAGTCTTTAAAACTTATAATGCAATTAACTTTTTTAATACCGAAATGCAGGGTATGTCTGAAGTGAATGAAGAATTAAAAAAAGTTGGACAAGGTGGTAAAATTTTTGTAATAGCAATTTCTATTATAACGACAGTACTATTTATATTAATAACATATTTTATATGTAAGGGTATATTCAATAGTATAAATAAAGAGAATACTGAAATGTTGGAAAGATTTAGTGGTATATATTTTTCTAATATGACAATTCTTTATCTTTTTTCAATAATATTAATTTTTCTGTCTACTTATTTATCAGATGCAAGCTGGAGTAGATTTTTTATAATAGGGGGAATAAAAGTTTTAATTGCAATAGGAATTAATTTACTGTTATTAGATAAAGAAGAGGATCCAGATATTAGACTTGTTCCTAATATTGTATTATTTGCGGTTGTATTTTTATTTTAGGAGGTTGAAATTATGAATAAGACAAAAAAAATAGCTTTAATAATTATAGGAGTTGCAGTTTTAGCATTAGTATCTACATTAGTGTTTTTTGGAAGCAAGAATAAAAAGGAAAAATATAAAGAAGAAACAGTTGAAAGATATGTAGTTCCAGCTAGAGAAAGTGTGTTTATTAATGGAGTCATATCACCTAGAAAAGAGCAAATTGTATCAACAGATTTAATGAAAGGAAAAGTTGAAAAGATACACATAGAAGATGGGGCAGAAGTTAAGAAAGATGATCCATTGATAACTTATAGAAAAGAGGAAATTAGTGAACAGATATCAGAGCTGAATACCCAGATATCAGATATTAAAGAAGCAAAGAAAGCTGAAAAAATTGCTTTAGAGAAGCAACAAAGTCTTAAAATAAATGATGTAGATGGTTTAGAAGGACCAGAAGCATCGGCATTAGATTCTACAGCAGATTATGATTTACAGATAAAAAAGATGGAAAGACAAATAACTGAGCTAAAAAAGAAAGAATTTTTAGTAGAACATTCAAAATTAGATGGTAAAGTGAGTTTGGAAAAGGATCAAATGGAAGATGGAAGGGAAGGAACCAAAATAGTAGTTCAAAGTTATGATTTTGTAGTACTAGGAAATGTAAACGAAGTAGATTTATTTAAGTTGAAAAAAGGCATGAATGTTGAGATTATGTTGGTTGCAGATGAAAATAAAATAATAGGTAAAATAGAAAATATATCACAAAAACCATCTACAGAATCTGGTGGAGAAATGATGATAGGCTCTATTGGGGATGGGAATAGCCAAAGTTCATTTTCTGAGTATCCAGTTACTTTTATAATAGATGACCAAGAAGGTTTAGCTGAAGGTTTTCATGTTCAGGTAAAAGTGCCCTATGGAAAAGATGAAATATTGATTCCAGAGACAGCTCTTATAAAAGAAAATAATAAAACATATGTATTTTTAATAAAGGATGATATTATTAAAAAACATGAAATTCAAATTGGGGAAAAAAGAGAAGAATATATTGTAGTGACAAAAGGACTTAAAGAGAATGATGAAATAGTAGCTAAAGTAATAGAAGGTTTAGAGGAGGGAGCTAAAATTGAGTAATCCTCTTATAGAATTAAAGAATATAAAGAAAAATTATATAACAAAAGCTGGCAATGTTTCAGTTTTAAAAGGACTTAATTTAAACATAGAAGAAGGAGAATTTGTTTCTATAATGGGGAAGTCAGGAAGTGGGAAAACTACTTTGTTAAATATAATAGGGTTATTAGATAAATTTAATGAAGGAGAGTATATTTTTAGAGGAGAAAATATATCTAATTTTAATGAAAATAGAAAGTCAGATTTTAGAAATAGAAATATAGGATTTATATTTCAGCAATTTTATTTAATGGAAACATTGACAGTTTATCAAAATATAGAAATACCATTACTATATAGGGGTGGAGAAAATAAGGAAGAGAGAAGAAAAAAAATAGAAGAGAAACTTGAGAAGGTAGGTTTAATAGAAAAAATAAACAATAAACCTTATGAATTATCAGGAGGACAGCAACAGAGAGTGGCGATTGCTAGGGCATTAGTAACAGAACCATATTTAATACTAGCTGATGAACCAACTGGAGCATTAGATTCTGGGACTAGTGAAGAAATAATGAAATTATTAAAAGAACTTAATAATCAGGGAAAGACTATTATTATGGTAACTCATGATAAAGATTTAAGGAGATATACTACAAGGGATGTATTTTTAAAGGATGGAGAGTTTTCAGAGGAGGAAACTGTATGAATTTTTACGACATATTAAGAACAGCTTGGTATAGTATACGAGCTTATAAATTTAGAATTTTTTTAACAATGATAGGAATAGTAATAGGTATTTCCTCTGTTTCAGCTATACTAGCAATTGGGGAAGGTGTAGAAAAAGAGGCCACAAGTTCTATTGAGGATTCAGGTTTAAATAAGGTAACAATAGAATATTTATCAGATTTTGAATCAGGAGAAGTAACATCAAAACCTTTTAGGAAAAGTGATATACCTGAGATTAAAAAAATACCAGGAGTAGAAGATATTGAAGAAAATGCTCAAGAGAATATTTTTTTATTTGGAAATTTTGAAGAAATTTCTTATTTTAATAGATTTACTTCTATTGAGTTTAAAAAATATAGTGAATATGATAATGCAGGTAAAATATTTAAAGGTAGATATATAAATGAAATGGAAGGAAAATCAAATAAAAGAGTTATTTTTTTATCTTATAAAGCTGCTGAAGATCTTTTTAAGAAACCAGAAAAGGCTTTGGGAAAAGCAGTTAAATTTAAAGGTGAGTTGTTTGAAGTCGTAGGTATAGGAGAAGAAATTAATATGAGTGATATAAAAATATCTTTTGGTAATATGAATAATATTCAAGATGAAAGTTGTGTTGTACCTGATAAAGCAATTAGAGCAGAGGATAATATTAAGGATGATATAAAAAATATAAGTGTTATTTTAGAAGCAGGAGTAGATACAAATGAAGTAATAGATGCTGTGAAGGAAAAATTATATGAACTTCATCCAGATGTAAAAGGTGAATATCAAGAGTTTAATTTTCAAGAAGTAATAGAATCTATGCAAAATATTATAGGGAGTATAACATTATTTGTTGCATTTGCTGCAGGAATATCTTTACTTGTTGGTGGAATAGGTGTTATGAATATAATGTATGTATCAGTTACAGAAAGGAAAAGGGAAATAGGAATTAGAAGAGCAATAGGAGCAAAACCTAGAAGTATAATGCTTCAATTTTTAGTGGAAGCTGTGTTTATAACAGTAATTGGTGGAATTATAGGTATAATTGTTGGTTATTTAATAGCAGTTGTAATAGGACAATTAATGTCCATTAAACCAGTTATGACTATATCAAACTTTTTAGCAGCATCTTCTATATCTGTTATAACAGGATTAATATTTGGAATAGTTCCAGCTTCAAGGGCAGCTAAATTAGACCCTATAAAAGCTATATACGAATAAAAATCATTTTCTATTATTACTTCTATAGTTTAACGGAATTTAGAACTAGGAGGAATTTTATGAAAATAATAATATCTAATTCTTCAAAACAACCTATATATGAACAAATATGCAGACAGATTAAAGCAATGATAATTAAAGGAGAATTAGAAGAAGGTGATATGTTACCCTCAATTAGAGGGTTGGCAAGAGATCTTCAAATAAGTGTTATTACTACTAAAAGGGCTTACGATGAATTAGAAAAAGAAGGTTTTATTGAAACTATGCAAGGAAAAGGTTCCTTTGTGGCTAATCAAAATAAGGAACTTATGAAAGAAAGAAAATTAAAAGTTATTGAAGAAAAACTTATAGAAGTAGTAAATGAAAGTAAAATGTTAGGAGTATCTTATAGTGAATTAGAAGAAATGTTAAAAATTTTATTTGGGGAGGAATAATATGAAATATATATTAGAAGTAAATAATTTGAGAAAAGAGTTTAAAAATTTTACTTTAAATAATATTAATTTCAAATTAGAACCTGGATATATTATGGGATTTATAGGTCCAAATGGAGCTGGTAAGAGTACTACTATTAAGTTAATAATGAATTTACTTAAAAAAGATAGTGGAGAAATAAAAGTATTTGGTTTGGATCATACAAAATATGAAAAAGAAATAAAGGATAGAATTGGATTTGTTTATGATGAAAATTATTATTATGAAGCACTAACTGTTAATCAAATGAAGAGCATAGTGGCAAGTTTTTATTCTAAATGGGATGATAATATTTTTAATCACTATTTAAAAATATTTGATTTGAATTCGAAAGCAAAAATAAAGACATTATCAAAAGGTATGAAGATGAAATTTTCATTGGCAATAGCTCTTTCTCATGATGCAGATTTAATAATAATGGATGAACCTACCTCAGGTTTGGATCCAGTTTTTAGAAGAGAAATATTGGATATACTTTATGACATAATTCAAGATGAAAATAAAAGTGTTTTTTTCTCTACTCATATAACTACAGATTTAGAGAAAATAGCAGATTATATTACTTTTATAAATAAAGGAGAAATAGTATTTTCTAAACCTAAAGATGAAATTTTAGAAAAATATGCCATAGTAAAAGGCGGTTTAGATATACTTAATAATGAAATAAAACAACAATTTGTAGGATTAAGAGAAACACAAGTGGGTTTTGAGGGGTTAACTGAAAATGCAGAAAGTGTGAAAAAGTTATTTGAAGATGAAATTCTAATTGAAAAAGCCACTCTTGAAGATATAATGGTTTATACGGTAAAAAATAATGTTAGAAAATGATTTTGTTGTAAAGGAGGTTATAATATGCTTGGAACAGTAAAAAAAGATTTAATTTATATGTTTTCTTCTAAAAGAGAAAAAATATTCTATCTTTTATATATACCTTTTTTATTATTAATAATAGAGTCCTATGAATCAAAATGGATATATTTTGTCATAATATATTCTTATACTTATTTAACTGCTATTACGACTATTGCTTATGATAATAATATGAAATTTAATTATATATTAAATTCATTGCCTATAACTAGAAAAGAGGTAGTTTTTTATAAATATATATCTTTTTTTATTTATTTAGGATTAACTATTGTATATGCTGGGGTTTATTTGTGGATAATTAATGCTTTAGGAATAAAAAATGTGGATTATTTCAATTTAGAAATGATCATAAGAGTTATTCCTATGCTTTTAATTTCTTTATCAGTAGTATTTCCTGCTTATTTTACACTGGGACCTAAGATGGCACATATAATTCATATGTTAGTATTTATAAGTTTTTTTGTAGTGGTAGTAAATACTATTACATTTTCAAATGGGCAAGTGCTTACAAATAAAGTTTTTCAATTTATGGAAAGTGGAAAGTTTTTAATTTTAGCCATAATTATGTATATATTGTCTTTATTTTTATCAGTAAAATTATATGAAAATAAAGATTTATAAAGATATACAAATATTGGGAGGTGATAAATATATTTAATTTAATGATTAAAGATTTAAAATTATCTATTAAAGCAATTATATTTATTATATTTTATATTGTAGTATTTTCTACAATAACTTTATCTTCTGTTGATAAACCTTTTATAAGTGTTGCTTATGTATTGTTAATGATAATGTCAATAATTTTGTTAGTTATTTATACTAATGGATTAGATGATAGAAACAAAACAGAAGTTGTTTTAAATAGTCTACCTATTAGTAGAAGTGATATTGTTAGAGGAAAATATTTGACTGTTATTTTATATATAGTAATCATTTGTAGTATGTTATTTTTATCGTCTAACTTTCTAAAAGGATTGATTACTAAATTTCAAGGAGGTAAAAGCATTACTATAGGAAATATTATAGTAGCCATAAATGTCGTATTACTATTCTATTCAATATATTATCCTGTATATTTTAAAGTGGGAGAAGATATGAGAACTTTTAATTATGTACTATGGATACTGTTATTTGTTTTTCCTAATCTAGTTAAGAAGTTGGGGAATAAACTAAATGAAAAAGGTTTGTTAAAAGAAATATTAAGTGTGGATTTAGAGAAAGTGAATATATGTATATTAATAATTTCAATTGTAGTTTTTTATATGTCTTTACAAATATCTAAAAAACTATATAAACAAAGAGAATTTTAAAAAAAGAAAATTAATTCTAATTGTATTATTAAATAATATAACTCTCTTACTATAATAATAAGAGAGTTAATATTTTTAACAAAATTAATGAAGAAATTACTTATTGATATTCTGTCCTTTTCTATAATAATCATCCATAATCTCTTTTGGTACTAAATTTCCACCAGTAGACCAACAAATATGAGTGATATTATTTTTATACTTTAGTAAATTTTGTTTTTCAATATAGCCTAATCCTTTATTTCCAGATAATATAATAGGACCTAAAAGTCCAGCTGTTGCAGAAGGTTCTACATATATATTTTCTTTTTCTACTAATGATACAATAAATTTATATAGTTTATCATCTTCTATAGTATATACACCACTTAAAAGGTGCTCCATTATTTTACCTACAAAACTAGAAGGTTTTCCAACAGCTAATCCGTCAGCTTCTGTTTTATTATCTAAACCAAAGTCTTCTACACTTATTTTATCGTGAAGTCCAGTAGCAAGGCCTAGAAGCATTGCAGGAGAATGAGTAGGTTCTGCAAAGAAACAATGAACATTATCTTTATAAATTTGTTTTAATCCAAAAGCTACACCTCCAGGTCCTCCTCCAACACCACAAGGAAGATATACAAATAAAGGATGCTTTTCATCTACTGTTATATTCATTTCTTCTAATTGATTTTTAAGTCTATAGGCTGCTACACTATATCCAATAAATAAATTCTTTGAATTTTCATCGTCTACAAAATAACTATTTGGATCTTTAAAAGATAGTTTTCTTCCTTCTTCTACTGCTTTTGAATAATCTGAAGCATATTCTATTACCTCTACTCCTTTAGATTTTAAAAGTTCTTTTTTCCATTGTTTTGCATCTGATGACATATGAACTTTAACTTTAAAACCTAATTTTGCACTTATAATTCCTATACTTAATCCTAAGTTTCCAGTACTTCCAACTTGAATAGTATAATTAGAGAAGAAATTTTTGAATTTTTGATCATATAATATAGAATAATCATCTTTTAAAGATAATAAGTTATTTTCTAAAGCTAATGTTTCAGCTAATTTTAGGATTTCATAAATACCGCCTCTTGCCTTAATAGAGCCAGCAATAGGCAAAGAGTCATCTCTTTTTAAAAGAAGTTTTCCATATATATTTTGATTTAAAATTTTTTCCATACTATTCTTCATATTGGGTATTTCATTTATTGTAGATTCAATTATTCCTTTGGTGTTTTTAGTTTCAGGGAAAGCTTTTTCAATATAAGGTGCAAATCTTAGGAGCCTTTGTTCTGCATCTTTTATATGGACCTCTGAAATTGGAAGAGTGTCTTTTATTTTATCAAAATGATCATACTTAGTATTTATCCAGAATACTTCTTGTAGTGCTTTTATATTGTCTATTAAATATTTATTTTCTGGAAAGATTGAGTTGTTTTTTTGATTCATAATCTATAATCTCCTTTCGTGTAACATTTGTCATATACTTTACATTTTAGAAGAAAATATCTAAATATGCAATGAAGTTTTTAATCTTTTTTTGCAAATTCAATAAGGTATCATTATACTGTGACAGTTCTTTGATAACTGGTATATAAGGTTACATAGAGAAATCAATTTACTAAAAATGTTATAATCAAGCTGTAAGTCATTCCTTCTATGTATAAAATATCTAAGGTACTAAAGATACCAATAATGTCGGCATATAAGGCAGGAACTGGCCAAGGTAAGCCTGTGAAGAACGCATAAGGCCTAGCTATTAGGCAATGTTCTAGGGAACAGGGAATTATCCACTTTTATAAGTAGTGATAGTTCATAAAATTCCTTTGTTCCTTTATAAATTTATAGTATAATGATATATACATTTGGCTTAGGAGGGGTGACATGATTAAAAAAGAAAATTTTTTTGCTGATTTATCTTTATTATTTGTAGCAATTATATGGGGAAGCGGATTTGTAGTGACAAAAAATGCAGTCAATCATATTACACCTTTTTATATGTTGACAATTAGGTTTACTATTTCCTTTATAATAATGCTTATAGTTTTTTGGAATAAGGTAAAAGAAACTAAATTATCAGATGTAAAAGCAGGTTTTATTATAGGTTTTTTTCTTTTTATGGGTTTTGCAACCCAAACTTATGGAATTAAATATACTACTGCTAGTAAGCAGGCTTTCATTACAGGAACTAATGTAGTAATGGTTCCATTTTTTCATTGGTTTATAAGTAAGGAAAGGCCAGATTCTTATGAAGTAATTTCAGCTATAGTTTGTTTTGTTGGTATTGGTATATTAAGTATAGATAAAAATTTTAAAATAGGTCTAGGAGATAGTCTTACATTGCTATGTGCAGTGTTTTTTGCTAGCCATATAGTTTCTATAGGAGTCTATGCAAAAGAACATGATCCTATATTATTAACTATATATCAAATGCTTACAGCAGTAATTTTTTCATTATTTTCTGCAATGATATATGAACCTAAGATGTCTATTTTAACTAATGAAATTATTTTGCCAGTACTTTATTTGTCTGTATTTGGAACATTACTTGCATTTTTAATTCAAACTGTAGCACAAAAATATACTTCTTCTACTCGAGCAGCTATTATACTTAGTTTGGAAGCTGTATTTGGGAGCTTATTTTCTTTTGTTTTTTTGAAAGAACCTTTTAGTGTTAAATTTATAATTGGATGTAGTGCTATTTTATTTTCTATTATAACAACAGAAACTAAATGGGAGTTTTTAAGATAAAGAATTTTAGAGAAAAATAGAGGGGCTAACAAGCTCCTCTACAGTTTACGATCTTTTCTGTAATCATTCATTATATCAGCGAATATGTCTGCTGTACAAGGTGGTGTATAGGTAATAGCATTTGCTCCAGCCTCTATAGTTTCTAAAATTGTTTCATCTGTTGGGCCTCCAGTAGCTATAATAGGTAATTCTTTACCAAATTCTGCTCTTATTTTTTTAACAATATTAGTTGTATTTGCACCACCAGAAACATTTAATATGCGTGCTCCAGCTTCTAATTTTTCTTTATAATTGTCATGTTCAGAAACTACTGTAGCAATAATAGGGATATCAATTCGTTTATACATCCTTTTAATGACCTCAGGAGTGGTAGGAGCATTTACAACAGCACCATAAGCCCCCATAAGCTCTGCTTGTAGTGCAATATCAATAGATCTTTTACCAGTTGTAAGGCCACCGCCTACACCGACAAAGACCGGTATAGGTGCAACTTCTAGTATAGCTTGGGTTATTGATAGTTGCGGAGTAAAAGGATATACTGCTATAATAGAATTAGCATTAGTGTTTTTAATAATAGCTACATCTGTAGAGAAGAGTAAGGATTTAATTCGTGTACCTAGTATTTTAATTCCACTAGCTCTGTATATTACTGGTGGGACTTCAATTATTCTCGTTCTTAATTTAGATTTTACTTCGGGTATGTATTTTTCCATTTACATAACCTCCCATCTTTTAAAGATCTTATATATTAGTATGAAGGTAATAATACTTTTTGTCAATATATAAATAAATACCCAAAAAATAAATTATATTATTATAATAAGCAATATGAAGTTTTATTATGTAAATTAATATTAATAGTATAGAGGGGGACAAAATATGAAAATTATTGAAGGATTATCAGCACTGTGGGATACAACTAAAAGTGTACTACCTATTACAATATTATTGCTTTTGTTTCAATTATTAGGATTAAGGAGACCTATTGAGAATGGGAAACAATTTTTGTTAGGATTTTTTTTGACAGTATTTGGTCTCCATTTTTTTCTAAAGGGAGTATCTATTAGTTTATTACCTTTAGGAGATTCTGTAGGTGAAAATTTAGTTATTATGGAGCAAAAATGGTTAATTGTTGTATTTGCATTTGTTTTAGGCTATTTTGGTACTTTAGTAGAACCAGCATTGAAAACTTTAGCTTTGGAAGTTGAAGAGATTTCAATAGGTGCTATACCTAATAAGGTTTTAATTCATGCAGTAGGTATAGGGTTTGGTGGAGGAATGGCATTAGGAATGTATAAAATATTAAATAATATTCCAAATACTAAGATAATGATTCCATTATTATTGATAATATTGGTATTGACCTATTTGGCTCCAGATGAATTTGTGGCTATTGCTATGGACTCAGCTAGTGCTACTACAGGGCCTGTAAATATACCATTAAATATGGCAGTGGCGTTGGGATTAGCTAAAATTATAGAGAATGTAGATCCACTTTTGGCTGGGTTTGGTATTATAGGATTAACATCTATTGGAGCGGTAATTTCTGTATTAACATTAGGAATATTATCTAAAATATAGAAAGGAGTTGTATTATGGGTGATAAATTATGTATTGTAGCTATTGTAGAAAGAGGGAAAGCAGATAAAATTGTTAATAAGGCCAAAGAAGTAGGGGCTAAGGGCGCCACTATACTTTATGGTAGAGGCACGGGGGAAAGTGAAATACAAAAATTTTTAAATATACATATTGAAGCATCTAAGGAAGTTATACTTATATTGTGTGAAAATGAGAATTGTAAGAAAATTTTTGATAAAGTAATAGAAGTTGGGGAATTAAAGAAACCAGGAATAGGTATAATATTTACAGTACCAATACAAAATTTAGTGGGTTTACATCATAGGGAAATGTTTGACGAAAATGAAAAGGTTTAGATTTTTAAATCTAGACCTTTTTTATTTAGATAAAAATCAAAATAATGGGGTATATAATTATATGTAAAGTTACTAAAATTATATAATTAATAAAAATATACAAGGGGGTAAAATTTATGTTTAAGTGGAAAGAAGAATTTAGTGTAAATATTGAGGAGATTGATAGGCAACATAAGGAGTTATTTAGAATAGGTTATAGTTTATACAATATTATATCAATAAAAGATGGATTGGATAGATATGATGAAATAATGGAAATATTAAAGAGTTTACAAGATTATGCACATTATCACTTTGATTGGGAAGAAAATTTAATGAAAGAATATAATTATCCAAAATATAATGAACATAAAAAAGAGCATAATGTATTTTTTAAGACAGTATCATCTATAAAAGAAGAAAAAATAGATGAGGAACAAAGAAAAGTAGGAATGGATTTAATAGTTTTCATAGCTAATTGGATAGAAAATCATATTTTAAAAACTGACAAACAATATAAAGAATTTTTAAATAGCAAAGGTGTTTTTTAACTCCACTTAGTTGGAGTTTTTTTATGGCAATTTTAGACATATGAAAAAGTATTACAAAAATGTTATCATATTAGTTGTAATTAAAGACAGTATAGGAGGTTTTACTTTGGGGTAAATAGCAATGTATTTGAACGAGAAACAGTAGGAAAGCTTCTTATTAAGTTTTCAATCCCATCGATTATATCTTTATTGGTAGCTGAGTTGTATAATATGGTAGATACAATATTTGTTGGTCGAGCAGTGGGAGGCGAGGCTATAGGAGCTTTGGTTGTAGTTTTTCCTGTACAAAGATTTGTTGTAGCATTTAGTATGATGATGGCTATTGGTTCTTCTACTGCTGTAGCTAGAAGTAATGGAGAAAAAAACTATAAAAATTTAAAAAAAATAATAAAAAATTCAATGAGTTTAATATTTGTAATAATGGTGCCAACTATAATATTAACTTCTGTATTTAAAACTAATATAGTAAAAGGATTAGGGGCTAGTGAAAGATTAATACCTTATGCTGAAGATTATTTAGCAATAATAATTTATGGAAGTATATTTCAATGTTTAAGTACTACTATGAATTATATAATGATGTCTTTAGGGGATAGACGAATTGCTCTTAAAAGTACTTCTATAGGAGCTATTGGAAATGCAATAATAGATGCCATATTGGTAATAGGTTTTTCTTATGGAGTGAAGGGGGCAGGGCTTGGGACTGTAATATCTCAAGGCTTATCTTTTTTATATTCATATTATCATTTTAGAGAAGTAAAGAAACATTTTGATTTGTCATTTGGATTTAAATGTGATTTGGAAAGATGGAAAATTATACTTACTGTTGGATTCTCTGCTTTCATAGTTGAGGCAGAAGATGGAATAGTATTGGCAATACTTAATAATTTACTTTTATCAAATGTTGGAGATGAAGGTGTTATAATATTAGGTGTAATTTCAAAAATTTCCATGTTTTTATTTATAACAATAATGGGTATTAGTTCAGCAATGCAGCCTATAGCAGCTTATAATTTGGGTGCTAAAAAATATAAAAAACTAAAAGAAGTTGTGAAAAAAACTGCATTATATGCATTTATTACTTCAGCAATACTGTGGGGAATAAGTATGGTATTTGCTGAGGAGTTAATTTCTATATTTATAAAAGATAAGAATATTATATTGAAATCGGCAAAAGCTTATAGAATTATGATAGCAGTTTTTCCATTGATAAGTATTTATTATATGTCCATATATTATTTTCAAGCATTAGGAAAGGCAAGGACTTCTTTTGTAGTATCCATATTTAGGCAATTAATAATATTATTACCTGTATCAATATTGCTTATGTCTGTATTAGAAGTAGGAGCAGTAGGAGCATGGTTATCTTATCCCATTTCTGATGTGATATCTAGTTTTACATCTTTTGGATTAATGAGAAAACAAATTAAAAAAGTAGATGAGAAGATAAAAGAGGTATCCTTTGACAATATTTAGAAAATGTTTTAATTTAAAATGAACTGTCCTATTAAAGGGCAGTTTTTAATTTGTTAAAAGTGTATTTGGTACTTGCAAATGTGTATTGGATATTGTATCATAATATAGGGTACAGTTTACGAAATGAATACAATGAACCCATACACTTGTACATAAAAGGAGATGAATCACCATGAGAAATGATAATTTAAAAGTAATTATTCAATATGCTATATTAATTGCACTTACTACAGTAATGACTATGGTAATTCATATACCTACCATAGCTACAAAAGGATATTTAAATTTAGGAGATATGGTAGTATTTATGGCTGCTATTATTCTTGGTAAAAAAGGTGGTTTTATAGTAGGAGGTTTTGGTTCTGCATTAGCAGATATTTTGTTAGGTTATGCTTATTATGCACCAATTACTTTTGTAGTAAAGGGATTAGAAGGATTTATTGCTGGTAGTTTATTAGAAACTAAATTGGGGAAAAAGACTGCTTTCTTTCCCACTATAGTGGGAGCTTTATGGATGGCTTTAGGATATTATTTAGCTGAAATATTTATGTATGGTGGCAAAGCAGCATTAGCTTCGGTGCCAGGGAATATTATGCAGGGGTTAGTAGGTGCAGTAGTAGCTGTAGCATTAAAAACTGCATTAGAAAAAACTAGTGTTTTTAATAATTAGAGCTTAAAAGGCTCTAATTTTTTATTGTATAATTAACTAAAATGAATTAAAAATTTAAGTAATTTGAATTATATAAATTATA
>CAYUTQ010000020.1:0-36647 GCA_964447805.1 uncultured Clostridia bacterium
CATTGTTTTATATTTTATCATATTATATACACATATTCAATTGGATCTATTTATATAAAAACCCCCTATAAACATTGTTACTTCAATGTTTATAGGGGACATTTTATTACCCTACACTACCTTACGAACTATATTTTTCAATAATTTTAGTATCTTAATTATCTAAATTATTAATATATTCAATGGCTTGATCTATTCTTTTTATACAAGTTTCTTTTCCCAAAATAGATATTATATCAAATAATCCTGGACCTACTGTTCTACCAGAAAGAGCTAATCTAGTAGGATGAATAAGGTCTCCTCCTTTGATATCTAATTTATCAATTAAATCTCTATATACTTTTTCAACTGTTTCTACATCAAAACTAGATGCATTACTCAAAACTTCTTTCCCTTTTTGTAAAATCTCAACAACGTCTTCTTTTTTAAACCTTTTTCTTACTCCTTTTTCATCATATTCTTCTATTTCTTTAAAGAAATATTCACTGGCATCAGCTATTTCAGGAAGAAGTTTTACTTTTTCTCTATTAGTATCTATTACTCTTTTTATATAATCAATATGCCCTTCAATTTCTTTTTGTTCAATCAACCCTTTTTCAATAAAATAAGGTAATGCTTCTTTAGTTATATATTCTAAATCCAATTTTGTTAAATATTGACCATTCATCCAAGTAAGTTTTCCTACATCATATACTGCAGCAGTTTTTGACACTTTTTCTAAAGAAAACTTAGAAATAGTATCTTCCATTGAAAATAATTCTTCATTTTCTCCTGGTGACCAGCCTAGTAGGGTTAAATAATTTACTATGGCCTCAGAAAGATATCCTTTTTCTCTAAATTCTTCTACAGAAGTAGCCCCATGTCTTTTGCTTAACTTACTTCTATCTGGAGCAAGTATCATAGGTAAGTGTGCAAACTGAGGAATATTATAACCTAGAGCTTTATATATAAGTACCTGTTTTGGTGTATTAGATAAATGTTCTTCTGCCCTAATTACATGGCTTATATTCATTGCATTATCATCTACTACACAAGCAAAATTGTAAGTAGGCATACCATTAGATTTCATAATAATATAATCATCAAGTTGATCATTATCAAATACTACTTTTCCTCTAATTAAATCATCTATTTCTGTAGTTCCCTCTTTAGGTATCTTAACCCTAATAACATAAGGTTGCCCTTGAGCTAATTTTTCTTCTATTTCTTTTTCAGATAAAGATAAACATCTACCAGAATACCTAAAAGACAGCTTTTTATTTTTTTGTTTCTCTCTTTCTTTAGCCATATCTTCCTCAGTACAGAAACAATAATAAGCTTTTTCTTCTTCTATAAGTCTTTTGGCTTCTTTTTTATATATTTCTATTCTCTCTGATTGAAAATAAGGACCATATTTTCCACCCTTTTCTGGCCCTTCGTCCCATTCCATTCCTAGCCATTTCATACTAGACAATATTTGAGATATTGAATCTTCCTTAAATCGCTCCTTATCTGTATCTTCTATTCTAAGTATAAACTTTCCATTATTTTTTTTAGCAAAAAAATAATTAAATAAAGCTGTCCTAGCTCCTCCTACATGTAAATATCCTGTGGGACTTGGAGCAAATCGAACTCTTATTTCTTCCATAAATATTACTCCTTTCATAAGAAGCCAAAATATCATAATTTTATATATTTGTAATTATCACATATTGATATAGTCACTATGCTACTATTATCTATTTTAAATTTATAAAAATATTCAATATTGTCAAACACCCAACATAATGCAGCTTTTATTACTCCTTCATGAGTTACAAGTAATACATTTTCTTTTGTTTTACATATTTCTTCTAAAAAATTTACTACTCGTAAATAAAAATCTTTAAAACTTTCTCCTTGTGGAATTCTATAATTTATATAGTCATTAGCCCAAAGTTTTGTCTCTCTAGGATATATTTTTTTTATTTCCCCATAAGACTTTCCTTCAAATATACCAAAATTATATTCTACTATTCTTTCTTCTTCTATACCTTCTAATTCCAAGAGCTTTATTGTTTCTTTTGTTCTCTTAAGAGGACTTACATAAACTTTTTGAAAAGAAATATTATCTATATGATCTCTTAATTTTATTATTTCTTCCCTACCTTTTTTGGATAATGAAACTTTCTTTCTACTATAAACTCCTCTTTTGTTGTCTTCTGTCTCTCCATGTCTTATAAAATTTATATCCATGACAATAACCCCCAAAAAGTTAATAAAGATACTATTTCAGATATTTCAATACTTGCTCCTAAAATATCTCCAGTAAAACCGCCTATTATTTTATAGGCTTTATATATCATAATTAAA
Organism: uncultured Clostridia bacterium; assembly: GCA_964447805.1. Lineage (GTDB taxonomy): Bacteria > Bacillota > Clostridia > Tissierellales > DATGTQ01 > CAYUTQ01. The sequence continues at coordinate 2,332 of CAYUTQ010000020.1, forward strand.
GCTGCTAATATAGATATTCCTATTGATATTAAAAATAGTGGATTTATCAATAAAATAATAATGCTATAAATAATACCACCAGCTATTACATACTTTTGAGGATTACTACTACTAAACATATCACCCATACCACCAGGACGAGCATTTTTTGCAAATGACAGTATTAAGACGGCTATAAGCCTTCCATTTCCACAAGATAAAGCTAAATATAGTGGAACATTTCCTTCTAATTGTGAAACGGTAATATATTTCAATAATATATCTAATATAATGGCTACTACACCATAAGTTCCAACTCTACTGTCTTTCATTATTTCCAATACTTTTTCCTTTTTCCTTGCTGATAAAAATCCATCAAATGTATCAGAAATACCATCTAAATGAAGACCACCTGTAACAATAATAATAGTAGTTACTGCTAAAAATGCTCCTATATCTTTATTTAATTTTGCAAATAAATAATATATAAAACCACTAATTCCTCCAATAATCATACCCGTCAACGGGAAGAAAAAAGTACTTTTAGATAGATTTTTTTTATTAAACTCTACTGATATATTTATTGGTATCCTAGTTAAAAATTGAATTGATAATATTAGTCCTTTAATCATTTCACTTTCACTGGTATTCCACAACATACCAAATATACCTTATCTGATAAAGATGCTATCTTTTGATTTACTCTCCCTTGTATATCTCTAAAAACCCTGCCTACATGATTATTAGGCACCAAAGAATAGCCTACTTCATTAGTAACTAAAACTAAATTATAATTCTTTTTTTCTATTTCATTAATCAATTTTTTTAATTCTTCATATATAGTATTTTCAACTTCTTGTTGTAATTTTAAAGGTATCCTCTCTTTTCCTTTTGTAATATCAAACATAATATTTGAAGTAAGTACTGTAATACAATCTAATAAGTAATTTTCTTCCCTTCCTATAGCTTTATCCAAATTATAATTTTCTTCATAGGTTCTCCAGCAAGAAGGTCTAGATTTTTTATGTAAATATATTCTATCCTCCATTTCTTGATCCATTACTCTAGATGTAGCAATATATACTACATCTTTTTTATCTTTATACAAACCTTCTGCAAAAGAACTTTTCCCACTTCTTGCTCCTCCTGTTACCAAAACTATCATAATATCACCTAATATCTACTAATACATCACTATTAATATTAGCTTCCTCAAAAGTGACCATATTATCCATTACATAAAGAGCTGCTTCTATAATTTGAAAAGCTAATGGACAACCGGATCCCTCTCCTAATCTCATATTTAAATGTAGCATAGGATTTAACCCTATTTCCTTCGCCATATAAACAGCTCCAGGCTCTTCTGAAAGATGAGAAGGAAACATATAATCTTTTACTAGAGGATTAAATTTTGTTGCAGTAAGTGCTGCTGCAGAAGATATGAAACCATCTATTACTACAGGTTTCCTATTTTTGGCAGCTGAAAGAAATACTCCACACATTCCAGCTATGTCAAATCCACCTACTTTTGAAATTACATCTATAGGATCTTCTCCATTTGGTTTGTTTATTTCAAGTGCCTTTTCTACTGCTTTTATTTTATTTTGATATTGTTCTTCTGTAAGTCCAGAACCTTTCCCACAAGTAATATCAGGACTAAGTCCAGAAAAAGCACTTAATACTGCTCCACTAGTAGTAGTATTTCCAATGCCCAATTCTCCTGTTCCCAATATATCATATCCTTTATTATAAAGGCTATCTCCTATTTCTATTCCTACTTCTATAGCCTTAATAGCTTCCTCACAAGTCATACTGGGACCTTTGGTCATATTTTTAGTACCATAATTAACCTTTCTATTCAATATTTTAGAATGTTCTAAATCCCATTTTACACCTACATCAACTATAGTAATATCTGTATTTGTTAAATCTGATAATACAGAGACACTTGTAAATCCTCTAGCCATATTTAAAGTAAGTTTTTTAGTAAAATGTTGAGGACAAGCACTTACTTTTTCTTCCATTACTCCATTGTCTGCACACATAACTACTAATCCCTTTTTTTCAATCTTATTGTGAAGTTTTCCTGTAATACCTGCCATTCTTACAATTATTTTCTCTAATTCTCCTAAACTCCCTATAGGTTTTGCTAAATTATCTACCCTTTCTGCTGCTTTTTTCTTAGCTTCTTCATCAACAGGTTTAATTGCCTCTATAGTGTTTTTTAGTAAATTCAAAATATCCCTTCTTTCATAAAATTTTTATAGCTTATATAATTTATTATATTCTTAGCAAGAATTATAGTCAAATACTTAACATGACTCAATTTAATACATATTAATTCACAAGTTTAATCTTATATGATATATTATTATAAAATGAAAAATAAGGAGATTTTTATGTTTGGTTATGTAACTCCCTGTAAAATGGAATTAAAAATTAAAGAATATGAAAAAATAAAAGCTTATTATTGCGGCTTATGTAAAGCTATCAAAGATAATTTTGGAAACTTACCTAGATTAGCTCTTAATTATGATATATCTTTTTTATCAATTTTTTTAGATTCTTTAGAAAAAGAAAAGAATCAATATATTAAAAAGCCCTGTATACTACATCCCTTTAAAAAAAGGTTATTTATAATAAATAATGCTGCATTATACTATGCTGCTTTTTTAAATGTAACTTTAGTATATTATAATTTATTAGATAATATAAAAGATGATAATTCCATAAAAAGTCAATTATCAGCTAAATTACTAAAAAATTATTTTAAAAAAATCCCATCACAATTCAAATATATTCAACAAATAATTATAGATGGTCTAAAAAAACATTATTCTATAGAAAACAATTATGAAAATATAAATAATTTAGATGAGCTTAGTCATCCCTTTGGAGAATTGACTGGAAATATTATTATGGCTTACAACAAAAATGCCTCATACAAAGAACCTTTATACCATATAGGTTATAATTTAGGTAAATGGATATACATAATGGATGCTTTTGATGATCTAGAAAATGATATGAAAAAAAATGAATTTAATGCATTAAATAATATTTTAAATAAAGATAATTTGCCTTATAGCGAATTTAAACATAAAATAAAAGATAGAGTTGACTTTATACTAGTATCTTATTCCAGAGAATGTGCCGAAACATTAAAATATTTACCTCTTAAAAAAAATAAAGGAATTATTTATAATATCTTTCATTTTGGACTTTTGGAAAAAATGGAAATAATATTTTCAAAAATGGAGGTTGACTAAATGAAAAATCCATATGAAGTACTTGAAATTAACGAAAATGCAACACTAGAAGAAATAAAAAAAGCTTATGTCAGGCTTTCCAAAAAATATCATCCTGACATGCATGAAGATAATCCTTTGAAACATTTGGCAGAAGAACGAATGAGAGAAATAAATGAAGCTTATGAATATCTTATGAACAATGATAATCTTTCAGATGATGAACTTATCCACAAAGCAGCTATTAATATTGAAAATGGCAATATACAAGAAGCAGAAAACCTTTTAAATAATGTTCGTACAAGAAATGCAGAATGGTTCTATTTAATGGGAATAATAAATCAAAAAAGAGGCTGGTATGATGCTGCTTATGAAAATTTTCATAGAGCTTATTCTGTAGAACCAAATAATATAAAATATAAAAATGCTTTTGAATCTTTACATATGCAAAATAACTATTATAGAGAACCTCAAAAAAATAGAAAAGATAGAGATCTTTGTGAAATTTGTGCAACTTTATATTGCTTAGATTGTTTGTGTGAATCCATGGGAGGAGACTTTATTCGATGTTGTTAAATAAGGGAAAATCTATTGCTTATGGAGGAATTATTACTGCACTAAGTATTATTTTTATATATCTAAGCACTATAATTCCTTTTAATAAAATATTCTTCTTAGCTTGTGCTTCATTTTTAATTCCTATAGGGGTCATTTTTACTTCTTTAAAAAATTGTTGGCTTATATATATTTCATCGGCCTTACTTTCCCTTTTACTAATAGGCTTTAAAGGTAATGTATTTTTTTATATTCTTTTTTTTGGCCCTTATGGAATTATTAAAAATTATATTGAAAAACTTAATAATTTACCTTTAGAAATAATATTAAAATTACTTTATTTTAATGGAAGTATAGCTTTGATTTACGTACTATTTAAAACATTCATTTCAACTCTTAAAAATATTCCAATACCAATTCCTATGTTTATATTAATAGCTCAAATAATTTTCTTAATTTTTGATTATATATTGACATTATTTATATACAATATATCTAAATACAATAAGGCCTAAAGATTTAGGCCTTATATTATTCCTGCTATACTAGATATAAATACTATTATAATCAATATAGGAGTTATAAATTTAGCTATAAAATTATAGGTATTTAAATAACCTATCCTTTCTGTTCCTTCATTAGTCAATTGTCTTTCTACTATATTTTTATCTAATTTCCAACCAACAAATATTATAGAAATTAAAGAACCTATAGTCATCAAATAATTAGCTGTAACATAATCTAAAAAATCTAATAACGGCATACCAAAAAATAATATATTAGACAATGGACCATTAGATAAAGATGCAAATATACCTATTATAAAAATTAAACTAGTTGAAATTAAAGTAGACTTTTTTCTACTTAAATTAAATCTATCCATTATATATGCTACTACAGGTTCTAACATAGATATAGTACTTGTGAGAGCAGCCAAAACTAATAACAGAAAAAATAACACAGAAAAAATATATCCACCTGGCAATTTAGTAAATACATTAGGTAAAGTAATAAATACAAGTCCTGGACCACTATCTGGTTCTATACCTAAGGAAAATACCCCAGGAAATATAGCTATACCTGCTAACACTGCTATCAAAGTATCTGCTAATGCAATATTCAATACAGATCTACCTAATCTTTCATCCTTTCTTATATAAGAACCATAAGTAACCATAGTTCCTGCACCTAAACTTAAAGAAAAGAAAGCATGACCTAAAGCTGCTAAAATAACTTTCCCATTTACCTTAGAGAAATCTGGCTTAAATAAAAAAGATAATCCTCTCTTCCCTCCAGGAAAGGTAATAGCTTGAATATCTAAGATCAATATAATAATTATAAGAGCAGGTACCAAAATACTAGAATACTTTTCTATACCTTTTTCAATTCCATTAGCTACAATGTAAGAGGTAATAAGTAAAACAATAAATTGACAAACAATTGGTTTTATAGGATTGGAAGTAAATTGTTCAAACATAGTTTTTATTCCTTCTACATTTTTTCCTACAAATTGATTTGTAATTGACTGAAATAAATATTCCAAAGTCCAGCCAGCTATTACACTATAAAAAGAAAGAATTAAAAAACCCGCTAATACCCCCAATACTCCACTTAAGTACCACTTTGTTCCTGGTGCTATTTTTTTAAAAGATCCTATGGCATCTTTTTGTCCTTCTCTACCTATTACAAATTCAGCTAACATTACAGGAATTCCTATAATAACAACACATATTAAATACACAATTAAAAATGCTGCTCCACCATATTTCCCTGTAATATATGGAAAACGCCAAATATTACCCAATCCTACTGCTGATCCTACAGCTGCTGCAAATAATCCAAAACTACTTTTAAAACTTTCTCTATTATTTAAATTATTATTACTATATTCTTTTTTTTGATTTTTCACTGCATATACTGGCTTTTAAAATCATTCTAAAACCAGAAATTCACCACCTTTTTTTATTTTTATAGTATTTAATGAATATTACAGTTTTTTATGGTTCTTTATTGCACAAAAGCATTATTGTACTAAAATATACACTGTTTCTTAACTAAAGTCAAGAATTTTATCAAATCATCTAAAATTGTAAATGTTTTCATTCACAAAACTATATTAATTAAATACTATATATAGAGATTTAATATAAAGGAGGTTAATTATGCTATCTAAAGAAGAATATATTATATATTCATTAGAATATAATTTATTTTTTGCTAGATTAATGAAAGAGCATCTAATATTTATGGAATCTGGCTTTTCAGTTAAAGATAGTGATTATATATTAGAAGCCCATACATTAAAAACTAATTATGAAAACTTTTTACTCCATATTTTATATTTAATTAATGATTATACTAACTCAAAAATACTTATTTCTAACGAATTAGTTACACCTTATACATTAGCCGTAGAAAATATTACTCAATTTTATACTGGAATATGTATCAACACTGAAATAACAAGAATGGAAATGAATTTAATAAAAAATAATTTATCAAATTGTTATCCAGATAAATCAAAAGAAATACAAAATATAAATTCTTATGCACTTAATTTAGTTGAAAAAACCATTAATTTTAAAACTAGAGTAATATCTAATGTCTTAAACTGTAAACTATTCAATCGAAATTATCCAACTCTTTTAAATCATGTTATAGAAGAAGCTGAATTCTATTATAAAATACTTACTGCTTTAGAAAACTATGCTGATTTACCTATAAAAAATGAGCTCATAAAAAAAGAAGTTTTTTGGAATCATATTATGGAAGAACATGCTTTATTTATAAGAGGACTTTTAGATCCATCAGAAAAAAAGTTATTTAATATTGCTGACAATATTGCAAAAGAATTTGAAAAACTAACTGAAAAAGCTAAAAAATTTTTAGATAATAATCTTATTTCTAAAGAAATAACAGAACAAAGTCAAAAAGCTACAAAAAATATAATTAAATTTAAAAAATCAGGTACAGAAGGATTAATAAAATGTGAAATTAAATCTATAATACTTCCTTTATTAGCCGATCATACTTTAAGAGAAGCATATCACTATTTGCGGATACTAGAAACACTTGAATAAATTAATTTACCTACAAAAAGGCACTCAAAATATATTTTGAGTGCCTTTTTTGGCGGAGAGAGAGGGATTCGAACCCTCGGTACGATAAATCGTACAATGGTTTTCGAGACCACCACCTTCAACCTCTCGGTCACCTCTCCCTATTTATTTCTCAACTTTTTAAAAAAATCTTTTATAAGTGTTGAACATTCTTCTTCCAGTATTCCCCATGTCACTTCTACACTATGATTAAAATTAGAATTGTGTAATAAATCTACTACTGTCCCACAACTACCCATTTTATAATCTCTAGCTCCAATTACTAACCTTTCAATTCTTGCATTTAATATAGCACCTGCACACATAGGACAAGGTTCTAATGTAACATACATAGTACTATCAAGAAGTCGCCAGCCTTGTAATATTTGACTAGCATTTTTTATAGCTATCATTTCAGCATGAGCTATAGGATTTTTTAATGTTTCTCGTTTATTATAGCCAGTACCAATTATTTTTCCTTTACATACTATAATAGCCCCTACTGGTACTTCAAAAATATTAGAAGCTTTGTAAGCTTCTAATAACGCTAATCTCATATATTTTTCTTCCACAAAATCACCCTAAAAATGGTGCACCCGAGAGGATTCGAACCCCCGACACACGCCTTAGGAGGGCGTCGCTCTATCCACCTGAGCTACGGATGCACATATCTTTATGCTTATATATTTTACAACAAAACATTGAAATTGTCAATTTTGTATAATCAAAAAATATTTTTTAAATATCTAAATATTGTAGTTAAAAAAAATGCTTTTTTATAATCTTCTTTAACTATCAAATCTACTTCATCTACTACTCCATTATCTTTTGAAATTCTTATTAATCCTACTTTATCTCCCTTTTTTAAGGGTGCCTTAAGATTATCCTTTAATATTATATCTTTATTTATTCTATCATCTTTTTTTCTCAATATATTTACATTTCTTATTGGATATATAGAAACTTCTTCTTTCTTACTATTAGGTATTTTTATATTTTTCACAGGTTGCTTTTTTGACACTATATTCTCTTTATGATAAGTACTAACTCCATATTGAAGAAGTTGTTTAGATAATTCCTTTCGCTCTTCTTCATTCTTGGTTCCCATAACTATTCCTATAAATCTAAAATCTTCTATTTTAGATTTAACCTCATTTCCCACTTTCATAGTTGATACTAAACAATATCCTGCTTTATCTGTAAAACCAGTTTTTAATCCGTCTACTCCATCTAATTCTTTAATCAAATAGTTTGTATTTTCTATTTTTAAATCTTTTTCTTTCACTTCTATATAAGGTAATGAAGCTACAGTTAATATTTCAGGATATTTTTTTATAATATGCCTTGCCAAAGTAAAAATATCTTCAGGACTCATAATATTTTGTACTCCATCTTGTGGCAATCCTGTAGAATTAAAATACAAAGTATTTTTAAGTCCTAATTTTTTTGCCATACCATTCATTTTCCCAACAAATTCCAGCTCGTTCCCTGCAATATATTTTGCTAATGCTACTGCTCCATCATTAGCAGAAATAACTATTAATGCTTCTATTAATTCTTGAACTGTAAATACTTCTCCTTCTTTCAAATCAAAGCTAGAACCTTTAACCTCTTCAACTTCCTTGTCTATATATACAAAATCATCAAGAGAAATATTACCTTTCTTCACCTCATCCATAACTACTAAATAAGTCATAAGTTTTGTAATACTCGCAATTTCCATAGGTTTATCAATATTGTACTCTTCTAATATCTCTCCACTTTCAAAATCTCCTAACAAATAAGCAGTCGTTCCATTTTCTATACCTATTTCATCGCCATAAACTAATACACTATTAAAAAATAAAATTGCAATTATTACAATTAATATTACTAAATTCTTTATTTTATATATTTTCCCCACAATTATCACCTACATTAATTAATTCTCTCCATATAACCACTTATCTGCTCTTTTTTTAAAACTTTCCCCTGTTACTTCTTCACATATTTTTAAAAAATCTTCTGTAGTTGCATTTAAAAATTTATACTTTTCATAATACTTATTAAGTATATCATAAAGTATATTCTTACCAAAATCCTCTTCTATACTTTTTATAAACATAGCACCTTTTGAATAAACTAAGGGCCCATAATCATTCCAATTAACAAATTCATCTAAAGGTTTAAGTACTTTATCATCAATATTAAGGGTTTCTTTTGCTCTCTTATAAACTTCTTTTATATTCGCATCATAATATTTTTCACCATAAGAATTCCCGTAATATTCACTCATATATATAACTTCTGAATAAGTAGCAAGTGATTCATCTAACCAAGCTTCATCTATTTGATTATTTCCTACTACTCCATACCACCATTGATGAGCTGTTTCATGAACAATTGTATTTTCTAAATAATATTTATTATCTACATTACAATAATCTTCTGAAATGTATACTAATCCTGGGTATTCCATTCCAGAAGGAAAACAATTCATAACAACAGAATAATAACCATAAGGATACTTTCCAAATATATTACTAAATATTTTTATAGATCTTTCTGCTATATTACAAGCATATTTATTTATATGTGGTTCATCTGCCAAAAAATATACTTTAATCAAAGTTCCATCTACATCTCTATTTTCTACTACAAAATGTTTGCTACACACCCAAGCAAAATCTCGCATAAGTTTCCCTTCTATTTTCCAATGTTTCTTATTTTTTTTAACTTCTTCTGAAATAATATTTCCACTAGACGCCAAAATCATATTTTTAGGAGTAGTTATAGTTATACTATAATTATTAACATCACTATAAAATGGATCTCCAAGACTATAATATGGATCCTTATTCCAACCTTTCTCATCATATACACAAGCTATTGGATACCAATTTCCAAAATTATAAGTCTTTTCATTATAACCAAATCTCTCCTCTACAGGTGGTAATTTACCAATATACTCCATATAAATTTCAACTTTTTCTTTTTGTTTTAAAGGTTTTTTTAAATTAACTTTAAGAATGGTATCTCCTATACCCTCTATATTATAATTATTTTTATCTTTATCTACAAGTACTTTATTTATATTTATATAGCCAGGTTCAAATTCTGTAGGAAAAGTTCTATACTTATTGTCAAAGATAGGTACTGTATCTACTGATTTGAAATAATTAGGATATAGATGAAAATATATTTCCTTTAATTCCATATCTGTATTATTTATATAAGTAATTTCTTGATTACCAATATAATTCTTTTCATCAGGATTAAATTCTACATCTATTTTATAATGATTAATTTCATCTTGTTTAATATTATTATAATCTTCAGTTACTAATGTAGGATACTTTTTTACTTCAGATATTTCTTTTTTTTGACATGCACCTAATATTAAAGTCAAAACTAAAATTATATATATAAATAATAATTTCTTACGTTTTTTTAACACATCCATCCTCCTACAAATAATTATATTAATTTCCATTATATGTTATATTACTAATTCTCTAAAAAACTTCAAAATCCTTCATCTTTAAGTTTCTTATATTGATTTTGTTTAAAATTAAAATATTAATATATGAACTATACTCTATTTCTGGACACAACAATGCTCCCCCTAGGGCATAAAATTTTTATTCTTTAATCTGTACCCTAGAGGGAGCATATCAATATTTCTATCTTTTATTTTTTACTATTTATTTATTTTCTCTAATCCCCTCATATATGGTCTTAATACTTCCGGAATTAGTATAGAACCATCCTCTTGTTGAAAATTTTCTATTATAGCTGCTGTAGTTCTACCTACTGCTAGACCAGAACCATTTAATGTATGAACATATTCTAATTTCTTTGTTTCTTTTCTTCTAAATCTAATATTAGCCCTTCTAGCTTGAAAATCTTCAAAATTACTACAGGAAGATATTTCTACATATCTATTATAACTAGGCATCCACACTTCAAGATCATAGGTTTTTGCAGATGAAAATCCTAAATCCCCAGTACAAAGTATAACTACTCTATAGGGCAAACCTAATAATTTTAATACTTCTTCTGCATCTGCTGTCAACTTTTCTAATTCAGCATAAGAATTTTCAGGCTTTGAAAATTTAACTAATTCTACCTTATCAAATTGATGATTTCTAATTAAACCTCTTGTATCTCTCCCTGCCGAACCAGCTTCTTGCCTAAAACAAGGAGTATATGCTGTATAATATATTGGTAATAATTCTTCATCAAGTATTTCATCCCTATGAAGATTGGTAACAGGAACCTCTGCTGTAGGTATTAAAAAATAATCTTTGCTAGGTACTCCAAATGCATCTTCTGCAAATTTGGGAAGTTGCCCCGTTCCAATCATACTTGCCCTATTAACCATAAAAGGAGGAGAGACTTCTTTATAATCTTGCTCTACTGTGTGTAAATCTAGCATAAAATTAATTAAAGCTCTTTCCAACAATGCACCTTGATCTTTAAAAACTGTAAACCTTGCACCTGTAATTTTAGATGCTCTTTCAAAATCTAATATATCTAAATCTACTCCTAAATCCCAATGAGCTTTAGGTTCAAAAGAAAATTTAGTAGGTTTCCCAGCTTTTTTTATTTCTACATTGTCTTCATCAATTTCACCCTTTACCACGTCTTCATGAGGTATATTAGGTATACAAAGTAATAAATCTCTAAGTTCTTCATCGATTTCCTTTACTTCTACATCCATAGATTTTATATTATCTGATAACTCTCTCATTTCATCTAACAATGAAGAAATATCTTTTCCTTCTTTTTTCATCTTAGGTATTTCTTTTGAAACTTGATTTTGTTTAGCTTTTTTTTCTTCTACTTCAACTAATAACTTTCTTCTCTGTTCATCTAATTTTATAATTTTATCAATATCGTAATCTCCCTTTCTCTTTGCTAAACCTTTTTTCACTTCTTCTGGATTTTTCCTTATTCTTTTGATATCTAACATTTTTCAACCTCCTTTTTTCTTTTTTATAAATAAAAAAACTCTCTATCCCTTTTAGGGACGAGAGTCTTTCCCGCGTTGCCACCCTATTTAGCTTAATAATGGCTCACTTACAAAATATTTTGCTCCAGGCTGGATTCAACAATTTATCCTACCAATTTCCACCATTCATTGGCTCTCTGTGAAAGACAAACTTGCTTACTATTTCCCTTCATAGCATCATATTGATTTTACCTGATATTATACCATGATAAAAAATCTTTTTCAAGGTTTATTAAAGTATGCCCAATAGTAAATATAAATAATCAATTAATTTTCATATCTCCTGCTTCAATATAGCCCTTATTCCCCATCCATCGAGCTATTATATATGATATAATTCCTGGCAATATAAAATGCATCAATAACATTGATATAAATACTTTAGAACTTCCCCCCATAATATCTACTAATGCAAATTGTCCTACCAATCCACTAGTACCCATACCAGCACCAATCATATTGCTTTCCATCTTAAATACTGTAGTAGATATTGGACCCAAAATAGCTGATGCGACTATTGGAGGTATCCAAATTCGTGGTTTTCTAATTATATTAGGTATTTGGAGCATTGAAGTTCCTATTCCTTGAGCAATAAAACCGCCAAAACCATTATCCTTATAAGAAGCTACAGCAAACCCTATCATTTGAGCACAACATCCTACTGTACTGGCACCTGCAGCTAAACCACTCAATCCTAACGATATAGCCAGGGCTGCACTACTGATAGGCAAAGTTAAAGCTATGCCCATTAATACTGATACTAATATTCCCATAGGTATAGGTTGTAATTCTGTAGCTAAATTTATCATACTACCTATAAAAGTCATAAAAGCACTTACTGCTGGTGCTACATAATGACCTGTTAAGCCACCTACTACAATGATGGATAAAGGTACCAATACTATGTCTACTTTTGTCCTTCCTTGAATAATTTTTGAAAATTCTGCTCCAACTAATGCTGCAATAAAAGCACCTACAGGCTCTCCAACTTGTATAGCCATTTCTCCACCATTTAATACTATAGTACCAGCGCCTATAGCTCCAGTAACTACTGAAGCAAAAATAGTTAATGGAGAACCATTGATACTATAAGCTACTCCTGCTCCTATTGCTGGACCCATCATATATTGTGCAAATTGACCAAATGTAATTATTAAATCTATTTTGATAAGTGCTCCTACTTGCTTAATAATAAGTCCAATAATTAGTGAAGAAAAAAGCCCTAAAGCCATACCATTGAATACTTTAATAAAATATTCCTTGATTTTATTTCCTTTTGTATTTTTTACTTCTTTCAATGTAAACACTCCTTGATTTTGTATTTGCAGCTGTCTTGTCATCTGCGAATACAAATATATCACTTTATTCTGAATCAATCAAGTAATTTTTTCTCTTTAATGCTTTTTCTATTTTTTTAAATATCTTTTCATCCTCTACTTCTATAGAATGAATATGTACCCCTTCTGTTAATGCCGACAATGGTTCTGCTCCTGTTTCTTTCAAACTATTCATAAATTGAGCTACATCTAATCTTGAACATACCATCAAAGAACTTTTAATCTCCCCATATATAGGATGCTCAACTATTACATCTAAGACTTTTCCTCCCATATCTACTATAGTTTTTAACTCATCTTCTATCTCTTCATATCCTGTATGTTTGCAAACTATTTTTTTTACCATTTTATTGTCACTTGCAATTTGTGGGATAAAATAACCTTGAGGTGTTGCAAAAATATCATGACCCTTTGCTCTCAAAATAGCAATATCCTGTACTATTATTTGTCTACTAACTCCCATTTTTTCTGCCAAAACTGTACCCTTAATAGGTTTAACTGTTTTATTCAATAATTTTAATATTTTCTCTCTTCTTTCCCCAGAATTCATAAAAATTCCCTCCCTTATTTATTATTTAATTATATCACAATAAAAAAATACTCCCATTTTAAAGGAGTATTTAATACTTATTTATTTTCATCCCATTTAGCCCATCTTAAATCAGGGCCATAAAATTTTAAAGGTATAAATTTTTCTAAAACTCTAGAAAATACTCTATCAGTATAAATATCTGATATTTCTTTAGGTGTCAAATTAGTTGAAATAATAGTTTTCTTTTCATTTATAAGTCTAGTATTTACAATATTAAATATTTCTGCATTTGTAAAAGTATTTGAAACTTCTGTTCCTAAATCATCTATAATAAGTAAATCTGCATCTAAAAGCAAATTATATTCTAATTCATCAAATTCAGTTGTATCTCTTTTAAAACGATGTTTTTCTATAATTTCTAATATTGTAAAAGCAGTTTGATAAATTACTATTTTATTTTTATCCAAAAGAGCCTTAGCTATACAATTGCACATAAAAGTTTTCCCAAGACCCGTAGAACCATAAAACAAGAGATTTTCTTCATTTTTTTCATCAAAATTACTTACAAACCCCTCACTAATACTTAAAATATTCATCATATTTTGCCTAGGCGTAAACTTTTCTCCTTTTACTTGAGTATCTGGAAATATATTTATATTAAAGGTTCTAAAATTTTCTTTTTTCAATATATTTTCTATATTTGACATTTTATAAGCCCTATTTATAAGAGCTTGTTTAAAACAATTGCATTTATTCCCATTAGGTAAATAACCAGTATCTTCACATTTATCACATTCATAATTTACATCTAAATATTCTACATTTATATTATTTTCTGTTAAAAGAACCGCTCTCTTCATTTTTAATTTTTCCATTCGTTTTTTTACTTTATTTAAATTTTCCTTATAGCTAGAAGGATCATTTAAAATAGCTTTTGAAATATAAAATCCTGTTTTAGAAATCTCTTCATCAATATCCCTTACTTCAGGTACTTTTGAATATACTTTTTCCTTCCTAAGTTGTTGTTCATAATGAGCTCGATCCCTTTTTCTTTCAAATTCCATTAATATTTCATTTAATATAAAATTATTCATAATTAATCACCTTTTATTTTAAAATAATATTCTTCTCTCTTTTTTCTAGCAATTTCCTCCAGCTCATCAGAAGTATATTGTGAAGTCCTTTGTTCAAAATTATGAAATCTCGTTTTTGTTGCTTTAGATTTATTATTTCCTTTATAATTTCTATTGCTTTTTCTATTTACTTTATTTGGCAATTTATCTTTTATCTCTATCTCTTCTACAGATTTAATACCTTTACTATACCAAGATGACAATATACCATCTATATAATTTATACTAGGGTTAGCTGTTTTTTTCGTATTTTCACAAGCTTTTAAAACTACTTCTAAAGAAAATTTATATTCATCAAACCATTTATCTACTACATTTCTTTCCCCTTCACTTATATTTCTACCAATGAATCCCAATGATTTCATTATTCTTTCATAACAATATACTCTTTCATCTTTCTTTTTTAAATATTCCATTAGACCTTCTACATTTACTATTCCCTTATTATACCAAGTTTTTATTACTCTCTCAACACTATTAATATTTTTACTCCCTTTTATCTCTCGAGAATAAAAAAATGCTTTAGCTACTAATTCTGGATTTAAATTATAATTATACAACCATTCAACAATCCTCTGCTTTTCATTAGGAAACAATGGTCTTCCAATTGTATATTCAATATCAGAAAACATTCTTTGTACTGCAGGAGAAGTATTTGCTTCAATTACCTCTTTTGTATTACAATTATAATATTTAGGCTTTGATTCTTCGTCTGAAGAAAAAGTAATGTGTTTGTAATTATTGTCTATATAAAGCTGCTTCAAATTTAAAAATTTTACTTTATAATCATATTCATTTTCAGCATCCTTTGAAATTTTCTCAATTATGCCTTTTTCCTCCCAAAAATCCCAAGCTCTTAATACATCAGCTAAAGGAATTTCTAAATGTTTAGCAATAGTTTCATTATCTACTTCAATGTTAAGATCCCTATCATAAGCATATTTATAGCCTAGTAAATAAACTTTCACATAAGTACCATTAGCCATAGGCATAAAATCATTTATAAAAATATTTTCTATAGGAGTACTACCTAAATCAATTTCCGTAGTATCCAAAACAAAACTCATAATACCACCCACCTTATAAAGCCACCTGTTTAAAATCTAAAAATAACTCTCTAGATATATGTCCGTTTCTAGTCATTTCATCCATTATTTTTATAGTTTCTTTCTTTCCCATCCCTTTTCTATAAGATCTATTTTCTGTTAAAGCTTGATATATATCTGCTATAGCTATTACCTGATCTTCTTTAGTTAAAGTATCTGCATTTAATTTTTCTGGATAACCTTTTCCATTTAGCTTTTCATGATGATTTCCCGCCCATTCCGCAATATCTTCTAATCCTTCTACTTGTTTTAAAGCAATTTTCGTATAATAAGAATGGGATTTTATTATATCAAATTCTTCACTAGTAAGCTTCCCAGGTTTTTCAAGAATATCATTAGGTATAACAAACTTTCCTATATCATGAAGGTTAGCAGCTATTTCTAATTTATTTACCATTAAAGGACTATATCCTAAATAACTAGCAAATCTTTTAGTGATTTTTGAAACACCACGAGAATGCTTATTAGTAAATTTACTTTTACTATCTATAAGAATAGAAAAAGCTTCTGAAATCTGTTTAAGACCATTTGTATCTACTAATAAATTTCTCTTTGGCATAATTAATTTTGACACTTGTAATATATTTTCAGGCAGTAAATCTAGCCAAAACTTTTCCTTTCCCATAACTAAATAAAAAACATTAATTAAATCTTTACTAAACATTTTATTCTTATAAGTATTTAACCATTCTTTTACTATTCCTTTATTTGACCCTATTTTACCATACTTCCTTAAAAAAAATAATTCAAAAAAATCTGCAATATGAATTATCTGACTAACTAATGGAATTTGATAACCTTTTATTTTAAATACTCCTGTTCCATCCCATTTTTCATGATGAAATAAAATATATTCTGCAATTTTAGAATTAAGAGGAAGAGTTTTTATTATATCATATCCTAACTCACAATGAGCTTTCTTTAATTCTTCATTGAAATGAATTTCACTTATACTATATCTCGTCATTTGTCCTGACATTCCTATATCATGAATAAGACTTGCATAATATATATCTGCTAATTCTTCATTATTAAGTTTCATTTCCTTCCCTATACAATAAGATATATATGCTGTTCTTTTTGAATGTCCAAAATATCTATTTTCTGATACATCTAATATATAAGAAATACTTGCCAATAGTTGTCCAAGTTCAATCTCAAAATTGTTATTACTCATTTATTTCCTCCATTTTTTTAAAAGTATCTTTGTCTATTTTCATCTTATATATGTAATTATATATTTTACCATGTTTTATAACAAAAGATGATTTTTCCTCTAAAAAATAAGGATTATTTAAATCTATAAATTGGTCATAGTATTTTTCTAAATATTTGTCTACTATTTTAAAACCATTTTTCTTGTAAACTCTCATAGCCCTTTTATTAAATTTTGCTACTTCTAATAAAAGAGACCTCATTCCCAAAACATTAAAATAATAATCTAAAAAAGTTCTCAACGTTTCTGTTCCATATCCTTTATTAATATAATTAGGATCAAAAACTATTCCCAAAGTGGCTTCTTTTAATATTTTTCGTATATTTTTTATACCTAAATATCCAATAAACTTATTCTCCTCATTATAAACAGAATAATATTTTTTATTTATTCCAAAAATTTTTGCATTATACCATTCACGAATTTCAGAATAATCCTCTAATGGAAAATTATAATCACTAAAAAGAGGATTGTCATGAGAACCCCATTTTCTCATTTGCAAAGCATCCTCTAATTTAAATAAAGTTATTTTTATTTTCTTACCCTTTATATTTTCCATAATTATTTTTCCTCATTCATAATTATTTCGAGGAGAAGGTTAAACCCTCCTCCCCAATATCAAAAACATTTATTTAGTCATTTCTAAAAGTTTTTTCCCAAAACCTTGTCCATATTCTTTAGCTTTTTGTAAAGCCTCTTCAAAAGGTATGAAATGAATCTTTAGACCTTCTTCATCATATACTTTTAACTTTAAATTTTTCATATTTTCTTGAATAATTTTTACTGCTTCTCCACTCCAACCATAAGAACCAAAAGCTCCTGCTAATTTTCCCCTATTAGTAATAGGATTAATTACTGCAAAAACTTTGTATATGGGAGGAAGAGTGTTTTGATTTATTGTAGGTGAACCAATAATTATAGCTGTACTTTTCTCTATTTTTTCTGAAACATCACTAATATCTGCCATCTCTACATCCATTATTTCAACATCTATGTCACCAACACTTTGAATTCCTTCTTTTATATTTTTTGCAATTTGTTCTGTATTCCCATATGCAGAAACATAAGGAATAAATACTGTCTCCTTTTTAGGTCTATCCAGTGCTTCTTTTGCTAATTTCTCAGACATTTCTACGTATTTCTTCCAATTTTCTCTCAATATAGGACCATGTCCTGGTGCCACTATATTAATATCAAGATCTCTTATTTTATCTATTGCCTCAAGCATATAATTACTAAATGGACTTAAAATAACTTGATAATAATAATGAAAAGCATCATCAAAATTATCCACCAAATCATCAAACATTCTTTCATCACAAAAATGACAGCCAAATGAATCACAAGTAAACAATATCTTTTCTTCTTCTAAATACGTATACATACTATCTGGCCAATGTAAAAATGGAGCACCAATAAATCTTAAAGTCTTATTACCTAAATCTAAAGTATCCCCATGACTAACTACTTTGTTTTTAAATTCTACATCTAACATACCTTTTAAAAAGTTTATTGCTCCTCTACTTCCAACTACTGTAGCATTTGGAGCTATTCTTAGAAGATGTCTCAAACTTCCAGAATGATCTGGCTCTGTATGATTGATTATAATATATTCAATTTCCTCTGGATTCACAACATTCTTTACTTTATCTAAATATTCATCTTTAAAGCTTTCTTTAGCTGTCTCTACTATAGTTTTCTTTTCTGCATCTATAAAATATGAATTGTAAGTAGAGCCATATTTAGTTTCCATAACTACATCAAAAGTTATCAAACCTGGATCCAAAATACCTATCCACTTAACTGAGTTTGTTACATCTAATATTTTTTTATTATCCATAATAACCCTCTCCTTCTTAAAGACTGTTATTACTATGCATACCCAAATAAACCAAATAAAATCTATTCCCTAAATTTTTCATAATTTCCAAACTTAGTGAATTGACCCATCCATACTAATTCTACTGTCCCTGTTGGGCCATTTCTATGTTTTGCTATAATAACTTCACCAATATTTTTTTTATCAGTATCTACATTATAATATTCATCTCTATATAAAAATAGTACAACATCGGCATCTTGTTCAATAGCCCCTGACTCTCTTAAGTCTGATAAGATAGGCCTATGGTCTGATCTTAACTCTGGAGCCCTAGAAAGTTGAGACAAAGCTACTACTGGACAATCCATTTCTTTTGCTAAAGCCTTTAATCCTCTAGAAATTGAGGAAATCTCCTGTTGCCTATTCTCTTGTCTACTTGCTGACTCCATAAGTTGTAAATAATCAATAACAATTAAATCCAAGCCTTTTTCGACTTTTAATCTTCTACATTTAGCCTTCATTTCCATTAGGGAAAGTCCTGGAGTATCATCAATAAAAATATCAATTTGGGATAAAGGTCCCATAGCTTGAATAATATTCATCCATTCTTCTTCATTAAGATTTCCACTAATTATATTTTGTAATTCTACATGAGCAAAAGAACTAAGCATTCTTTGAACTAACTGCTCCTTAGACATTTCCAAACTAAAAATAGCTACTTTTGCATTTTCTTTTAAAGCACTATTTAAAGCAATATTAAGACCTAAAGCAGTTTTGCCCATAGAAGGCCTAGCAGCCAACAATACTAAATCAGATTTTTGTAAACCAGATAGTTTATTATCCAAATCTACAAAACCTGTAGTTAATCCTGTTATACCGTCACCTTTAGCTGCCATTTCTTCTATTTTTGAAAAACTTTCTAGTAAGGCATCTTTTATAGGTACAAATCCTTCTCTATTTCTACCTTGTGTTATATCAAATATATTTTTTTCTGCTTGTTCAATTATGCTATTAACTTCTTCATTATCTTCATAACTTTTAGCTATAATATCATGACATGATGTTATCAAACGCCTAAGAATAGACTTTTCTTCAACTATTTTACAATAATATTTGGTATTTACTGTAGTTGATACTCCACTTGAAAGATTAGCCAAATAAGTAAGTCCACCAATATTTTCTAATGTATCTCTTCTTTTTAATTCTTCAGAGAGTGTTATTAAATCTACTGGTTCATTTCTGTTATAAAGTTCAATAATAGTTTCAAATATTTCTTTATTGGCTTCTCTGTAGAAATCTTCTGGTTTAAGGATTTCAATAGCTGTATTTATAGCATCCTTATCAATAACCATTGCTCCTAAAACTGATTGTTCTGCCTCTAAACTATGGGGAGGCATATTCCCCAATACTTGTTCTTCGATTTCTACCACCCTCTTTTATTCTTGTACAACATTTACTCTTATATCAGCTACAATATCTGGATAAACTTTTACACCTACAACAGTAGTACCAAGAGTTTTTATATTGTCCTTCATATCAATTTTTCTTTTATCTATATTTACATTATGTTGTTTCTTCAAAGCATTTGCTATATCTTTTGAAGTAATAGAACCAAATAATTTACCTTCTTCTCCTGCTTTTCCTTTTAATTGAACTTGTACATTATCTAATTTTTCTTTTAATTTTAATGCTTCTTCATATTCAGCTTTTTCTTTACTTTCTTCCGCCTTCTTTCTATTTTTCCATTCTTTTAAATTACCTTTTGTTGCTTCCACAACAACACCCTTTGGAAAAAGAAAATTTCTAGCATAACCATCTTTGACTTCTACCAAATCTCCTTCTTTTCCTAATCCTTTTACATCTTTTAATAATATTACTTTCATTTTTTTTCACCTTCCTTTAAGTATTCATCTATAGCATTAATTAATAATTTTTCTACTTCTTCCATATCCTTATCTTCTAATTGAGTTCCAGCACTATTTAAATGTCCTCCACCACCCAGTTTTTCTAATATTATTTGTACACTTATATTTCCCAAAGATCTACCGCTTATATGAATTCTATCATTAATTTTTGCCAATACAAAAGAGGCTTCTATCCCATCAATAGTTAATAATTCATTGGCTGCTTGTGCAGCAATAAGTATTGAATCATCAGACTTTGATTCTAGTCTAGCTATAGCTATATTTTCAAATACTATAGAAGTATTTCTTATTACATCTGCTTTTTGAATAAACGTTTTAAAATCATCCCTAAAAAGCTGTCTTACAGTTGTAGTATCTGCACCAGCTCTTTTTAAAATAGAAGCAGCTTCGAAAGTCCTTACTCCTGTTTGAAAAGTAAAATTTTTTGTATCAACACTTATTCCAGCAAGTAAAGCATCTGCTTCAAACTTTGTTAACTCCATTTTATCTGTCATATAATATAGTATTTCTGTTACTAATTCACAAGTAGAAGATGCATAAGGTTCCAGATATACAAGAATAGGTTCTTTAATGAATTCTGCGCCTCTTCTGTGATGATCTATGAGGACTACCTTATCTATTTTATTTAAAAGCTCAGGAGCTTCTGTATAACTGGGTCTATGATTATCTACTACTACTAATAAAGAATTTTTACCTATTAGATCTTCAGCTTCTTCTTGTGTAACTATTTTATCTAAATATTCTGGTTGTTCTTTTTTCATTCTGTTATATATATTACTAATAGCAGGGTTTACCTCACTAAGTACCATATAACCTTTCTTATCTCTATATTCTGCTACTTTAAGTATACCAATACTAGCACCAAAACAATCCATATCTGCTGTTTTGTGTCCCATTACAAACACATTTTCTGATTGATCTATAAGCTGTCTTAATGCATAAGAAATCACTCTAGCCCTTACTTTATTTCGTTTCTCAACAGCCTTAGTCTTTCCACCATAAAAATCTAATTTATCAATCTTTTTAACTACTGCTTGATCTCCACCTCTACCTAAAGCTATATCTATAGCAGCTTTTGCATACTTATAATTTTCATTAGGATCATTTCCATTTACTCCTACTCCCATACTTAATGTAATAGGAATAGTATTTCCTAATTTTATCTCTCTAATATCATCTAAAATATCAAATCTTTTCATTTCTGCTTCTTTTAAATATTTATTTTCAAAAATAATTAAATATTTATCACTTTCATATTTTCTTACAAATCCATTCATTTCACTTGCATAAGAGTTTATTTTCTTATCTATTTCTGCCAATACTACTGGTCTACTCACTTCATCTGTTGAGCTTTTAACCTCATCATAATTGTCTACATAAGCTAAACATACTACTAATCTTTCATTATTATACATTTCCTTAAGAGTTTTAAAACTAGTATTATCGATCCAGTAAAGCATAATAATAGTTTTAGCGGCAGTTACCGTTTTATTTATTTCTACTACATTAAAAAACACTTTGTATTCACTTTCTTTAAAATTAATAGTTAAAAAAAGTATATCATCTTTTTCCTTTAATACCTCTTCTACTTTAAAGCCTGGTATTAAACTTTCTATATTTTTATTTAAAATATCCTTTTCCTCAATTAATTTCGAAAACTTTGAATTATACCAACTAATAGTCCCATCAATTTCTATCATAGTTAACGGAAAAGGCATATTAAATATAGCATGTTTTGTAGCAGAATCAAAATCTTGAGATAAACTCTCAATAAATTTAATCCACTCTTGTTTCTTTAAATTTGAACTTTTCCAATTATCATGGACTAAATATATTAATAAAAGTCCTCCTATAAATGAAAGTATTGGTTCATATATTGCTAATATTGCTACAAGAATACCTATTATCCACAAGTACGTATTAGTACCTGGTGGTTTGAAAAAATTATTTTTCTGCATTATTAACCTCCTATTTGGACTTTATATATCATTTTGAATTCTTCTAAAATTAAATATGCCATCTAATAATCCTAACATTGATATAAAGCCTCCCAAAGGAGTAATCAAAATAATAGCCACTACTACTAGCAGTATACTGAATATTTTAATTAACCTTCCTTTATTTAATAAATAAAAGACAACAGCTAAACCCTGAAGAAAAAACATAAAAGTAGCCAATATAGTAATATTTATAAAAATAGTTTCATAATTGAATATCTCAAAGTTCTTCAATAAAGAAGTACCTATAAAAATAATAATCATACCTAATAATACATTACCAGGCAATTTAAAATAAGAAAATCTAGGAACAGAAAATATTTTATATCCCATTTTTCTCAATACAATTGATGATATTAAAAAATTTAAATAAGAAATAAAAAGAGAACAAATTATCATAATTGAAGGTGTAATAATAAACAAATAATCAAATGTATTTTTAAATAAACTTTCTATTATATACTTTTCATAATTAGATAAATCCATATTATTTATCTTTTCTTTTGTCAAATCTTTTAATTCACTTACTTGCATTCTAAAAGATTGAATTATATTTTTACTAATTTGATTTATAACACTTGTCTCTGGCATTTTAACTGTTAATTTTACAACTATTAAAAAAGATATTAAAGAAACAATCATTGAAATAACTAAAATTTCATGGGATGTTTTTTTATTTTTTAATAAATAAGTTAACACTATACTTAATGGCATAAATACTACTAAAATAAATAAACCAGTATATATATCATTCAATATCCCTATAATAATACTAGAAACTATTATGCTTAATATATTATATTTAATTCCAATTCTAATCCCTAACACTATAAAAGGAGCAGGTATTATACTCATCAATATAAAAGAAACAAAAGATAATCTCTTTGTCGTAGAAATAAGATATAATACTAATTGCATATATATACTCATTATAATTATAACTAAAATAAATTCTGCTAACTCTTTCATCCTACTATTTTTATCATTTATACCCAACATTTTCACTCCTACTCTTTAGCTATAAAATGAGATAATAATTCACTTAAATTTCCAACCCATTCTTCACTGCCACTTTCCTCTGCTAAACTAATTCTTAACTTTTTCTGTATATTAGTATCCATATTTTTATAACTTATTCCTAACTTTTCCCCTAGTAAATAGGAGATTAATATAATATTTGATATAATATCTATTATATTTTCTTTAGAATCTTCATCGCCCTCATTCAATAACTGAAAAAGTTTTGCTACACTACTTAATAATTCACATTTCAACCACTCAATGGTCTTTAAATTCTTAATAATATTTATATTCTTATCCTCCCTCATATTCCCACCCTTTATTTAAAAATTCTTTATAAAACATAAATATCCTTTTTTTAAAAAGTCATCTTATTAAAATAATACAAAGTAATAAAAAGTATGTCAAACACAATATAGTCTTATAAAGAAAAAACTTTAAATTATAAAATAAAAAGAGAGGATCCCCTCTCTTTATTCAGCACTATATGGTAATAATGCCACTTGTCTAGCTCTTTTAATAGCTTTTGTTAGTTGTCTTTGATGTTTTGCACAATTTCCTGTAATTCTTCTTGGGAGAATTTTTCCTCTTTCTGTAACATATTTTTTAAGTGTATCTATATCTTTATAATCTATGCAATCTTTTTTTTCACTACAAAAACTACATACTCTTCTTCTTGGTCTATATTTTCTTTGTCCCAACCTTTTTCCCTCCTTCTAGAATGGAATATCATCATCATTTGTAGGATGAAAACCATCAATATCTGGAAAATCAGAACTAGAATCGCCAAAATCTGAATTTTTATTATTGTTATCTCCCCATTCTAAAAATTCTACACTTTCCGCTACAACTTCTACTACATATCTTCTTGTGCCATCCTTTGCCTCATAACTTCTAGATTGTAATCTTCCTTGAACAGCAGTCAATCTTCCTTTAGCTAAATAATTTGCACAATTTTCAGCCTGTCTTCCCCACACAACAATATTAATAAAATCTGCTGTAGGTTGACCTTTTGCCTCCATCTCTTGTATCTTTTCCTTTGATAATGGTTTATTAATTGCAAGTGTAAAATTAGTCACTGGAGTTCCACTTGTGGGAAGAAATCTTAGCTCTGGGTCTCTCGTTAATCTTCCTATTAAAACAACATTATTCAAAAATAACACCACCCTTGGCTACTTAATCATCTTCTCTAACTATCATATGTCTCATTATACCATCTGAAATTTTAGCTACTCTGTCCAATTCCTTCACTGTCTCAAAACTTCCTTCAAAATTAACAATTACATAGTATCCTTCTGTATAATCATTGATTTCATAAGCTAATTTCCTGTTTCCCCATTCATCAATATTAGTAATAGTGCCATCTTCTTCAATTATACCCTTCAATCTATCAAATAATGTATTTCTTTTTTCTTCTTCTAAATCCGGTATAAAAATAAGCACTGTCTCATATTTTCTCATATTCTCACCTCCTTTTGGACTAAACGGCTCCATTTATAAAATAGAGCAAGGACACACTCATAAAATTATATCACTTAAATATTTATATTTCAAGAATTTAAACAATAAAATCAAATAATTTTTAATCCACTAAATAATAGATTTAATTGTTCTCCCTAATCGTTTAATTCCTTCTTCTATTCTTTCTTCATCCATACATGAATAATTTAATCTCAAAGTATTTTCATTACCTCCATTTGGGAAAAAACAATCTCCTGGTACAAAAGCTACATCTTCTTCTAAAGCATTAATTGCTAATTCCCTTGCATTAGTATTTTCTGGAAGAACCACCCAAGTAAATAGTCCTCCTTCAGGATAAGTAAATTTAACTTCTTTAGGAAATTCCTTTTCCATAGTTCCAAGCATTAAATCTCTTCTCTTTTTATAAACTTTATTAATTTTTTCTATATGAGCATCTAAATTATATTTTTCTAAATATTTAGATATTTGCATTTGTCCAAATGTACTAGCTTGCAAATCTGAACCTTGTTTTGCTAAAACAAAC
Organism: uncultured Clostridia bacterium; assembly: GCA_964447805.1. GTDB lineage: Bacteria > Bacillota > Clostridia > Tissierellales > DATGTQ01 > CAYUTQ01. The sequence goes on from CAYUTQ010000020.1 coordinate 28,295, forward strand.
TTTTCTAACAATTCCCCTTCTACTACTGCATATCCTAACCTCAATCCAGGACAAAATATTTTTGAAAAAGTTCCTAAAAATACTACTCTACCATCTGTATCAAAATGTTTAACTGCTGGTAATATTTCTCCTTCATATCTCAATTCTCCATATGGACTATCTTCAATAATTATAACATTATATTTATTTGCTATTTCAACTAATTTTTTTCTTCTTTCTACAGACCAAGTTCTTCCTGAAGGATTTTGAAAATCTGGTACTACATATATTAATTTCACATTTTTATTGTTTTTCAACATTTTTTCTGCTTCTTCTATTATCATCCCATCATCATCAGTAGGTACCTCTAAAAAATTAGGTTCATAAGCATTAAAAGCATTTATTGCTCCTAAATAAGTAGGACTTTCACATAATACATAATCTCCAGGATCTAATAATAATTTCCCTGCAAAATCTAATCCTTGTTGAGAACCACTTATTATAAGTACATTTTTATAATCAGTATATACTTTTAGTTTTTTTAATCTTTTTACTATATGATGTCGAAGTGGCTCATATCCTTCTGTAGGTCCATATTGCAATGCTATTTGCCCTTGTTCTTCTAATATTTCATCAGTAATTTTTTTTATTTCTTCAATTGGAAATAATTCTGGTGCAGGGATCCCTCCTGCAAAAGATATAACTTCAGGTTTTTGTGTTAATTTTAATAATTCTCTAATTTCAGAAGCTCTAATATTTTGAACTCGATTAGCAAATTTTACATTCAAAATAATCACCCCCTATTTTTTTGAAATACGTATGTATATAATACTATTTAAATACAATTTTGTCTATTTTTTATATTTTTTAAATAATAAAAAGCTATAAAACTTTTTTGAGGTTTTATAGCTTTTTATTACATTAGTTTTTATTTACACTTTCCCATTTCCCGTCTTTCAATATTTTTCTCACTCTTTTTTCAAATTCAATCCTAGACATCCATATTTGCCTACTACAACCTACACATTTAAGTTTAAAATCTACACCTACTCTAGTTATTTCCCATTTGTTTTCTCCACAAGGATGGGGCTTTTTTAGAGCTACAATATCACCAACATAAAATTTCTTAATCATAAATCATTCTCCCTTCAACCCTTCATTTTCTATAAAAACCATTTTGGGATAGGGAATTTTTATATTTTCTTTATCAAAAGCTTTTTTGATTTTCTTTCTAATTTCCCTTTCTACATTCCATTGTTCCATAGGTTTAGTCTCAGCTATTATCGTTATTTTTGTATTATATTCTCCTAAATCTGATATTCCTAAAACATTAGGTCCCTCTAAAATACTATTTGACGTTTTTTTCATGTCAAAACAAATTTCTTCTAAAATAGTTAATACCTTATCTATATCTTCTTCATAGGGAACTTTTACTTCTACTAATGCTCTCATAGCTCCCGTTGTTTTATTGGTTACAACTACTATACTACTATTAGGAATAATATGAAGTTCTCCTGAAAAATCTCTAATTTTTGTCACTCGAACACCCATTTCTTCAACTATTCCTTCATATTCTCCTATTTTAATATAATCTCCTACATTAAATTGATCCTCAAGCAATATAAAGAATCCAGTTATCACATCTTTCACAAGACTTTGGGCACCAAATCCTATTGCCAATCCTCCTATACCAGCAGTAGCTATTAAAGAAGAAGTTTGAATACCAAATAAATCTAAAATAGCTAATACACCTAGAAAATAAAATACATATTTATTAATATTTTTTAGCATAGTGGCAAGAGTATTGGCTTTCTTTTCATTCATACCAATTTTAAATTTTTTTCTTCGTTTCAAAGAATTATCTATTATTTTATTGAAAATTGTAATAGCTAGATACATTAATCCAATTATTATTGCCGTTTTTATAAGCTTACCTATAATAGGCAAATCTTGATTATTCTTTTCAAACAAAGTTTTTAGAACTTTTATGCCACCATCCATAATTAATCACCTACTAAGCTATTTTTTCCACAGTATATTTAAGCCCTTCTTTTATCATTTTGTATATTCCATTTATAGCTAACTCATTAGATTCAATAGTACTTTTTATTGTATTTAAATCTCCTAGATTAAATCTAATTGAAAGACCACAACTAGAGGTTATTTCTCTAGGAGTAGGTATGGTTTTAAAGTTTATACCTTCTTCTTTAAGGACCTTTTCGCCTTTTATAGCATGACTTGTGGATTCAAATGTAACAACTCCAAAATCTTCTTTTTTCATTATAACATACTCCTAGCCTATTGTAATAGTATTTGATGGATTTTTAAGTGATTCATATATTGTATACATATTAGAAATATCTCCTACTGCTACTTTATCTTTTTTATCATAATAATCTAAACAGGTTCCACAAGAAATTATTTCTACCCCTGCTTCTTCTAATTTCTTCAAATCTTCTAACACTTCAGATCCTTCACAAGTTAAATGTACTCCACCATTATAAAATACTAACTTAGCAGGATATGGTGTAACTTCTGTTAAGGTATATATATAACTTTTTATTAAGATCTTACCTAATTCTTCTGAACCTCCACCCATTACATTATTACTAAAAGCTATAGTTATATCTTCAAATTCATCTTTAGTAGTTTCTTCTCCATTATTACTTCCCACACCTTTAGTAATATTAATGTGAAATTCTTTATCACTCTTCTCATCAATTTTGTATTCAAAACCTAAACTTTCAGCCAATTTAGAAACATTTTTTACTGCAACTTCATTGTCAACTATAGTTGTCACTGAGCCTTCATCTAATTGATCCAATTCTTTTTTGGTCATAATTACAGGTTTAGGACAAGCCATTCCTCTTGCATCTACTTCTTTTTTCATTCTTTATTCCTCCTTATTTTATCTAGTGTATAACTACATTATACTAATAAATACTCCTTCTAATATTAGTTATAGATAAACTATATATGTTTTTTAAAATCATAAAAAAAATCTATAGTCCAGCCTGAAATTTATTCCTTTGGTTTTTAAAACTTTTAACTACTATAGCAATTAATATAGCTAATATTTTAATTAAAAGAGGAAAAAATATAAATAAAAATTTGCAAAAAACATTAGATTTTTTAAATAAAATAGCTTTAAAAGAAATAGAAATATTTGATACCATTAAAAATAGTAGATATTGAAGAGATGAACAAAAAAAGTAAAAAATTATAGTAGAAAAATCCTTTGAGGGATTATTCTACTCAGTAAATCTAATAATATTATATATAATCCTAATACCTATTACTATTAATAATATTGGCCATAAATATGATATTACTTTCCAAAACTTAAATTTTAACAAACTTTGAGAAGATAATAAAAATAATAATGATAAGACTGCTAATATACTAGCTAGTGTCTTGGGCCAAACTACACCAAATTGCTTATATTCAAACTGATATATTATATAAAATGCTATAGCCATAAATAAAAAGAAAACCCAGTGTACATTGGAAAAAGTTAACTCTTCCACTAAATTATAAGTACCTATTGATAAAAGTATGCTACCAAAAATCAAATATCCTCTTGCACCTTGTCTAGAATACATTACAAGAGATATAGTACCAAATATCCATAAAAATATAAAACTTCTTATATTTATAGTAGTAAAAGCATAATCATCAATCATATTAATTATTGAAATAGCTAAAAGGATTAAACCTGCAGCCAAATATCCAACTTGTCTCTTTACAAAATAACCTACTAAAAATGCTATAGATAATATTAGCAATAACCAATTGAAAGTTAATATATTTAAATTTAATAATAAAAATAGCACTCCTGCAAATATTAATACTATACCTAAGGTGTAATCTTTGTTCACTAAAAATCCTCCTTACAATATCTGATTTTTAAAATTAAATATGTTAAATACATCACCAGTTTTTATAATATAATTTGAAAATACAGAATTCTCTATTCCTTTTCCAATAAAACTTTCAGGATACATTTTAGAATATGGGGTTAATAATATAAAGGCTATATATATTATAAGAATTCCTTTAATTGACCCAAAAATTATCCCTCCTAGTTTATTTAACTGCTTAAGTACAGGTGCTTCAAAAATAAATGAAATTAATTTAAAAATAAGTTTTAATATCCACTTTACAATAAAGTAAAATATTATTAAACATATAAAATTTATAAATACACTAAAAGCTCCTTTATACATAAGATCTGTCAAAAAATTTGGATCTGCTTTTGCTTTTCTAAAACATATTGCACCCATAAGAGATTCAAATATTTTTAAAAGCACATTATATATTTCAGGTGTATCTTTAATATACCCATAAAAATAAGGATAAAATTGTTTAGTTAAATATATTATTAATATATATTGTGCAATACTAAATACTGACTTTATAAATCCAGCTCTAAAGGATCTAACAATATTATATACAAAAATAAAAATTATTAAAAAATCTATCCAACTCATATTATTCACCGTACCTTAAAATTTTTTTCAAATTCCATTATATTTATTTTATCAGAATTAAATATTAAAATATATGGATTTTTTACAATTAAATCTTCCACTTTTTCCTCACTCTTATATTTAGATACTTTATTTTCTCCATTTAAAAGCATAAAATCTTTATCCCCATATAAAAGTAGTTCCTTTCCAAAAGGAATAATTTTTTTATAACTTTCATCTAAATTTATTTGTTTCTTTGATTCCCCTGTTTTAGAAAATATCTCAATTTTATTATCATAAAGTAAGTATATTTCTCCACTAGTTTTATCTAAAAATACATCTTTTCCTGCTTCAAAATCCTTCGCCCAAATAGTTTCACCCTTTTCTATACTAATAATTTCCTTATCAGTAAGTGCTAATATATTATCATTATCTATAAATTGTATATATAAAATAAGATTTTCTCCCAAATCCATGTCATTTACTTCTTTTCCATCCATTTCTTCAATATAAAGATGATTTGACATTTTTCCATCTTTAATACTAAATGTAGAAAAAGCATATTTTGTTTTTTCATTATTTATTGCTACGGAAAAAATATGATCTTCTTTTATTGAGGTTTCTCCTAAAAGTTCTCCATCTTCATTTATAATATTTATACTTTCTATTTCTGGTTCTTTAAAAAGAAGAACTAAATCATTTCCTTTTTCAACAATATTAAAAATAGATGATTGGGTTTTTATTTTTTTAGCAATCTCTCCATTAGATTTTATAAAATATAAATATCCTGTGTTTTTTTCAAATAAATAGACGAACTTATCTCCCAAAAAAACTAATTCTTCATCAATATTTATATTCCTTTCCCATTCTTTTGAACCTTCTAAATTGTAAGCTGTCAATTTTTTATTATCTAATTTAATAGTTATACCATCATAAAAATTTGCTTTTTCGTCTTTAAAATTCATAGGTATAGTTTGAACTGTTTCAAGAGTTTTATCCTTTGAAATATTATCTTTAACATGAAATATAAATGATATGATTTTTTGTTGATTTCCTTTTTCCATAAACAAAAAAACAATTATAATTAATAAAAAAATTATAAGAAATACTTTAAAACCTTTTTTCTTTTTGGGAACAGTTTTTCTTTTCAAAATTTTCCCCTCCAATTAATAATTTGTATTTTTTTAAAACAATTTAAAACTTTACCAAAAGCGTTTATTCTGTTATAATAAATGTATCGATACATTCATTATTGGAGGAATAAATATGAATATTTTTTTAGATAAAAATATAAGTACCCCATTATACATTCAAATATATAACGAAATCAAAACTTTAATTAAAAATGGAACTTTAAAAGAAGGAGAAAAATTACCTTCTATTAGAAGTTTAGCAGAATATTTAAATGTAAACAATGTTACAATTGTAAATGCTTATAAAGTTCTAGAACAAGAAGAATTGGTTCATTCTAAAGAAGGCAGTGGTACTTATGTCTCTAGTACCTCTACTACATTAAATGTTCCAGGTTTAAAGGATGAAACTATTGACTTAATGACTAGTGGTATACTTACTTTATCAAAAAACAGTATAAATTTTGCTAGTGTATCACCTACCCCTGAATTATTTCCTATAAAAGAATTTAAACAAGTTCTAATGGAAGTATTAGATAGAGACAAAGGTAACGCTTTTGTATATCCAGAAATAAATGGATATACTCCACTAAGACAATCAATATCTAATTTTCTTGATGAAAATTATACCATAAATGTGGATAAAAACCAAATACAAATTACTTCTGGTGGACAACAAGGAATTGATATAGTAGCAAAAACATTAATTCAACCAGGTGATTATGTGTTTTTAGAAAATCCTACTTATTCCGGTGCTGTTGCTGCTTTTAAATCTAGAGGTGCAAATATTATAGGTATACCTATGCTAAAAGATGGTATGGATTTAAATACACTGGATAAATATATTAAAAAATATCATCCAAAATTCCTATATGTTATGCCTAACTATCAAAGTCCAACTACTTACTCTTATAGTGAAAAAAAGAAAAAAGAATTACTTGAAATTGCCTATAAAAATAATCTTTATATTATTGAAGACGATTTTTTATCTGATTTAAATTACACAAATAACAAAGTACTTCCACTAAAATCTATGGATACTTTAGATCAAGTAATATATGTAAAAAGTTTTTCAAAAATATTTATGCCTGGAGTAAGAATTGGTTTCTTAACAGTACCTAAAAATCTTCTCAAAGATATAATCAAAGCAAAACATATTACTGATATATCTTCTTCAGGATTTATCCAAAGAGCTTTTGACCTTTATTTGAGAAAAAATCTATGGAAAGACCATATAGAATATATAATTTCAGTATACAATAAAAAATATAATTTGTTAATTCAAGAATCAAAAAAATTAAAAAAATATGGTATCACTTTTTCAGAACCTAAAGGTGGATTAAGTATTTGGCTTAATTTGCCAGATAATATAAATTCAATAAAATTATATAAAGAATGTGCTAAAAATAATGTAATTATAGTACCAGGAGAGATATTTTTTATAGATAACAATATAGAAAATAAAAACTATATTAGAATAAGTTTTGGAGCTGTTAATGAAGAACAAATAATGGAAGGATTCAAAGTACTAAATAACTGCATAGAAAAAAATAATAATAGTGCGAAATATATACCTTTTATATAAAACTTTTTAAAATCATTGTTATAATTATTATTCCTCCCATATAACCAAACAATGGATATAAAAATTGTACAAGAGTAGAAAACCCTAATTTAGCAAAAGGAATAGAAGATAAACAAAATAGTAGAGAAAATAATATATCTTTTCTACCTTTTAATATTCTTTCATTAAATCCAAAACCATTAGCAATAGCAGTAGTAAACATAGCAATCCAAATAATAATACTAAAATATTTTCTATACTGCTTCCCTACATATTCACAAACTTTAAGCATTGGTATTTCTAAAAGATAAACTTCAGAGTAGTATATGAGAAGAGGTATCAATATAAAAATAGCAAGAATACAAAGAATTATACCTCCAAATATTCCACCTTTTATGGCTGTTTTTCTATCTATAATAAGAGGATACATAGAAGAAAAAATTACAAATATAGAAAGACTATTAAAACTTACATACAAAAAAGAAGAGGTAATAAAATTACCTTTATTAGTTATAGTTATCCCTTCTGTATTACTAAAATTCAATCCTTCATTCAATATTACTTTTATCCCTACAAATATAATACCTATAACGAGTATAGGAACTAATACTGAATTTATAAAAGATAACCCTTTTAAACTAAATAAAAATACTATAAAACATATACTAGCCATTAAATATATCCCTATATTTGATGAAAATCCAAATTCTTCACAAATTATAGCTCCACTTCCAGAAATCATAATACAAAACCCAGTAAATAGTGAAAAAGTTATAATAGTATCAAATACAATACCAATTTTTTCTCCAAATAAATAATCAATTAATTGTTTATAATTTTTTATTTTATTTTTGTAAACTTCTAGCAATAAAAAACAGCCTATAAATAAAAATAAAATACCACTAATAATTATTCCTAGTAAACCCTTACTACCATATATACCGAAAAAATCCAATATTTCTCTACCTGATGCAAAACCAGCCCCTATAATAGTTCCTACATAAATACAAGAAAGTTTTAAATAATTTCTTTCCATATTCATATAAATGCCTCCTATCTATGCTAATTTATCTTATTCTCAAGGAGGCCTATCCTATGAATAAAAAAACTCTATTTCGACCTACGAAATAGAGTTTTTATAATTTTTATGTATGAATCTGGCAACTTCCTACTCTCCCAAGGCGTCACCGCCTAAGTACCATCAGCGTTTA
>CAYUTQ010000021.1:0-35804 GCA_964447805.1 uncultured Clostridia bacterium
GTATATTTTGAAAAATATAAATTAAAAATTAAAACTGATGTAATACAGTAATACAGTAAGAAAATATTTTAAAAGGTTTTATAAAACAAAAGTACTTAGCCCCTAGAACGGTATATTTATACAATGATATATTTTTTATTCATTTTATAGAAAATATTTTAAAATAAAAATGTATATGTAATATAAATACATATACAATGGAATATATTGTAAGATCAGTTGACAACTTTATGTATTTGCTATAATATGTCCTTGATAATGAGAAGGACATATTTTATGTATTAATTAAATGTAGGAGAAAATAAAATGCCTTTATTTATATAGAGGAGTGATTATTGTGATGATATACAAACTATCAACAGGCGATGAAGTTCATAGATATGAAAGGACTATAGTTGTACAGTTTAATGGTAAAAGAAAAGTATTAAGTACTTCTCCTATTAATGGGGCATATAGGGAAGATTTAAAATTTGTTTTTAATCATGATGAAAATCCAGGTGCAGGTATGGAATGTAGATTAAAAGCACCAACATATGAAGAACATTTATATTTACTAGCTGAGGAATTAGGATTGGATTCAAAAAAAGCAGCTGGTATTTCAACAGCTGCTTCAATGGAAAAAGTATCTATAAAGGAAAAAAGTTATCGGGATATTACAGTAACAGCAATAGTGACTGGAGGTATTGAAGTAAATGCAGGAAGAGTAGGAGATCCATCGTATTTTTATGAAGAGCAGGGAAAATTTGAGAAAATAAAAGAAGGAACTATAAATATTATATTAGTAGTAGATGCAGATTTAACTTCTGGTGCTATAACAAGGGCACTTGTTACTTGTACGGAAGGTAAGACAGCAGCTATTCAAGAATTAGTAGAAGGAAGTGCTGTTTCAAGGGGACTTGCAACAGGTTCAGGTACTGATGGAACAATAATCGTTTCTAATAGTGAATCTCCTATTAAACTGACAGTAGCTGGAAAACATTCAAAATTAGGAGAGTTAATAGGTATTACAGTTAAAGAAGCTGTAAAAGAGGCACTTTTTTTGCAAACAGGATTATGTCCTAAAAAACAACATAGTGTGCTTAGAAGAACAAGACGTTTTGGTATTAATGAGGATATTATATGGCAGAAGTATAAAGATATAGTTGATAAAACTGAATATAGTATTATGAAACCCCAATTTGTACATAATTTACATAGTATAGATAGAAGAGATGAATTAGTAACTTTAACTTCTCTCTATGTTCATTTATTGGATCAGCTGGATTGGGGACTTTTGTCAACTAGGGAAGTTATAAAAGAAGGAGAAGTTATACTAAAAAGAATAGTAGAAACATTTACTGTAAATATGAAAGAACAAATAATATTAGATAATATTGATGATAGTTCTGTTGATGGGGTAGTTAATAGTATGATAGATAAATTTATAGAAATTATGGCAATTATATCGGGAAAAGTGAAGATGGAGTAGAATTTTTGTGAAGAGTTGGGGTGATTTTTTGGGAAAGTATACCTGTGATTTGGAATATGTTCCTTTTGATGGCATATTTCATAATGGTACCGAAAAGGTTTTCAATTCTTTTGAAAACTATGCTAAGTATTGTTTGAAAGATAAAAAAATAGATGATTATAAGTGGATAGGAATATTAACTCATAGGAATAATTGGTTTAATAAAAATATTTATGTAGAAGAAGAATTAATAAAAGAATTTGAAACATTAGGATTTAAAGTCATACCAGTATTTAGTTATTCAACAGCTAAAAATACTGATAAAGTAAGAAATATCGATGGAATCGTAGAGAAATATTTTTCATTTGATGGAAAATTGATAATAGATGGATTAGTAAACCTTCAAATGCTTCAACCAATTGATGATAATAAGTATACAAATATATTTGAACAAGCAGTGGTAAGTTTTAAGAAATTATCTATTCCTATTTTTAAGCCTCTTATAAGCTATATGTTTGATATAAAACTTTGGGAGAAAAGTACAAAGGGACTTTCAATGGAAATGGCAAGTTTATTTACTAATCCGGAGATGGTAGGAATGATTGAGCCTATCATCATTGGTTGTAGAAATGAATCAGGGAAAATAGTACCTATACAAGATAGAATACACAAATTTGCTGGAAGAGTTAAAAAATGGATAGATTTGAGAAACACACCTAATAGGGACAAAAAGATAGCAATATTTATTCATAATGCACCATGTTCTGGTGTTGAAGCTACAATAGGAATGGGAGTAGGACTGGAAGTCTTTGAAAGCGTAATAGAAATTCTTGAAAGTCTTAAAGAAAATGGATACAAAATTGGAGAAATACCTGAAAGTGGAGAGGAACTTCGCAAAATAATAATGAATAAAAAAGCATATAATGATTTTCGCTGGACGGCTGTAGAAGATATTATAGAAGCTGGAGGCATTATATATACGATGCCACTTAAGGGAAACAATGGATATATGAAGTTTTATAATATTTTAGATGAAGATGTACGTAATGAAATGGAAGAAACTTGGGGCGAACCTCCTGGTGAAGGAATGGTTTATGATAATAAGTTGGTTATAACTGGAGTGAATTTTGGGAATGTAAATGTTATGGTCCAGCCAAAGAGAGGTTGCTATGGAGCAAAATGTACAGGAGAAGTATGTAAAGCACTTCATGATCCTAAATGTCCACCACCTCATCAATATATAGCTACTTATAAATATGTGGAAAAAATAATGAAAGCAAATGCTATAATACATGTAGGTACATCAGGGAGTATTGAATATTTGCCAGGTAAAACAAATGCATTGTCAGAGAAATGTTATCCAGATATTGCTATTGGAGAAATGCCAAGTATATACATATATAATGCTGGTATAGGTACTGAGGGAACTATAGCAAAGAGAAGAAGCAATTCAGTTATTATTGATTATCTTCCATCTTGTATGAAAGTAGATATAAATCATATGAAAATGATAAGTTTGATAAATGAATATATGGAAGCCAAATTAACAAATAGTAATCAAAAAAATATATTAAGAGAAGAGTTAGAAACACAAATAGAGAAAATTGATGGTGTAGAAAAAATTGTAGATACTGAATATTCTTTTGATGCAGGAATAGAAAAATTAAAGAATTATATGATACAAGCTATAGATAAAAACAGAATAGAAAAATTACATGTATTTGGGAAGGTACCAAGATATGAAGAAATGATATCAATTATAAAGGAATATTTAGATAATAATAGTGATAATGCACATTATATTAAACAACTGTGTGATGATGAATATGATTATAATAAAACTATTTTAGAGTTAATTGATAAAATTATTATGGGTAGGGAGAAAGAAGTAAATGTTGATGAGAAAATATTAGAAGATATAAAATATGAAATTTTAAGCGTATATAAAAAACTGTTTTTAGTAGAAATGGAAAGAGAAAATTTAATAAAAGCTCTAGATGGTAAATTTATTGAACCTGGTCTTTCAGGAATGCCTAGTGAAAATTTTGAAAAAGTACTTCCAACAGGTAGAAATTTTTACTTGATGGATTGTGAAAAGATACCTACAAGGGCAGCCTATGAAATAGGGAAAACTCTTGCAGATAAATTAATTGGAAATTACATACAAGATGAAGGAAAATATCCAAATAAAGTAGCTATGAATATGATATCTACGGATATATCTGGTTCAAAGGGAGAACAATTGTCACAAATTTTATATTTAATGGGAGTAACTCCTATATGGGATGGAAATGGGAGAGTATTGGGATTGGATATTATACCTTTAGAAGAACTTAATCGTCCAAGAATAGATGTGATAGTAAGAATATCAGGAGTCTTGAGAGATTCATATCCAGATATTGTAGAGTTTATAGATAAAGGAGCAGTTATGGTTTCATCTTTAAATGAATCAACAGAGTATAATTTTGTTAAGAAAAACACATTAAATATAGAAAGTATTCTTGAAAAAACAGGATATCAAGGTGATATAAGAAGACGTTCAACTATAAGAGTATTTGGAGATAGGCCAGGAGCCTATGGAACAGGAGTAGATCTTGCATTAAAAGCAAGTGCATGGAAAGAAGAAAAGGATATTGCAAAAGTGTTTGTATATTTTTCTTCCTATGCTTATGGTGAAAATTTAGATGGTATTATGGCAGAAGATGAATTTGTAGAAAATATAAAAGAATCAGATATTTCTTATGAAAAAACTCATTCAAATAGATATGATATGTTATCTTCAAGTTTTTCAGCATCTGTTCATGGTGGAATTGGAGTAACTAAGGAAATTTTAAGTGGAAATGAAATAAAACAGTATCATGGTTCATCAATAAATAAGGATAATATAAAAGTATCAACTTTGAAGGAAGAAATTAAACAAAATATAAATGACACTTTTTTTAATCCTTTGTGGAAAGAAAATATTAAAGAAAAAGGATATAGAGGGGCTACTGATATTATGAGGAGAATTCAGAATATATTTGATTGGCAGTGTCTTTCTGAAAATATTGATAATATGGATATTGACAATATAGTTGATTCATATGTGAATGATGAGAAAATGTTTAAATGGTTTAATAAACACAACAAATATGCGATTGAAGAAATATCTAGAAGATTTTTAGAGTTATATGAAAGAAAAAAGTGGAATCCAGATAAAGATGTTTTAGATAGATTGAGAAAGACTTATATAAAAATAGAGGGTAATATGGAGGAATTATCAGAAAAATCTTCAGCCGAAATACAAGGTGGAACCATTGAAGTTTTAAATCAAGAGGATATTGGTGAATGGAAAGATAATCTTGGAGATATTGATAAACTTTTTGATAAATAGCTTTTAGAGGAGTTTTTAAAAATATGAAAAGTGTAGTTTTGTGGGTAACAGAAGATTGTAATTTAAGATGTAAATATTGTTATGCAAAAGCTGGAGAAAAGAAAAATTATATGGACATAGATACATTTGTGAGAGCTTTGGATTGGGTCAAGCATGATGATTTTAAATTACAAATTGCAGGTGGGGAACCCTTAATGAATTTTAGTTTAATTGAACAAATTTATGATTATTTACAAGAAAATAATCATAATATTAAAATTAGTATGCAGACAAATGGAACATTGATAACAGATGAAATAGCAAAAAAAATTAAAGAAATGAATATTGCTATGGGTGTTAGTTTAGATGGCCCTCTAGAAATTAATAATAAATTGAGGGGTAAGACTATAGAAACATTAAAAGGAATAAAGAAATTAGGTCTTCAAGGAGTTATTGTAAATTTAAATTGTGTAGTAACAAATGAAAGCATAAAATATTTAGATAAATTAGTGGATATTGCTTTTTATTGTGGGAATGTTCATGGTATAGGATTAGATCTTTTAAGAGAAACAGGAAGATATGTAGAAAATTGTAACAAAATCAAGAAAGCAGATACACAAGATATAGAAAAATATCTTAAAAAAGCATATGATAGAACTAAATATTTATACAAATTGTCTGGTAATAAAATAATTATTAGAGATATTGAAGAGGCTAGACTTAGGATGAAGATGAAAAACCCACATAAAGATTATTGTTACGCAGCTTTAGGGAAATCAATGGTGGTTTTACCCAATGGTGATGTTTATCCATGTTCTTCATTAGCATATAATAAAGAATATTTTATGGGAAATGTTCATCACAATAGTGAGGCATTGAAAAATAGTAAATTAATAGTAGGGTATAGAGAACTTTGTAAAAGATGTGAGTATGAGAAAATTTGTTCTAAGGGTTGTCCTGCAAGGCTGTTGATAAACAATAAAGAAAATAAATTTTCAATGCAAGACTGTGCTCTTAGAAAGGTAGCTTTTGATATTGTATGTAGTGAGTAAATTATATATTGTTGACAATAAAATTAAATTAATATAATATTAAAATTGAATTGAATACAAGGCATTAGGTATTAGGGAAATCAGTGTAAAACTGATACAGCCCCCGCTACTGTGAACATGGACGAATCTTAAAAAGCCACTGGATTTTTATCTGGGAAGGCAAGAGGAGGAAGAAGTGTGAGTCAGGATACCTAACTAATGCTTAGCATGGTTTTCGGTGGGAAAAATTTTTGTATTATTAACTCCGAAAGGAGTTTTTGTTTTTTTGAACAACTCCACTAAAAACTATATCAAAAATTGGTATAGTTTTTGTTTTGTATTCAAAGTATAAAAAAAGGAGGAAAAAATATGAGAATAACAAAAAATAAAATTAGTAAGTCAATATTTTTAGTAATGTTAAGCATTGTTTTAGTAATCAGTCTTGTAGGATGTGCACCTAAGGATAGTGATATCAACGAACAACAAAAAAAATCTGAAGATAAAATTAATAGTATTTCATTTATTGAATCAGACGGTGAAATTTATGTATCATTGAAAGATGCTTTTGAAAGTGTGGATGGAAAATATTCAGAAGGGAAAGATGGAGTAAAAGCATCAAAAGATAATGATGAATTATCCATAAATACCAAAGAAAACAAAGCTGTTTTGAATGGAAAAGATATTCAATTTAAAAAAGAGTATTTAAAAATTGAAAATAATGATGTTTATGTGATTATGAATTTTTTAAATGAAGTTTTAGATGCTAGAACTATTTTTAATGAAGAAGAAAAAATAGTTGAAATCAGAGAAGAGATACCTTTAGAATATACAAAAGCATTTAGTGTTAAATATTTGAAAGGTGGATTTAAAAAAATAGAAGATGGTGACGGAAGAACTTTAATCCTCGCACCAGAAGGAAAGAAAGTTCCAGAAGAATATAAAGATGAAATGATAGTTAATATACCACTTAAAAATGTATTAATAAGTGCAACTACTCAAGCATGTCTTTTGAGACCAATAGACGAATTGAAAAGTATTAAAGCAGTAACTACTGATTTAAATCAATGGACTATGGATGAAATTAAAAGTGGAATGAAAGAAGAAAATATAACATTTGTAGGTGAGAATAATGCCCCTGATTATGAAAAAATATGTAGTTTGAAACCAGACATAGTTTTTACGTATAGTGGACCTTATGGAACACAAGATATGATGCAAAAGCTTGATGAACTTGGAGTTGTATATGCTGTGGACAATGAATATTTAGAAGAAGATCCATTAGGAAGATTGGAATGGATAAAGTTTATTTCAGCTTTTTATGATAAAGAAGATATGGCAGAAAAGTATTTTGATGAAGTAGTTAATAATGTAAATGATATTTCAGAAAAATTAGCTTCTGTTGAAAAACCTACAATAGCTTGGGGAATGATATTTGATGGGAAAGTATATGTACCTGATGGTAATTCTTTTGCAGCTAAGATGATTGAAATGGCTGGAGGAGATTATATATTTAAAGATTCATCTATAGAAAACGGAGAAATTAGTATTGAAGAATTTTATGACAAAGGAAAGAATGCAGATATATTTATGTATTCATCTTCAATAAGTTATTCACCAAATTTCAAAGATATAATTGAAATGGAACCTTCATTGGCAGATTTTAAGGCAGTGAAGGAAAAGAATGTATGGTGTCTTGATGATGACTATCATCAATCTATAGACAAAACAGATGAATTGATAACTTCACTTGCAACAATATTTCATCCAGATGAAATGAAACAAAGTGAAGTGAAACATTTTGTTAAATATACAGAATAAAAATGATTTTAAGCAGGAGGCATTGTATGAATTTTTTAAAAGAGACCCAAATTAGACATACTTCGATATTTATTCTCCTTGCTGTAGTTTTAATAATAACTTTTATTTTATGTATTATTTTAGGTTCTGTAGATATTGAAGTTGGTGAGGTTTTTCAAATTATTTTTAGTAAAAACAAGGAAAATTTTGATCATGGTGCTATAGTATGGAATATAAGGTTTCCAAGAGTTTTAGCAACTATTATAGGAGGATGTGCCTTAGCTATAGCTGGGCTCCTTCTCCAAATATTTTTTAAGAATCCTATTGTGGAACCTTATGTTTTAGGAATATCTTCTGGAGCAATATTATGTGTTGCCATAGTAATGTTAAGTGGAATAACTTTTTTGGGTGTAAAGACTATTTCTCCTTATGCTATATTTATTGCAGCATTAGCAGGTTCTTTGATTGTAACTTTCATAGTAGTTATATTTGCTACAAAAGTCAAAAATGTTACTACTCTTTTAGTTATTGGGCTTATGATGGGATATGTCTGTAGTGCGATAACTAGTATTTTAATAGCTTTTGCCGATAAAGAAAAACTTGTAGGATTTACATTGTGGACTATGGGAAGTTTTTCAGGATTTACATGGAAAAATGTGAAAGTACTACTTATGATGGGACTTCCTGCTTTAGTAGTTTCTCTTTTTATCGTGAAACCTTTGAATGCTCTTCTTATGGGGGAAGAATATGCTAGAAGTATGGGAGTAGATATAAAAATTTTTAGAATTATAATAGTTTTGATTTCAAGTATTTTAGCTGCTGCAGTTACGGCTTTTTCAGGACCAGTAGCTTTTATAGGACTTGCAGTACCTCATATATCTAGACTTTTATTTAGAACATCAGACAATAAAATACTTATACCTGGTACTATGCTTATGGGTGCTATAATAACTTCTTTGTGTGACCTTGTATCTAGGACCATTTTTGCTCCAATTGAGTTACCTATAAGTGCTGTAACTTCAGTTTTTGGAGCACCTATTGTTATAATTTTGATACTGAAGAATAGGAAAGGGGCATCCATATGAAGATACTAGAGACTAAGGATTTATGTGTAGGATATGAAGGGAAAACTGTAGTTAAGGATATACAAATTGAAGGAGAGAAAGGTACTATAGTATGCCTTTTAGGACCTAATGGAGCGGGAAAAACGACAATACTTAGAACTCTTTCAGGACTTTTAAGACCAGTAAAGGGAGGAGTATATATAAAAGGAGAAGAATTATCAACTATAAATAGGAAGGATTTAGCTAAGGAATTATCTGTGGTTTTAACAGATAAATTTGACGGAGGTTTAATGACAGCTTTTGAAGTAGTTAGCATGGGAAGATATCCTCATACAGATTTTTTTGGTAAATTAACAAAATTTGATATACATAAAGTCATAGATGCATTAGAAACAGTAAATGCAGATAATGTGGCACATAGATATTTTAATGAACTTAGTGATGGTGAAAAACAAAAAATACTTATTGCCAGAGCTCTGGTACAAGAACCAGAAGTAATTATTCTTGATGAGCCTACAACTCATCTTGATATAAAGCATAGATTAGAACTTATAGAGATACTTAAAAAACTTTCTAAAGAAAAAGGAATATCTGTAATACTTTCACTTCATGAGATAGATATTGCTTTAAAAAGTTGTGATAAAGTAGTTTTAGTTAATAAAAATCATATTATTGCCTATGGAACTCCAGAAGAAGTAGTCAATGAAAGTATTATTAAGAAGTTATACAATATAAATGATGCCAATTTTAATAATTTACTAGGAACAATTGAACTTTTTAATGATTCAAGTTCTAATGTATTTGTAATTGGTGGTGGTGGAGCTGGGACTTCTATTTATAGAATACTTACTAAACATGATATAGGTTTTTCAACTGGAATTATACATGAAAATGATGTTGATTATGAGATTGCAAGAACTATGGGAGTTCAAGTTGAAAGTGAAAAGCCATTTAAAAAAATAAAAGATAAAAATTTTGTAGAGGGAAAAGATGTGATAAAAAATTCTAATATAGTTATTGAAGCAGATTATCCAATAGGGGAAATAAATTATAGAAATATTGATTTGGTAAAATATGCTTTGAGTATTGGAAAAAAAGTATTGTCTTTAAGGTCAATAGAAGATATAAATACTATATATAGAGAAAATGCATCTGATATTATTTGTTCAAAAGGATTATCATATATTATAGATGAGATAAAGGATTGTATTTAATATAGATTAATTTTATATTTATTGACAATAGACTTGAATTAATATATCATGTGGATAGATTAACAATCCAATATTTAAGTATTGGGCATTAAGATATTAGGGAAATCAGTGAAAAGCTGATACAGCCCCCGCTACTGTGAGCATGGACAAATCCTAAAAAGCCACTGGTTTTTATCTGGGAAGGCAGGAGGAGGAAGAAGTGTGAGTCAGGATACCTAACCAATGCTTGGTATAGTTTTCGGAGGGAAAACTTTGTATGCCGTAATATTAATTTATTTTTATGTGTAAAATAAATGGTATATGGTAATCAAAACTCCGAAAGGAGTTTTTGTTATTTTAAAGAGATATTTACTGAAAGCTATACTAAACTTAGTATAGCTTTTTATTAGTTCAGATGTCAAAATATTGTCTGAACTAAATTTATCTTACAGGGAAAAGGAGGGGGATAGAATGAAGAAATCAAAGAAAAGGCTTATTAAATCAATATTTTTAATAATATTGGGTGTTCATTTAAAGATGTAAATAACGAAAGAGAACAGCAAAAAGAAACTTGCAATAATTTTAATGGTATTTTATTTATTGAATCTGATGGTGAAATATATGTTTCGTTAAAAGATGGATTTGAAAGTATAGGTGGAAATTATTCAGAAGAAAAGAATGCAGTAAAAGCAACAAATAATGATGATGAATTATCTATAAATATTGCAGAAAAAAATCAACTTTAAATGGGAAAAATATTCAATTAAAAGAAGATGATTTAAAGGTTGAAAAAGATATTTTATACGTATCCATAGATTTTTTGAATGAAGTATTAGATGCTAGAATTACTTTTGATGAGAAAGAAAAAATAGTTAATATAAAAGAAGAAATGCCTTTGGAATATACAGAATCATTTAATATTAAATATTTAAAAGGTGGTTTAAAAAAGGTAGAAGACGGAGATGGAAGAGTTTTAATTCTTGTTCCAGAAGGGAAAGAGGTTCCTGAAAAATACAAATCTTGTAGCAATATTCCATCCAGATAAAGTCGATAAAAGTGAAATAAAACATTTTATTAAATATACGAAATAATATTGATGAATCAAAGAATTAAGTAAGTATTATAGGATAAAGTAAGGTGATAACATGTTTAAAATTTTGTTTTTACTGTCTGGTTTTGATGCAGAGTACAATATAAAAGTAGCTAAAAAACTTTTTAATGATAAATATCCTGATGAAATATATGCGGAATTTATGAATATAAGTAATATAGATAATTCTAAGGAAGAATTACTTAAATGTATTAAGGCAACTAAAAATTCTCATATGTTATTTATAGGAATTCATGGAGGCTTAAAAGAATTTGAAAATTTTAATAAGGTATTAGGAGAATGTTCTGAGGGAACAAAAGTTTTCTTTTATTCAGGAATGGAAGATGAAAATAGAGAATTTTTTTTGAAGTCAGGGCTTGAAAGAGAAGAGTATTTGAAAATAAGTTCTTATTATCATATGGGTGGGAAAGAAAATTACTATAATATGCTATTGTATATGGTTTCTACTTTTGGAGATAAAAAATATGAATATGAGGAACCTAAAACTCCTGTTTGGGAGGGAATATATCATCATTCAAAAGAAATTTTAGATGATAAAGAATACTTAAAAAAGATAAGAGATGTTGATAAACCAATTGTAGGAGTATTATTTTATAGTAGCTATGCTCGTGATAATAATACAGAAGCTGTAGATTATCTCATGAAATCTATAGAAGAATATGGAGGTGTTCCATTAGCCATATATACAGCTTCTGCACCTGATGAATCTGTTGGGATAAGAGGTATAAATTGGGTTATTGATAATTTATTGATAATAGAAGGGAAACCTGTAGTAGATGTAATTATAAATACTATGGGATTTTCTCAGAGTATTTTAGAAAACCCTGGAGATGGGCAAAGTATTGTTACAGATAGTGTATTTGAAAGACTTGGAGTACCAGTACTTCAAGCTATTAATTCTTATCAGGAATATGAGAGTTGGAGAAATTCCATAGAAGGTCTTGATAATATGACTTTATCTTGTAGTGTATATCAGCCAGAATTTGATGGACAGATTATTACTAGTATTTTTTCTTATTCTAAAATAGTTAGGGATGAAATTGGGGAAAAGCTAGTATTTAAACCTATAAAAGAAAGAATAAGAAAAATAACAAGACTTGCATTAAATTGGGCTAATTTAAGGAAGAAACCAAATGGAGATAAAAAGATAGCTATTATATTTCATAATATACCGCCTAGAAATGATATGATAGGATGTGCTTATGGATTAGATAGTCCTAGAGCTGTTTATAATATGGTAAATGCTCTAAAAAATATAGGAGTACATATAGAATATGATTTTGAAAATGGAGATGAAATAATAAATAAAATAATTAATGGAGTGAGTATTGATAATAGATGGCTAACAGCAGATAGAGTTGTTGAAAAAAGTATTGATATTATAAATAAGAATCAATACAAAGAGTGGTTTGAAGGACTTTCTAAAAAAGTTCAATATAAAATGGTAAATGACTGGGGAGAAATACCTGGAGAATTTATGGTATATGATGATAAAATGCCTGTGCCAGGAATATTAAACGGAAATATATTTATAGGGCTTCAGCCTTCTAGAGGTTATGAAGAAAAGGCAAACGAAGTTTATCACAGTACAGATATAGTATGCCCCTATCAATATATTGCTTATTATAAATGGATTAAGTATGTATTTGAGGCAGATGTTATTGTTCATGTTGGAACTCATGGAACTTTAGAATGGTTACCAGGAAAGCAAATTGCACTTTCTGATGAATGTTATCCAGATATATGTATTGATGATATACCAAATATTTATCCATATATTATAGATGTTCCAGGAGAAGGCACACAGGCTAAGAGAAGGTCATATTGTGCTATAATTGATCATTTGATTCCTTCACTTATGAAGAGTGGTTCTTATGATTATATTGAAGAGCTTGATGAGCTTATTAAACAATATTATCATGCAGTTCAAGGAGATCTAGGAAAAATACATTATATAAAGAAGAATATAATAGGCTTAGTTATTGAAAAAAATATGGATATAGATTTAAAATTAGGACGAAAAGATATGGAAGAAAATTTTGAAGAGTTTGTTCAAAAACTTCATGGTTGGATAGATGAAATAAAGGGTTCATTGATAAAAGATGGACTTCATATATTTGGAGAAGTTCCAAAGAATGAGAGATTTGACAATTTAGTAATTGCTCTTTTAAGACTTAGAAATGGAGAGACTCCTTCACTTATGGAGGCTATTTGTCATGGCTATGGATTTGATTATAAATATTTAAAAGATCATCCTTATGAATTGAATGAAAATGGAAATACAAATATAATGATACTTGATGAACTAGATGAATTGTCCAGAAAAGTCATCAGAGAATTTGGTAAAAATGATTATAATTTAAACAAAGTAAATTATGTACTATATGAAACAATTCCTGAATATGATGGGAAAAATTTTTCTTATCTTAAAAAAGTTCTTATCTTTGCATCTCAAGTTGTAAAGACAAAATTAGATAGCACTACTGATGAAATAAAATATTTTATAGAAGGGGTAAAAGGAAATTTTGTACCACCAGGAGGTTCTGGTTGTCCAACTAGAGGAAATGTAAGTATACTTCCAACCGGGAGAAATTTTTATTCTGTGGATCCTACAAAAGTACCTTCAAGGGCATCCTATGAAGTAGGCAAGAAGTTAGGAGATGATCTATTAAATAGATATTTAGAAGAAGAAGAAGATTTTCCAGAAAATATTGCTATAATAGTTTATTCGGGAGAGACTATGAAAACTTATGGTGATGATATTTCAGAAATTTTATATTTAATGGGTGTAAGACCTGTATGGATGGAAAATACTGATAAAGTAGTAGGATTTGAAGTTATACCTCTTGAAGAACTAAAGAGGCCTAGAATAGATGTAACATTAAGAATTTCAGGATTATTTAGGGATACTTTTCCAAATCTTATAGAACTTGTTGAAGATGCCATAAATACAGTTGCTTCTCTTAATGAAGATGTAGAATATAACTATATAAAAAAACATGTACTCAATGATATTGAAGAACTTACTAAAAAGGGAATTAATTTTGAAGAGGCAAAGGAAGAATCTCTTATGAGAATATTTGGTTGTCCACCAGGAACTTATGGAGCAGGAGTGGATATTTTAATAAATAGCAAGAATTGGGAAGATATAACGGATCTTGGAGATATATATACATTATGGGGCGGACATGCTTATGGTAAAAATCTACATGGAAAGAAAGCAAAAGAAGTATTTACAAGAAGGCTTACTAGTGCAGATGTAACAGTAAAAAATGAATCTTCTATAGAAATTGATATGCTTGATAGTGATGATTATTACAATTATCATGGAGGATTGATAGCTGCTGTAAGGACTCATTCAGGTAAGAAACCTAAATCATATAGTGGAGATACTAGTGATCCTTCAAGAACAAAGTTAAAAGATATAGAAGAAGAGACAGCTAGGATAATGCGATCAAGGATATTAAACCCTAAATGGTTTGAAGGACTTAAAAAACATGGATATAAAGGAGCTCAAGAGATTTCTGCTATGATGGATATAGCCTTTGGATGGGATGCTACTTCTGATGTTATTGAGGATTGGATGTATGAGGAAATTTCTGAAACTTATCTTTTCAATGATGATAGAAGGGAATGGATAAAGAATGTTAATCCATGGGCTATTCATAATATGGTTGAGAGACTTTTAGAAGCATATCAAAGAGGAATGTGGAATGCAAAAGATGAGAGTATTGAAAAATTAAGAAAATTGTATGTTGAAATTGAAGGAGATATTGAAGAATATATATAAAAAATAAATCTAGTGAAAGGAGTATTTATATGAAAAATAAAAAGAAATTATATCCATTTACTGCTATAGTAGGACAAGAAGTTATGAAAAAAGCATTGATATTGAATGTTATAAATCCTCATTTAGGCGGAGTTCTCATAAGAGGAGAGAAAGGAACTGCTAAATCTACTGCTGTGAGGGCATTTGCAGAACTTTTGCCACAAAGAGATGAAGTGGAAGGATGTATTTTTGGCTGTGATCCTTATGATGTAAGTTCTATGTGTGATGAATGTCTTGAAAAATATGAAAAGGATGAAAAATTTTCAACAAATAAAGGAAAAATGAGGGTTATTAATTTACCAGTTAGTGCTACAGAAGATAGAGTTGTAGGAACTCTTGATATAGAACATGCAATAAAAAAAGGAGAAAAGAAATTTGAACCAGGGATATTAGCTATGGCAAATAGAAATATTCTCTATGTAGATGAGGTAAATCTTTTGGATGACCATATAGTTGATGTTCTTTTAGATTCGGCTGCAATGGGTGTAAATACTATAGAAAGAGAAGGAATTTCTTATACTCACCCAGCAAACTTTATATTAGTAGGAACTATGAATCCTGAGGAAGGAGATTTAAGGCCACAACTTTTAGATAGATTTGGAATGGTAGTAGATGTAGTTGGAGAAAGAGATGTAAAGAATAGAGTAGAAGTTATAAAGAGAAGGCTAGAATATGAAGAGGACAGCGAACAGTTTGTATTTAAATGGGAAGAAAAACAAATTGCACTTAGAGAAAAGATGTTAAATGCTATGAATATATTAAAAAATGTTAAATGTGATGATGATATGTATAAAACTGCGGCCAAAATAAGTATAGAACTTGGAGTAGATGGTCATAGAGCAGATATAAGTATGATAAAAACGGCTAAAACTATTGCAGCTTTTGAGGGAAAGTTAAATGTAGAAAAAGATAATATGCTGGAAGCAGCTTCTTTTGTACTTCCCCATAGGATGAGAAGAAGACCTTTTGAAGAAGGAGTAATGGAGTTTTCAAAGGTGGAAGAATTAATTAGGGGTATAGAAAATGGGAAATAAATATATATATCCATTTTCAGCTATAGTTGGGCAATATAAATTAAAAAAAGCATTACTTATAAATATTGTCAATCCTTTAGTTGGTGGAGTTCTCATAAGTGGAGAAAAAGGAACAGGAAAATCTACTTTGGTAAGAGGATTGGGGAATTTAAGTCAGGATATGAAGGTTGTAGAGCTTCCATTAAATGTTACAGAAGATAGGCTTGTTGGTGCCATAGATATAGAAAAGGCAGTAGTAGATGGAGAAAAAGTTATTAATAATAGTATTCTTATGGAGGCCAATGGAAATATCTTATATGTAGATGAAGTAAATCTTTTAAGTGAAAGTATCATAAATGCATTGTTAGAAGTATCTCAATCAGGTATAAATCATGTAGAAAGAGAAGGTATCTCTTTTATTCATCAATGTTCTTTTGTATTAATAGGTACTATGAATCCGGAAGAAGGAGGACTTAGACCTCAGCTTTTAGATAGATTTGGTCTTTATGTAGATGTTGTAGGAAGTGAAGATTTAAATGAAAGAGTAGAGATTATTAAGAGGAGAATTGAATATGAAAATAATCCACTATTGTTTATAGATAAGTGGAGAGAAGAAGATGAAAAAATATGGGCAAAAATTGAAAAAGCAAAAGAGCTAATATTAGATGTGAAAATATCAGAATATATAATGAAACTTGCTGTAGAAATAGCCTTAAGAGCAAATTGTAGTGGACATAGAGCAGAAATTGTAATGGTTGAGGCAGCTAAAGCTATTGCAGTTTTAGATGGAAGAAAAAATATTACTATTGAGGATTTGAAAGAAGCTTCAGAATTGGCACTTCCTCATAGGATGAAAGATATTCCACCCAATATTTCGGAAACTGAGGAAGAAAAAGAAGATGGACAAAATCAGGAAAACAGTAGCGAAGAATTAGAGAATGATAAAAATCCAGAAGAGACTTCATTGGAAGAACAAGAAGAATCTCAAGATGATAATAATGATGCAGAAGATAATAATGATAATAGAGAAGATATCAGCAATATGGATAATTCTCAAAACTTAGATGAAGAGATTATAGATGAAATTGGAAATATATTTAAAGTAAAAGATTTGGATATTAAGCCTTTAGATAGAAAAAAAAGAAGAGGCAGTGGTAGAAGGAGTATTGTTAAAACAGGAGAGCTTCAAGGACGATATGTGCGATATACTTTTCCCAAAGGTAAACCTAAAGATATAGCTTTTGATGCAACTTTGAGAGCTGCAGCTCCTTATCAGAGTTATAGGGATAAGAATGGGCTTGCTTTGGCCATAAGAGAATATGATTTGAGAGAAAAGGTAAGGGAAAAGCGAACAGGAAGCACTATATTGTTTGTAGTAGATGCTAGTGGTTCCATGGGAGTACAAAAGAGAATGAAAGCTGTAAAGGGAGCTATAATGTCACTTTTGACAGATGCTTATCAGAAGAGAGATAGTGTAGGAATGATTGCATTTAGGAAGGAAGAAGCAGAACTTATTTTGGGTATAACAAGAAGTGTTGATTTAGCTCATAAAAAATTAGAACAACTACCAACAGGAGGGAAGACTCCATTGGCATTAGGGTTATATAGAGGATATGAGGTATTGAAATCTGCTATGAAAAAAGATTCTGATATTATACCAGTTATGGTATTGGTATCAGATGGAAGAGGAAATGTATCTTTAGGAGGAGGGGATCCTTTTGAAGAGGCATTGGAAATAGCAGATAAAATTGCTATAGATGAGATTCAAACTATAGTTATAGATACAGAACAGGATTTTATAAAACTTCATTTAGCAGAGAATATTGCAAAACAAATGGGGGCCAGTTATTATAAACTTGAAGATTTGAAAGCTGAAGAGATAATAACTATTGTGAAAGATGAAATAGGGTAGTATAAAACAAACTATCTCTAATTTAAATTAGAGATAGTTTGTTTTATATATTAATTAATTATAGAAGAAATGATTTTAGCAGAATAATATGGATTTTTACTTTGCATTATATAAGACATGACAGCTACTCCCATTGCTCCAGCATTTATAATTTTCCTTGCGTTTTTTTCGTTTATGCCTCCAATGGCTATTATTGGAATAGAAATATTTTTTTTAAGTTCTTTTAAAAAATCTAATCCTTTTGGAGGGAGACCTTTTTTGCATTTAGTATTAAATATATGACCTGCCAAAACATAATCTGCTCCAAAATTTTCGCTAATAATTGCTTCTTGTATACTATGAATACTAACTCCGAGGATACCACTATATTTGTATTTGTTATTAATAAAATCTTTGAATCCACAATGAAAGCCATAAGTTTTTATATTTTTTGCTACATCCATATTACTATTTATAATAAGGGGAGTATTATATTTGTCAGTTATATATTTTACTTGTTTAGATAATTGCAAAAGTTCTCCATAATCCAAGTCTTTTTCTCTGAGGATAACTCTATCTACTCCTCCAGCTACTGCACTTTCAATAATTTTCAAAAAGTTTTTTTCAGCAATATGTCTATTAGTAACTAGATATAACAACTTTATCATCTCACTTTATAGTTTTACTTAAATTAAATATTATCATTATCATGTAAATAATCCGAAAGTGGAGATGAAGCAGAGGCTGTTTTTCTTTGACTTCCTAATTTTGCTTTGTATCCCATTCTTCCAGCTTTTACTGCCATGGAAAAAGATTCTGCCATTTTTATAGGGTCACTAGATGTGGCAATAGCAGTGTTTATAAGAACTGCAGCAGCACCCATTTCCATAGCATGACAAGCATCTGAAGGTCTTCCTATACCAGCATCAACTATTATTGGAATATCTAATTCCTCTATCATTATTTGTATTATTTCTTTAGTTTTTATACCCCTATTAGTTCCAATAGGAGAGCCTAAAGGCATTACAGCTTGAGCCCCTGCTTCTATAAGTCTTTTTCCTGCTATTAAATCAGGATTCATATATGGAAGAACAACGAATCCTTCTTCAGAAAGTATTTTTGTAGCTTTTATTGTTTCTTCATTGTCAGGAAGAAGGTATTTATTATCCCTTATGACTTCTATTTTAATCCAATTGCCACAGCCCATGGCTTTTGCCATTCTTGCAATTCTTACTGCTTCTTCTGCATCTCTTGCTCCAGAAGTATTAGGTAGAAGCACACAATCTTTTGGGATAAAATTAAATATATTATCATTTTTATTTTTTGAATCTAATTTAACTCTTCTTATAGCCATAGTTATAACTTCAGTTTTGCTCATTTTTATTATTTCAGGTAATATCCTATTGTCTTTATATTTTCCAGTTCCAATAAAAAGTCTGTTTTTTAATTCAGTACCTCCAATATTTAAAGTATCTATATAATTTTTACTCATCTTAAACATTCTCCTTTCCAATAATAAGTCTTAAAATTATATTAGCTTGATGGTTAGCAGCTATAGCTACTCTAGGAGCTAGAAATGGCTCTTTTTTAGATACATCATCACCTACAATGTATAAATTATTGAAGATCTTTTTGGTTTTTATAGAATTACTAGAATGATATCCAGATATGCCTGAGGCAGCAATTACTTTTTTATCTTTGAAATTTTTAAGGAAATTATTTATAAGCATTGCCTTTTCTTCAGGCTTGTCCAAAGCTTCGGCAAGTATATCTACGTCTTTAAAAAGTTCAACTACATTATTTTCTTTAATTTTTACTGTTTTTGTTTCGATTGATACTTGAGGATTAATATTTTTAATAATATTTTTCAAAGCATTTGTTTTATACATACCTATATGGTTTAAAAAATAATACTGTCTATTTAAATTGGAATGTTCTACTATATCAAAATCCACAAGAACAAGATTGCCTAAGCCAGCTCTTGCTAATGATACAGCTATATTTGAACCAAGTCCTCCAAGTCCGGCTATACCAATTTTGGCATTTTTGATTTTAGCATTTTCCATACTTTAACCTCCTCCAACAAAGTTTACTATTTCAACTTTGCTATTGTTATTTAGTTTTTTTGAGTAATTTTCTTTAGGTATTATTTCACTATCAACTTCTACTACAATTTTATTTTTTGATAAGTTTAGTTTTTTAATTAATTCATTAATAGTGATACCTGAAGGAAAATTTTTCTTTTCACCATTTATTATCATATTTTTCACCTCCTTATAAAAATAAAAACTGTATATTCCAATGGAATATACAGTTAAATTTGCAGTATATTTTAATACTACAAAAAGAACAAGTTCCTTCGTTGGAATTAACCAAATCAGGTTCAAAGGGTCAGGAATAAGGTTCCTTTCTCAGCTATTAAAAGCTCCCCTCTGTTCAAAATATTTAATTTTTTTATAAATTCATTATATTACTAAATAAATTTTAAATTAATTCATTATTTAGCGTTATTTTCAATAATTTTTACTATTAATTGAGATGCTAATTTAATAGACTCTGTTGGAATCAATTCAAATCTCCCATGAAAATTATATCCACCAGTAAAAATATTTGGGCAAGGAAGCCCCATATAGGAAAGTTTAGCTCCATCTGTACCTCCTCTAATAGGTTTGATAATAGGTTCAATTCCAAGTTCTAGCATGGACTTTTTAGCAAGTTCAATTATTTCCATATGAGGCTCAATTTTTTCTTTCATATTGTAATAACTATCTTTAATTTTTATATCAATAGTATTACCATATTTATCATTTAAAAAATCTATAACTTTTTTAAAATAGAACTTTTTATTTTCAAAATTTTCCATAGAGTGCTCTCTAATAATATAGTTAACCACAGTATGATCTATGTTACCAGTAATATTATCTAATAAATAGAAACCTTCATATTCTTCTGTATACTCTGGTTTTTCATTTACGGGCAACATATTTTCTATTTCCATGGCTATTCTAAGTGAGTTGATCATTAGATTTTTAGCTGTTCCAGGATGAACATTTTTGCCTTGAATTTCTATTTTTACATCTGCTGCATTAAAATTTTCGTATTCTAGTTCACCAACAGGTCCTCCATCAATAGTATAAGCAAAATCAGCATTAAAGCCTTCTACATCGAATAAATCTGCTCCTCGACCAATTTCTTCATCTGGCGTAAATCCAATTTTAATGTCCCCATGTTTAATTTCAGAATGTGTAATTAAATATTCCATTGCATCTATAATTGCAGCTATTCCAGCTTTGTCATCAGCACCTAATAAAGTTGTTCCATCTGTAGTGATAAGTTCTTTCCCTACAAGGTTGTTTAAAAAAGGAAACTCTTTTATAGTCATAGTATACTGATTATTTAGTTGAATATCTCCACCTTTATAAACAAATATTTGAGGATTTTTACATTCACCATCTAAGTCAGGACTAGTATCTAAATGTGATATAAATCCTATTGTTGGTACATTTTTATCTATATTAGATTTAAGTGTAGCATAGATGTACCCATTTTTATCTTGTTTAACATCTTTAAGCCCTAATCCTTTTAGTTCCTTTATTAACAAGTTTCCAAGTTTTAATTGACCTGGTGTACTGGGACAAGTGTTGCTATTTTCATTAGATTTTGAATTTATAGCAATATATCTTTTGAACCTTTCAATAACTTTATTCATATAGCTCTCCTCTCATTAATTTTATATTATTACTTGTATTATAAGCATTATAATAGAGAAAACTCCTATTATTCCCATAAGTGGAAGTATGAATTTTAACCATTTATTGTAGGTAACATCTACCATTTCAAGAGTTGCTAGTATTAATCCAGTTGGTGTGATAAATGCCATCCAACCTTGTCCCCAATTGTATGCAGTAACCACAATATCTCTAGATAGACCTACTGTATCTGCTAAAGGTGCCATTATAGGCATAGACAGTGTAGCTAATCCAGAAGAAGATGGTACAAAGAAACCTAGAATACTAAACAATAACATTTGAATTGTTACGAAAAGACCGCCATTCATGTTTTCGACAATTGATGATGTATAATGAAGTAATGTATCAGAAATCATTCCGTTATCCATTACAATATTGATAGCTCTTGCAACGCCAATTATTAAAATGACACCTATTAGATCTGCTGCACCTTCTAAAAAAGTATTGACAGCTTCTTTTTCTGAAAGTCCTGATAGAAATGCTATTATAATAGCTACGGCTAAAAATAATCCTGACATTTCTGGGAACCACCAAACACCTGTAGATACTCCCCAAATCATAATAGGAAATGCTGCTAGAAATGCTATAGTCATTAAAATTCTCCTCCAATTAAATGGTGCTACATTTTTAGGATCATAATCTTTTAAAAATCTTTCTTCAATTTTTTCTGCATCCTCATAAATTAAAGAATTTTTTGGATTTTTTTTAACCTTTCTTGCATAAAAGTAAATATATATAAGGGTTATTATCATAGCTAGTACTAAACTTATGATACGAAATGTAAGTCCTTCATTAAAGGATATGCCAGCTGCATTTGAAGCAATAACTACGGAGAAAGGATTTACAGTTGAGAACATTGTACCAATGGAAGATCCCATATATATAGCTGCTATACATATTATTGCATCATAACCACTTGCTAAAAATATGGGCATTAATATGGGATATAAAGCAATAGTTTCTTCTGCCATTCCAAATGTGGTACCTCCTATTGCTATTAAAGAGGATACAATTATTACTAATAAAAATTCTTTTCCCTCAGTTTTTTTTGAAAGTGCTGCAATACCTGCATCAAATGTACCAGTTTTATTAAGTATGCCAATAATTCCTCCAAGTATTAGTACAAATATCATAATATCTACGGTGTCCATTATTCCCTCAACAGGAGACATAATAATAGCTAATATTCCTTGAGGGGATTGTTCTATTCGTTTATAAGTACCAGGAATTGCAATAGGTTTTTTGATACTACCATCTACAAATTTTTTAATATCCATTTTGATATTTAATTTATTTAGGGTTTTTTGTGTAGCTGGGAGAGTACTAGTTTCTCCTTTATGATTTTCAATTATGAAAATATTTTGTTCACTGTCGTATTGTAATTTTGAATAAAGCCCTGCAGGGACCACGTAAGTTAATATAGCTGCTAATATTAAGACAATAAATAAAACTGTAAAAGCTGTTGGAAACTGAATTTTTTTCTTTTTATTCAATGAAACACCCTCCTTAATAATTTTAAATAAAGATATTTTTCAACTGCTAACATTCCATATTATTACTTATTATGCTTATTATATCCAAAAATTATTCTAATTACAATAGTTTAAAAACTATTTATTAATAGAATAAAACTTTTAAAAATATTTATAGTGTATTGACAAGCATAACACACTATGGGTACAATATAGATACAGAATAAAATGTATCTATACAAAAGGAGGATTTTTATGGAAAATATAAAAAAATTAAATGAAAAGCTTAAAGGCGGAGTAATAATGGATGTGGTTAATTCAGAACAGGCAGAAATTGCTGAAAAAGCTGGTGCAGTAGCAGTTATGGCTTTGGAAAGGGTTCCAGCGGATATTCGAAAAGAAGGTGGAGTTGCTAGGATGTCAGACCCTAAATTAATAGAAGAGATATTAAAAGCTGTTTCTATTCCTGTAATGGCAAAGGTAAGGATAGGCCATTTTGTAGAAGCACAAATTATTGAATCTTTAGGTGTAGATTACATAGATGAAAGTGAAGTATTAACACCTGCAGATGATAATTATCATATTGATAAGACAGTTTTTGATACACCTTTTGTTTGTGGAGCAAGAAATTTAGGTGAAGCATTGAGACGTATTGGAGAAGGTGCATCTATGATTAGAACAAAAGGTGAAGCAGGAACAGGGAATGTAGTTGAGGCAGTGAGGCATATGAGAACTGTAATGTCTCAAATAAGAGTACTTGAAAATATGCCTAGGGAAGAATTAATGACTGCAACAAAAGAAATGAAAGCACCTTATGATTTAGTATTATATGTTGCTGAGAATGGAAAGTTACCTGTATTAAATTTTGCTGCTGGAGGAATAGCAACACCAGCTGATGCAGCACTTATGATGCAACTTGGCTGTGATGGTGTATTTGTAGGTTCAGGTATTTTTAAATCTACAAATCCAGAAAAGAGAGCAAAAGCTATTGTTGAAGCTGTTAAAAATTATAATAATCCAAAAGTATTAGCAGAAGTATCGAGAGATTTAGGTGAAGCAATGGTAGGCATAGAAATTAATCATATACCTGAAGAAAAATTGTTTTCGGGAAGATAAGTATATAAAAACCTACTAAAAAAAAGCAAGTATTTTTTTAGTAGGTTTTTAAATTTTTTATATATTTCTAGTATTAATATTTTCTTTAGACAATTTTTTACTGTATATTTTGCATTTTCTGCTATTGAGTTAGCTGTTTGTTTCGTAGTTGTAGTTTTAAGCATGATTTCAAAGGCTTTTCTATTTCTCTTGTGAAATATAATAATCCTTATCCATAAAATAAGATTTATTTACCATTAATATTATATGAAAATGTGGGTGATATGTGTCATAACTTTCAGAAACCAGGAAGTCGAGGGATTTAACTTCTATTACAATACTTATGGACACCATTCTTCATTGTGCTATGATGGCTTGATCGGCAATTTTCTAAAAATCTAGTAACTTAGAGGTTGATAATTTAGTTTCAAAGGTTCAAAAAGATAACAGCATTATTTTTTATGATAGTAAAGATACAAATAAGGCTGTATTTCAAATGCAGGCTCCTTTATACGGATGAAGATAGAACAAAACATTATTTTTATTACGATACCACCACTAAGACATATAAAGATGAAAATGGTTTAAATATAACTTTAACTGTAAATTCAGACAATACCTATACTATAAAGGACAAAGGTGATAATCAATTAATATTTACAGCATCAGGATACTTATGGAAAATAGTTGATAGTAACGGAAACACCTTAACTTTAAGTTATAAAGGTACAGTACTATCCCAAATTACCGACGGAGCCGGAAGAATAATAAAATTAAATACTGCTCCAGATGGTTCTTTACTTGAAATAACAGATCCTGCAGGCAGGAAAACAAGTTTTGCATACAATGGAACCAATCTTAAAACAATTACCTATCCTGATGGAAAACAAACAATATATAATTATGATTCTAATAATAACTTGATAAGCGCAGTTAATTTTGATGGCTACAAAGTCACATACACATATAACAACGGCGTAGCCCAAGGAGTAATTAGTGCATTAGAATCCCATACAGACGGAACTCTTGGTGAAGAAATTAAAATAGCCTATGGAAACAACCTAACAACCTTTACTGATGCAAAAGGCAGGAAAGATACTTATATATTCAACGATTCCGGTAATACTGTAAGTACCAGAGATTCACTTGGAAATGCAAACTATACAAAATATAACGAAAATACTAATGATCCTAATAAAAATAAAGCAACTTTAGATTCTAAGCTTCAGAAAACAACAGTAAATTATTTAAGAAATCACAACATGGAATATGATACAGACTGGACATTTGTAAATGATGGTAGCTCTACGGCCACAGGAGGCTTTACTACGGCAGAAAAGTATTTAGGTCAACGTTCAATAACGGTTAATAAAACAAATAGTCTTAATAGAAGCTTCAATCAGCAATCATTAACCCTAGAAAAAGGAAAGACCTATACTTTGTCGGGGTATATCAAAACAAACGGAATTTCAAATGCAAATAGTCAGGGAGCTCATTTACTTGTAAATTATAAGAATAATGTAGGTACATGGCTTGAAACATACTCATCATATGCCTCAGGAACAAATAATTGGACAAGACATGAAGTAACTTTTACAATTCCTTCAAATGCATCCACAGCCGATATAATTATAAAAACAGCTATAACAAATGAAACAGGAACAGCTTATTTTGATTGTCTGCAGCTTGAAGACAACTCAGTAGCAAATAGATACAATCTAGTCGAAAATCCTGACTTTAGAAATGGTTCCTTCACATGGTGGAATAAAAGTGGAGATAGTGACATTTCAGACAAAGTGGTATATATAGATACAAAAACAGACCCTAACTATGTAAGTGCAAATATCGATAGAAATTGCTTTAAGATTAATGGATTAGCAAATAAGCTCAAGAATATAAATCAAACAATAAATGTATCCGGAAATACAGGAGATACTTATGTCGTAAGCGGATGGGCAAAGGCAGATTCAGTACCATTATCATCAGAAAGATGTTTTAGTATTGATGTTGGAATTCAAGGCTTAGATGGAACACATCAAAGGATAACAGTGAATTTTAATCAGGACTCCTCCGACTGGCAATACGCCTCCAGTGTCATAAAAACAGATAGACCCTACAAATCAATAACCATCTACGGACTATACTACAACAACGCCAACACAGTATACTTTGACGGATTCAGATTATACAAAGAAGAATTCGGAGACAGCTATACCTATGATTCCAACGGAAACCTAATATCAAGTTCAGACATGGCAAAACAAAATACAAGCTTTGCATACAACACAAAAAACGACTTAATATCATCAACAGATCCCAAAGGCAATAAATTTCAGTATGAGTATGATAGCAAGCATGATACAACAAAAGCAACCTCAGCAGAAAATGTAGTAAATTCCTTTACCTATGACAGCTATGGGAATCCTTTAACTGCAAAGATTGGAGACAATACCTTGTTTACAATCTCAACAAAAACATATACAGCCAGTGGTAATTACGAAAGCACATCCACAGACAGTCTAGGAAACACAGTTAAAAATACTTGGAATGAAACAAAAGGACTGTTAACCAGCACCACAGACGCCAAAAACACAACCATTACCAACATCTATGATAGCAATACAGACAGTTTATTATCAACAAGCAAAACAGTAGAAGGACAACAGATAACAAACAGCTACACCTACAATAACGACAGAATAAGTACAATAAGCCACAATGGATTCAACTATAACTTTGGATACGACTCACTAGGTAACAACACAACAGTAGCAGCAGGCACACAAAACCTAATAACCAACACCTATGATACAAGAACAGGCAAATTACTACAGATAACTTGTGGAAATGGCCAACAAATAAGTAATGATTATGACAACTTAGACAGAGTAATAACACAAAAATACAATGGAACAGTAGGATATATTTATGAATATGATGCTTCAGGGAATATAGGGTATCAGCGAGACTTAGTCAATAATGTAAACTATAGATATATATACGATATAGCCAACAGACTGGTACAAGTAAAAGACAGCCGAGAAAACTCTGTAAAATACAGTTATGACTTAAACAATAACATAAGCAAGATATCTGATAAAATAGGAAACTCAAGCTATGAAACAAGCTACGGATATGATAAAGACGATAAACCAACAAGTATAACCTATAACAGAAACACAGCAAATACTATAACCCAAACCTATGACTCATTAGCAAGACTCACAGGAAAAACAGTCAACACAGGAACAGTAACCTACAACACAACCTATGGCTTCCTAGCAGGGGTAAACGGTTCAACTACAAACAAAGTTGGAACCATAACCAATAACGGAGCTACAATCACATATACCTATGATGCAAATGGAAATATTGAAACCATAACTCAAAATGGAAAAATAACAAAGTACACCTACAACGAGCTAAACGAAGTAATACG
Organism: uncultured Clostridia bacterium; assembly: GCA_964447805.1. Classification (GTDB taxonomy): domain Bacteria; phylum Bacillota; class Clostridia; order Tissierellales; family DATGTQ01; genus CAYUTQ01. The sequence goes on from CAYUTQ010000021.1 coordinate 27,484, forward strand.
AGAAGACAATCAAACATTAAACCAAACAATAACCTATGCATACGATGCAGGAGGAAACATCACCTCAAAAACAGAATACCCCTACACAACAGAAACAGTAGGAACAGCAACAAAAACCTACCCATATCTATACGGGGACACAAATTGGAAAGACAAACTAACAAGCTATGACGGAAAACCAATAACATATGATGCCATAGGAAACCCCCTTACTTACAATGGATACACATACACATGGAAAGGGGGAAGATATCTTGCAGGTATTAGCGGAAATGGTAATACTATAACATATAAGTATAACGACAACGGAATTAGAACTTCTAAAAAAGTAAATGGAGCAACTACCGATTATCATCTTGTAGGAAACTTAGTAACTTACGAAACTAATGGTACTGACAGTATATATTATACTTATGATAGCGATGATGATCTTGTATCCATGAATCTTAATGGGGTAGAATATTACTATATTTGGAATGCTCAAAATGATATTATAGGCCTATTTGACAAAACAGGAACACAGGTGGTAAATTATACCTATGATATATGGGGAAAAGTCATAAGTATAACGGGAAGATTGGCGAATACAGTGGGAGTTAAGAATGCATACAGGTATCGTGGATACCGTTACAATGAGGAAATGGAGCTGTATTATCTACAATCTCGTTATTATAACTCTGAGTTTTGTCGCATGTTAAATGCGGATGATACTGGTATTTTAGATAATACATTAGAAGATCTTACGGATAGAAATTTATTTGCTTATTGTGACAACAATCCCGTAATGCGTAAAGATAACAATGGTGATTCTTGGGGATTTGCACTCGCTGGAGGGGGTACATTAGGATCAGCTTGGTTATTTAGGTGGTACGAATTTTTGGAATCCAGTTGGATGGACTGTTATTGGAACTGTCGTGGTTGTAACCGTTGGAGTTAGGATTTATTATTATAGGGAACATACTTCTACAAAAAACGGCAAGAAGAAAAATAAACATGAAAAAGGAAATGCAAGACGTCAAAGAGATCAAGGCGGCGAAAAGAAAAAGTCTAGTTGGAAAAAAAGAAGATAAGGGAGGATTGCATATGTTAAAAAGTATTGAATATTGTTTTAACCATAAAAAAATATCAAGTTTTTACTGCAATAAAGAAAATACAAACCTTCATCTAACGGGATATATTGCAAGATACAATGATAGTGAAATATTAATTTCTCATATAAATTCACATGGAAACTATGATGGTTTTATTTTGAAGCATATAGAAGATATTTATAGAATTGATTATGATGGTGAATATGAGAATAGGATTGAAAGATTATATAAATTAAAAAATCAATCTCATAATATAATTAATACTTTTAATTCTGATGAAGAAATATTATATTCGTTGCTTGATTATGCAAAGGAAAACGATTATATTGCGTCTTTGGAATTTCAAGATAATTTTATTTCAGGTTTAATTAATGGTTATGATAATAGTATGGTTTACCTTAGCATAATAAATGAATATGGAACTGCAGATGGAACAACAATTATAGACATAGACGAAGTAATATCAGTTGCTATAGATACAGATGATGAACAAGATTTAAGAATTCTTTATAAAGCAAATAAAGATATGAATTGAATGTATAAAATTTGGTACATTCGTTTATCGTACCAACAAGCACTAAATAATCATAGTATTGGCTATTCCATATCTGATTGTCAAAATATTTGTAAACAATTTGTGCATTGTAAAAATTCAGACTATAATTTTTACCTTTTTTGAAGAAACAGATAGAGGGATAAAAACTTTCCTTCATTTGTTATTCTTACTGATTTAAGGAGGCAATATGGATAAAGTCAAAGTAACCGTCAAAGGATTATTGCCTAGTTACAATGCAACAGGTGTACGTCAAAGGTATAGGACGTTTGGATGCAATTACAAAAGATAGAATTGTGGATTTGAAAAATTATGATTGGAGTAAATATAGGTCACTTAAAGGTGTCATATCAAGTTTTAAAGAACAAGGTATGAGGTATAGACAATTAATAGGGACAACAATAAATGGACAAAAAATTAAATCTGTAGAATTCTTGTTTAGTAGTAAACCACCACAAGAAGTAATAAGAGCATTAAGGAGTGCTGGAATAAAAGTAAATTGGATAAGATAGGAGGTGATATTGTGAAAGAAATACCAGCAGTATTTTGGGGAAATTACTTTGGCGAAAAATATATTAAACAATATGGAGAGGATAAACTATTAAATGCTCCTTATGGCAATATAGAACGTGTGGGCAAGGGAATAATGATTACAATGACAAATGATTTAATGGAATTTGATAGTCCTAATTGTGTTAAAGCACGAAAGAAATTAAATAAATATCTTGGTATTGGTAAATACAAGTTTTTTAAAAAAATATTTAAAAGCTAACAATTGCTGAGAATTAATATAATGTATAGATAATTTATTCACACAACTTGTTAATCAAACAAATAGGGAATTGCCAAACTAAATGTTAATAAATGTAGATAACTTTTTATAAAAATCAACATGATAAATAGCATTTGGTATTATAATAGATAAAGACTTTAAAGGGACATCTAGAAGTAATTGTACATAAAGAAGCTTATTTTTGTATATAATAATTAGTTAAAAAATAGATGATATGATATGAAAATGAATAAGTTAGCAGCAAGGGCGGCAGATATATTAGAGCTTTTAGCTAATAATACATTACAAAATCTTTTAAACCCCCTAATAAAGCCTACATATAACTCCACAAGCCATCCTCTTCCCAGCATTTCCAGTAGGTTGTGTTCTATAATCATCAGGATTTTGATGAATTATCACCGACTTTCCTACAATATCCCTAGGTTTAAATTTATCTGTAAAAAAGCTCATTCTAGCATAGCCATTGTTTGAAAATATTACAGGAAAGTCTCCTGCATGGTTTCCATGGGGAGTCTATCCACAGTGTATAATGAAATTGGCGAAAAAATTGTGGTAACAAAGGATAGAATAAATGATAAGAATAGTTAAACATCAAGGATTTAGCATAGGCTTATGTTTTATCTTAAAATATAGGTAATTATAGTTTTATGCAAGAGTAGCCTTAAAATGGCTCATTAATAATAATCAAGAAAAAATCCCATGAATATTATCTCATAATAATAAGTAATTATACAATAAAGGAAGGGGCCAAAATAATAATCCATAAGTCTTTCCATAGTATTATATTATCTAAAGAAATGATACAATGCTGTTAATGAAAATCAAACTTTTAATTAAAAAAGATACCAAAATGTAGACTAAAATTTATTTAGATTTGTACCATTAATTTGGATAATAGTAGGAAAAACCTAAAATCAGGGGTATAATATATATAAGGATAGGAGGGATTAAATGGATACTGTAAAAATAGAATTAGAAGTACCAAGGGTTCTTGTGGAACATGCGGATATTAATAGTGAAAGTTATAGGAAGAAAATTAACCAAATAATGTTATATGAGCTTGTAAAAAATGAAGAGATATCTATAGGTAAAGCTGCTGAAGCAATGGGTATGAGGAAAATTGATTTTATAACTGATTTAGGGAAAATGGGTATTCCGTACTTTGATATTAGCATAGAAGAATTGATGGAAGATTTAAAAAATGCAGGCTTAGGCGAAGAGGGCTTAGAATGATTGTTGTTTCAGATACTACTCCAATTATTTCATTGATTAAAATAGACTGTTTAGATATCTTAGAAAAGTTATATAAGAATATAATAGTACCTAGGGCAGTTTATGGTGAATTGATTGTTAATGCGGATTATGAGGATGAAATAGATATAATTAATAGATGTAATTTTTTAAAGGTTCAGGATGTGGAGGAAAACTTATCGGTTTTACTATTGCAAAAACAGTTAAACTTAGATAAAGGCGAGAGTGATGCAATAGTATTGGCAAATAATATTAATGCAGATTTGATCGTGATAGACGAACGAAAAGCAAGAAAGATAGATAAAGATATAGGGCTGAATGTAACTGGTACACTTGGCATACTAGCAAAAGCAAAACAAAAAGGATTAATAAAAGAATTAAGACCATTACTAGATGAACTTATAGATAATAATATTAGAATTGATAAAAAATTGTATATGGAAATATTAAAATTAGTAGAAGAATAGTAATTTATTCTTCTTTTTTTTATATATTCAATGATATAATATAATTATTGAATTATGTATGAAGAATTATAAATATTCGCATTAAATTAGAGGATTCCTTTGACAATCCCAAATATATTAAAACCATTTGGGGGAGGATTACATAATTGAAAAGGAGAATTAAAAAGTTTTTTACTGGGCTTATGATTTTGATTATTATAATGATTATTATTTATATGGTACTTGGTACAAACGTTCTTCATATTTTTACATCTAATTATATGTTTGATGTCCACGAAGTAAAAGTTAATGGTAAATCTTATGTGGAGGGGAAACTGCATTGGGATATGATAAAGGCCCACGTAATTATTTTTATCTTTTTACTTTATATAATTTTGTTTTTCATTATAGATTTTATAATTAGTAGAAAAGAAGAAAACCTAAATGCAAATGGCATTATGGAAATTCAAGAAAGAATAAATAAACTTATTAAAGGAGAGACAGTTAATTCTAATCCACTATATTTAGGTATCGACAATGAAATTTTTCAAATACTTGAAGATAGAGATAAAATGTATCAATTAAATCAGGAAAATATTATTCAGCAAAACCAGTCAATGGCTTTTTTGGCTCATGATTTAAAAACACCATTGACATCTATTATAGGTTATTTTACACTACTTGAAGATGAATCAGATATTTCAGAAAATAATCGAAGAAAATATATTAGTATTGCCTTAGATAAATCTAGAGAATTAGAAAAACTAGTGCATCAGTTTTTTCAATTGGCAAGATTTCAAATGCAAAGCAGTAATCTTAATAAAAAAGAAGTAGATTTTTATAATTTAATAGTTCAAATGAGAGAAACTTTTTATCCAGCTATAGCAGAAAAGGAATTAAAGGTACATTTAGATATGGAAGAAAAATTAATAATTTTGGCTGATGCTGATTTAATGGCACGTGGTTTTTATAACATTTTCAAAAATGCAATTTCCTATACACCAATAGGGGGAAATATCTGGATTAAGTCTTTTACAGACGAGAAATGCCATACCATTGTATTTGAAAATGAGGTCCCAGATTTTTCACCAGAATATATTCACTATATTTTTGATCCTTTTTTTAGAACAGATACTTCAAGAAATAAGGGAATAGAAGGAGCAGGACTAGGTCTTTCTATTTCAAGGGAAATTATTGAAAATCATGGAGGCAATATCACTGCTCGATATGAAGATGGAAAGCTAAAATTTTCTAAATAAATATCAAAAAATCTTTATTTTTTCTTGAACTTTTTTCATATTCTACTATCTCTTTTTAGTTAGATTTTAACTAGAAAGAGATTTTTTATTTAGGAAGGATGAAGCAACGTTTAGGTATTATCCAATCAATGCTAAACGATCCTAGGATTTTAATACTAGATGAATCTACAGCAGGTTTAGATCCAAAACAAAGATTGATTTTTAAAAATTATCTATCTCAAATTTCTAAAGAAAGAATTGTTATTTTATCTACACATATTACATCAGATTTGCAAAATATAGCAAATAATATCATTATGATGAAATCGGGCAAAATCATATATACGGGCTATGAGGGAAAATTACTTAAACAATTGGAAGATAAGGTTTGGGAGTTTACTATAGATGAAAGAGAATTACTTAAGCATATGGAAAAATTACATATAATTAGTTATTCTAGAAAGTCCGATAAAATAAAGCTTAGGGTAATTTCAGACATATCTCTAGCAGAGAATGCAATACCATTAGAGCCAAATTTAGAAGATTTGTATCTATACTATAATCCAGAGGAAATTCAAGGAGAGGAGGAATAAAATGAACCAAATTATTAAATTTGAATTAAAGAAAATATTAAGGCCTAAATTGACCATAGGGGTACTTATTTTAAGCTTTTTACTTATAATATATTCTTTTCTTCCTAAAATGATTAAATATGCATTTTATGATGGGAATGGGAATCAAATTGAAAAACATAAAGGAGTAGTTCTTGAGAAGAAAGTAAGAAATGAAATATTTAGCAAGTTACAAACCAATGAAGAAATTCAATTAAATATTCAAAAATTAAGTGAAAATTATGTGGTGGGAAAAAACAAAACTGGTTTTCAATTCAGTGAAGCATTGCCTAAAGATATTTACTATGGATTTTATAAGCCAAGGGAAGGATATTTCCATTGGATTGCTGAAAACTATGTTAATCCTTTTGATTATTGGAATCCTCATGATTTAGTTGTAAAATCTAATGAATTAGATGATTTTTATATATAAAGACAACAAAAAGTTCAAAACCGATTGAATACTATGAAATATTCAAAGGCAGAAAAGAAATATTGGGATAAAAAAGCTAATATAACAAAAGGCCCCTATGAATATGGATATTTTCGTGGATGGCATCATATTAATGAATCTCTAGATATATTCATGTTAGTAATTGTGGCTATTGGAATTGCTATTAGTGGGGTATATTCAAATGAGTATGAAACAGGTGCAGATGCTGTTTTATTATCTTCAAAATATGGAAAAACTAAATTGGTAGCAGGAAAGATTATAGTCTCTTTATTATTTTCAGTAGGCACTGTTTTATTAGGCATACTATTATGCATTATTCCCATATTGCTATTTTGGGGACGGAAGGTTGGGATTTGCCTATACAAATTCTTAGTACGGATATTCTTTATAATTGGAATTTATTAGAGATGATAGAAATTAGAATTTTTATGACAATTTTAAGTGCTTTAGTAGTTAAAACAATAGTCTTAACCTTGTCTTCTACAATTAAGAAAACTACATCTGTTGTAGTTACTGTAATGATATTATATATAGGTGGTTTATTTGTTCCTTCTGGTAAGGCAAATAAACTATATCAAATGATTGTGAAACTTTCACCTGTATTTTTAAATGGTTGTCAATATTATGGCTATGTAGCTTATCCAATCTTTGGGAAAGTATTTACTTTTTATGAAATGGCTACCTTTGTTTATATCTTATTAGCTTTTATACTACTTCCACTTTCGGGGAAGATATTTAAAAACCATCAAGTATAATAAGGCCAGATTAAAAATCTGACCTTTTCATCCCTAATAAAGCCTACATATAACTCCACAAGCCATCCTCTTCCCAGCATTTCCAGTAGGTTGTGTTCTATAATCATCAGGATTTTGATGAATTATCACCGACTTTCCTACAATATCCCTAGGTTTAAATTTATCTGTAAAAAAGCTCATTCTAGCATAGCCATTGTTTGAAAATATTACAGGAAAGTCTCCTGCATGGTTTCCATGAGGTTGATTTGTTGGATTCCAATGGGGACCTGCTCCTTTGAAAGGTTCCTCTACATTATCTATTAAACAGTTACCAAATTCATGAATGTGGAAACCAAAAGGACCAATGGGTGATTCTTTGTTGGTTGCAGGTTTATAATCGGGTAGTCCCCACATTTCAACGAATACTTCTGTGCCATTTGGAATATCAAAAAAATATATAAATCCCCATAGGTTAGGTGCTAAAGGACTACCTTGTATTTTTGCATAAGAATTTTTTATATTACAGTCAGTCATAGACTAAACCTCCTCTTTTGTATATAATATGCAATAAGGTTAAAAATGCTTATATTTAAAAAGAGTAATAAAGAATAGGAGGAGAAGAGTGGATAGTATTGGAGCAGTTAGTATTTTAGGTATACTAAGTTTTATAGTTGGATTAGCAAAGGAAATATTAATTATTGTATTAATATTTAAATTAATTAAAATTTCAAATGTATATCTTGGTAAAAACATGAAAGTAAAAGATGAAGAAGAAAATTTAATTAGTGAAAAAGGGAAAACAGATGTTAAAAGTATTGAAAAAGAGGAGATTCAAGATAATAGTGATATTCAATAATATAATTTGTTACTATATTATTAATATTAAGTAATATTTTAAAAAACATGGACTCCCAGGTCTTTTTTAGTTTTATTTATGGTATAATATTTTATACTATATTGGGATCGGGGGTATAGAAATGATTAATGAGGAGTTCCAAAGGATAGTATTAGAGGAATTGAAAAAGTTAAATGAAAAAGTAAGTAACTTGGAGATAGGACAGCAAAACTTAGAAAAAGGGCAACGTAATTTAGAAGTAGGACAGCAAAACTTAGAAAAAGGGCAACGTAATTTAGAAGTAGGACAGCAAAA
>CAYUTQ010000022.1:0-35392 GCA_964447805.1 uncultured Clostridia bacterium
CATTTAATAAAACATCTAAATATTACTGTTTTTTATTGCTATTTAGTTAAATTATATTTACTTTATGATACCAAAAAATAGCACAGAAGAACCGTCCCCCCTGTGCAAAAACAGGTCTTAGAGCAAATGCTCTTTGACCTGTTTTTATTTATGAACTATTCCTTTTGAAACATCTATATTATTATACAAATCAAGCCACCACTACCATCATTAATAATTCTTTCCATTGCTCTTCTCATTTTTTGTCTTACATCTTCTGGCATAGAATTTAATTTTCCTTGTAATTGCTCGTTTACTAAATCATATAGTGATTTACCAAATAAATTTGATTGCCAAATTTTAGATGGATCTCCTTCAAATTCATTAATAAAATATTTAACTAATTCTTCACTTTGTTTCTCAGTTCCAATCAGCGGAGATACTTCTGTTGTAATATCACATCTTAAAAAATGTAAAGAAGGAGCTTTGGCTTTCAATTTAACACCAAATCTATTGCCTTGTTTATATATTTCTGGTTCCTCCAATTCAAGTTCATCAATACTTGGACTCACCAATCCATAACCAATTTCTTTTGCAGCAATCAAAGCAGATTCAATTTTATCATATTCTTTTTTGGTTTTAGATAACTTTGAAATCAATCCTAATAATTGATCATCTCCGTCAATAGTATAACCTGTCAACTCTCTTAATATTTGATAAAATAAACTATCATCTAATAATATTTCAGCATTAACTACACCTTCACCTAAATTTATTTCTTTTATATATACTTCTTCTATTATATCTAAATTATTCAATGTATTTAGTGAAGGTTGAACTTCATTAAGTTTTTGCAATGTCTTAATCGATTCTTTCAATGAATCCAATATTTCCATCTTAATCCAGTGTTCTCTTGGTAAACCGTCCATCCATCCAGGTAAATTAATACTAACCTCCTTCACAGGAAATTCAAATAATATCTTTTGAAATATTTTTTCAATATCTGATATTTCCATATTTAAACAATCTACAGCTATTACAGATACTTGATATTTGTCTTGTAAACTTTCTTTCAACGCAATAGTACTATCCAAGTTTGGATGTTTTGAATTAAGTAAAATAATAAAAGGTTTCTCCAGCTCCTTTAATTCATTTATTACTCTCTCTTCTGCTTTAATATAATTAGATCTATCAATATCTGTTATAGAACCATCAGTTGTCACTACCATTCCAATAGTAGAATGATCAGTAATTACTTTTTTAGTGCCTATTTCTGCTGCTTCTTCAAAAGGTATCTCCTTTTCATACCAAGGTGTAGTTACCATTCTAGGCAAATTTTCTTCAATATGCCCTAAGGCACCTTTAACCAAATATCCAACACAGTCTACCATTCTTAATTTGAATTTAACATTATCATTCAATATCAACTCTACTGCTTCATTAGGAACAAATTTAGGTTCAGTAGTCATAATAGTTTTCCCTGCACCACTTAATGGCAATTCATCCTTTGCTCTTTCTTTTTTATGTCTATTTTCAATATTAGGTAATACCAATAATTCCATAAACCTCTTAATAAAAGTCGATTTACCTGTCCTAACAGGACCTACCACTCCCACATAAATATCTCCATCAGTTCTTTCAGCTATATCTTTGTATATGTCAAACTTTTCCATGCTTTTCCCTCCTTCACATATATATTTGCAATTTTACTATTATTATTTTCATTCTTAACATTATATATATATGTGTTAGAGGTAATATTATGACAGGCATCAAATAAAAATTACCAATTACAACCTATTTCCTTTATAACATGTTCCATTTCATGCTTTTTATCTCTTAGCATTAAATTTACTACTGAATTTCTTACATCTTTTCCTTCATAAAGTACACCATATATTTCCTTTGTAATTGGCATTTCTGCATTATATTTCAAAGATAATTCATAAACAGACTTAGTTGTTTTAATTCCTTCTACTACCATTCCTACCTTTTCCACAGCTTCCTCCAAAGTATACCCTTCTCCTATTAATATTCCAGCCTTCCTATTTCTACTATGAATACTTGTACAAGTTACAATTAAATCACCAATACCAGCCAAACCTGCAAAAGTAGATTTTTTAGCTCCCATTTTTTCTCCAAGCCTTCCCATTTCAATAATTCCTCTAGTCATCAATGCTGCTTTAGTATTATCTCCATATCCTAAACCATCAGAAATACCTGCTCCTAATGCAATGATATTTTTTATAGATCCTCCTAATTCCACACCTATTACATCTGGATTTGTATATACTCTAAATTTAGGTCCCATAAAAATATCTTGTACATATTGAGCTAATTTTTTATTTTTTGCAGCAGCTACTACAGTAGTTGGAATGTCTTTTGCTACTTCTTCAGCATGAGAAGGGCCTGATAATATTGCATAATTATTTTGGGGAAGAACTTCAGCTACTATCTGAGAAATTCTCAGTAATGTATCGTTTTCAATTCCTTTAGCAACATTAACTATTATTTGATCAGGTCTTATATCATTTTTTCCCTTCTCCAAAGTCTCCCTTACACCATGAGAAGGTACTGCCATAAGTATAATATCCTTATCATTCAAAGCTTCAGATAAATCATTAGTTATATTTATATTATTAGGTAAAACAACTCCTGGCAAATATTTGATATTTTCCCTTGACTTTCTTATGTTTTCATATTGGTCTTTGTTTCTAATCCATAAATCAATTTCATAATTCTTTTTAGACAATAATATAGCTAAAGCCGTCCCCCAACTTCCTCCTCCAATAACACCAATTTTTTCAACCATATTATATCAACCCCAATACTAATTAATTTTATTACCTAATTTTGACTCTGTTCCAGACTTCAATCTTTCTATATTACTACTATGTCTCCATATAGCCATTACTGCTAAAATAACAGTTGTACATAAAAATTTAAAATTAAAAGGTCGCTTCAAAATACTACCTACTATCGGTACTAAAATCGTTGCTACCATAGAACCTAACGATACATATCTAGTCTTTCCAATAACTAAAAAACCAATAGCTGTACATATTAGAGTAGTAGGCCAATGGAGAAATAACATTACCCCTAAAGAAGTGGCTATACCTTTACCACCTTGAAATTTAAGAAATACAGGCCAATTATGTCCTATAACTACGAAAATACCCGCAATCAATGCTCCATCATAACCTAAAATTTTATTTCCAATAGCAGCTGCTAAAGTACCTTTTAAAATATCTAAAATAAAAGCAATAATTCCAATTGTTACACCAAATGTTCTTAAGGCATTAGTAGCCCCTGCATTACCACTGCCATATTTCCTAACATCTGCTTGTTTAATCAACTTCCCCAAAATATAGGCTGAAGAAAAATTTCCAATTAAATAAGAAATTATTACAATAATAAAAAAACTCTTCAATCTAATCCCCTCTTTCCCTAAATTCAAACTGAATTGGAGTCCCTTCAAAATCAAAATATTGTCTAAGTTGATTTTCCAAATATCTTGCATAAGAAAAATGTAAAAGTTTCTTATCATTAATAAAAAATATAAATTTAGGAGGTTTAATTCCTACCTGGGTTCCATAATATATTTTAAGTCTTCTTCCTTTATCTGATGGAGGTTGATTTAAAAGTACTGCTTCATTAATTATATCATTAAGTAATCCAGTAGTTGCTCTAAAAGTATAATTTCCAACTACAGTCTTTATTAATTGAAATAATTTCTGTACTCTTTGCCCCGTTTTTGCAGATATAAATACTATTGGGACATAAGTCATAAAAGATAATATATTTCTAATATCCCTTTCAATTTGCAAATAAGTATTGTCCTTCTTATCTACAATATCCCATTTGTTCACAGCTATAATACAAGCTTTACCTTTCTCATGAATATATCCTGCAATTTTTGCATCTTGCTCTGTTACACCTTCTGTTCCATCAATTACAAGTATAGACAAATCAGATCTATCAATAGCCGTTAATGTTCTAATCACACTGTACCTTTCAACATTTTCAGATATATTTCTTTTCCTTCTCAATCCTGCTGTATCAATGAATAAATATTTTTCATTTCCATAGGTCAAAAATGTATCTATAGCATCCCTAGTAGTTCCTGGTATATCAGTTACAATTACTCTCTTCTCTCCTATTATGTGATTTATCAAAGAAGACTTACCTACATTAGGTTTTCCAACAACTGCAACTTTTACAATATCCTCATCATAATCAGTATCCACATCCTTAGGAAAACTCTTAATAACTTCATCCAATAAATCTCCAATACCTAAACCATGTGATGCTGATACAACAATAGGTTCTCCTAAACCCAATTCATAAAATTCAAAAACATCATATGATGTTTTAGGTACATCTATTTTATTACAAACTAATAATATCTTTTTTCCTGATTTTCTTAAAATATTTGCAATTTCCCTATCTGTACTTGTAACTCCTTCCCTACCATCCACAACAAATAAAATCACATCAGCTGTATCTATAGCAATTTCTACTTGATTTCTAATTTCACTAAAAAATATATCCTCACTTAAAGGTTCTAACCCTCCTGTATCTATAAGAGTAAAATAATTATTCAACCATTCTCCTTCAGCATATATTCTATCCCTTGTTACTCCAGGTTTGTCTTCTGTAATAGCTATTCTTCTACCTACAATCCTATTAAACAATGTTGATTTACCTACATTAGGTCTTCCCACAATACATACTACTGCCCTTTCCACAGTATCACCTCGCTCTTTCCAAAAATATATTTACAAATGAAGAACCTGAAACTTCTGAAACAATTATTTTCTTATTTAATGCTTTTTCTAAATCATATAAACTATAGTCATCCAAAAAAATATCTTCATCTCTTTTAAGCATCGAATCAGGTATTAGTATACCATCTATATCAGAATAATATTTTAATTGTTCTATTAAATCTTGCCCTGTTATAAGGCCTGATACAGTTATTGTTTCTCCAAAAAAATTATTTTTAATTGGCACTACTTTTAATTTTAAACCGTTAAACTTACTAATTACCATTTTTTTAATATTTTCCATAAAATTATATGCTAAAGTACCAGTTGCAATAATATATGTTTTATTTAAATTTATTCTATTAGATATTTTATTTAATTCTTCCTTTATTTCATGATAAAATAATCTCATTAATCCCACACCATTTTCTAATTGTGGAAAACCTTCATATTCATCATAGCTAGGCACTCTCCTTCCAGTCATCGCATAATATTCATCTGATGGAAAAACAAATCTTGTTCCTAAACTGTTTAAAAATACTTCTTGTTTTTTTTCTATATATTTTAATAATTTAGCTGAACTTTTTTTATCATAAGGAGTTAATTTAGGTAATTTTTCTCTATATTTAGTTATTCCTACTGGTACAACAGCAACACTTTTTACACTAGGATGAAATTTTGCTAAATCAGTCAATGTCCTTTCTAACTCTGTTCCATCATTTATACCTGGAACTAAAACATTTTGACAATTTACCTCAATACCAGATTTTTTAAATTTTTCTAAGACATCCAAAATATTACTTGCATTTTTATTATTTAGCATTTTTACTCTTAATTTTTTGTTTGTAGTATGAACAGATATATTTATAGGACTTAATCTATACTTAACTATCCTGTCTATATCCTCTTCACTTAAATTAGTCAATGTAATAAAATTACCCTGCAAAAAAGAAAGTCTTGAATCGTCGTCTTTAAAATATAAAGTTTCTCTCATACCCTTTGGCAATTGATCTATAAAACAAAAAATACATTTGTTTCTGCAATTTTTTGCTTTATCTATTAGAGGATTGGTAAAAACTATCCCTAAATCCTCATCATATTCCTTTTCTACTTCAATATCCCATAATTCTCCATCCTTTTTTTCTATTCTCACTACAATATATTCATCAGTAATTAAGTATTTATAATCAATAATATCTTTAACCTTTTTACCATTAACAGATATAAGTATATCACCAGGTTCAATTTTCAATTCTTCTCCAATACTATTAGGTAGTACCTTTTCTATAACATTCCTATTATCTTTAGTTAATTTTATTTCCATATGCCATCCTTCCATATTTATTTATTGTATTCTATTTTAATATAGATAAATAATTATGTAAATAGAAACCGTTACTTAACTAATAATCAAAGAGACCTACAGTTTGAACTGTAGGTCTTATGATTATTCATACAAAGGATATTTAACACAAAGTTGTTGAACACGTTTTTTAATTTCTTCTCTGTCATTCTTTTCATCTAATGCAAGACTCATTATCTTTGCAATTTCTTTCATATCTTCTTCTTTCATACCTCTAGTTGTTACAGCAGGAGTTCCAATTCTCAAACCACTTGTTACAAATGGACTTTCTGGATCCTTTGGAATAGTATTTTTATTAACTGTTACTCCTATTTCATCTAATAATTCCTCTGCTTTTTTACCAGTCAAACCTTTATTTCTCACATCAATTAATATAAGATGATTATCTGTTCCACCAGATACCAATCTAAATCCTTCATCAATTAACCCTTCAGCTAAGCTAGCTGCATTTTTCAATATTTGTTTTTGATATTCTTTAAATTCATCTGTAAGTGCTTCACCAAAACTTACTGCCTTAGCAGCAATTATATGCATTAAAGGTCCTCCTTGAAGACCTGGAAATATAGCTTTATCGATTTTTTTAGCATATTCTTTTTTACATAATATAGCCCCACCTCTTGGTCCTCTTAAAGTTTTATGAGTAGTTGTTGTCACAAAATCAGCATAAGGTACTGGGCTAGGATGCAAACCAGCTGCAACCAATCCTGCAATATGTGCCATATCAACCATTAAATAAGCATCTACTTCATCAGCAATTTCTCTAAATTTCTTAAAATCAATAATACGTGGATAAGCACTTGCACCTGCTACTATTAATTTAGGTTTTTCTTTTTTTGCAATTTCTAAAACCTCATCATAATCTATTGTTTCTGTTTCTTCATCTACACCATAAGATACAAAATTAAAATAAGTACCAGAGATGTTTACAGGACTTCCATGAGTTAAATGTCCACCTTCTGATAAATTCATTCCTAAAACTTTATCTCCAGGTTTCAAAATAGCAAAATAAACTCCTAAATTAGCATTTGAACCAGAATGAGGTTGAACATTAGCATGGTCAGCACCAAATAATTTTTTAAGTCTTTCCCGTGCCAAGTTTTCTGCTACATCTACATGTTCACAACCACCATAATACCTTTTGCCTGGGTACCCTTCTGCGTATTTATTGGTTAATTGACTACCCATGGCCTCCATTACTTGAGGACTAACAAAATTTTCAGATGCAATTAGTTCGATTTTATTCCTCTGTCTGTCAGTCTCCATTTCAATGACTTTCATTATTTCAGGATCGTGCTTTTTTAGGTTTGAATAATCCATAACATTTCTCCTTTCATTTGTGTTTTAGTATCCATATATTTTACATTGACAAATCTATTATATAGATAAAATATTGTATTTACAAGACATATAATATTCTATTTAATTCCTCAGTTCCATATAATACTAGTCTAATAAAACTTATCCTTTCTAGAGTATCCTTATCATATCAAATTTAAGACTCTTTTCTTTAACAACTTTTTGATCAATTTTTTTTATTATTAAAAATGATAGTACAAAAAATATTAGTCCCATTATAAAACTAAAATTTTCATAATTTTTAATTCCTATATATTTAAAAGCTTGTAAACCTATTATTATACCTAATATTATCATAAAAATAGGTATCATTAAAGTTAAAAAAGTATACTTCAAAACTTTTTTCCCACTAGTTCTTATTTCAACATAGTCCCCTTCTTTTGCTTTTAAAGTATTAGGTAATGTAATAAAAATACTTGGTACATTACAACTACCACTACAACTACTACAAGCTTCATGGCCACAAGCTGACACTCGCTTAACTTCCAGTTTTACTTCATCTCCAATAACCTTTTTTACATAACCTACTCGTTCCACCTATCCCCCTCCTCTTTCTATATTTTATTACTTAACTTTATCATTTTCCTTTATTCACAAAATTTCTGCCATTCTTATTTCGACTCATCTAATATATCTTTTATAACTTCTGAAGCTATTATCAATCCTGCAGTAGATGGTACAAAAGAAACACTACCAGGAATTGATTTTGTTTTAATTGGTTTTTCTCTAGACCACACTACCTTCAATGCCTCTATATTTCTCTTTCTTAATTCTCTCCTCATTACTCTCGCTAATGGACACATACTAGTATCATATATATCCCCTACTTCCAATAGAGTAGGATTTAATTTATTTCCCGTTCCCATACAACTTATAATAGGAATATTTTTTTTATTACATTCTTCAATTAATTCTAATTTTGAAGATACCATATCAATTGCATCCACTACATAATCATATTTATCATTTAATAATATATCTTTATTATTTCTATCAAAACATAATTGATAAGTATTTATAAATGCATTAGGATTAATATCTAGTCCTCTTTCTTTCATCACTTCAACTTTTGGTCTTCCTATAGTTTTAAAAGTAGCATGAATTTGCCTATTAATATTAGTCACATCTATTATATCATAATCTACAAAAACTAAATTACCTATATTGCACCTAATCAAAGCTTCACAAACATAGGAACCTACACCACCAATACCAAATATAGCTACTTTTTTATTTTGCAATTTTTTCATGTTTTCTATACCTAATAACATTTCAGTTCTATCAAAAGGACCCTTTTCCATGAAATACCTCCTTTTTATAATGGTATAAATTCCTATATTTGTAAAAATTAATTTATGAGAATTTGAACAGTATTAATACTACTCAAATTCTCATAAAATCATATTTTTTATTCATCTAATTTTAATTCTATATGAACTTCTTTTAACTGTTCTTCCATTATACTAGTTGGAGCACCAGTCAGTAAACAGGTAGCACTTTGAGTTTTAGGAAAAGCTATTACATCTCTTATATTATCACTATTTGTAAGCAACATAATAAATCTATCAAAACCATATGCAATTCCTCCATGAGGAGGTACCCCATATTTAAAAGCCTCAAGTAAAAATCCAAACTTATCCCAAGCTTCCTCTTCTTCAAATCCCAATGCTTTAAACATTCTATTTTGAAGTTGAGTATCACTTATTCTGATACTACCGCCACCTATTTCATCCCCATTAATAACAATGTCATAAGCCTTAGCTCTTACTTTTTCAGGCTCTTTTTCTAACAATTCTATATCTTCATCCATTGGATGTGTAAAAGGATGATGTTTTGCTACTAATCTTTCCTCTTCTTCACTATATTCAAACAATGGAAATTCTGTTATCCATACCATTTTTAATTCTTCTTTATCAATAATATCTAATTGTTTTGCTACTTCTACTCTCAAATGACCTAAACTTTCAAATACAACATTAGGTTTGTCAGCTACAAACAACATCAAATCTCCAGTTTCTCCATTCATTGCACTGATAATATTTTTTAATTCCTTCTCATTTAAAAATTTAGCTATTGGTGATGATACTCCATCGTCTGTTAATTTAATCCAAGCCAATCCCTTGGCATTAAACGTCTTAACAAAATCTTCTAATTTTGAAATATCTTTTCTAGAAAATTCTTTCTCATATCCTTTAATATTTATTCCTCTTACTTCACCATTGTTTTTAGCAGTATTACTAAATATTTTAAATTCAGAGTTTTTCACTATATCTGTAATATCTTTTAACTCAAATCCAAACCTTAAATCTGGCTTGTCTGAACCAAATCTTTCCATTGCTTCTTTATATGTCATTCTTGGTATTGGCAACTGAATATCAATACCTTTTATTTTCTTAAATATTTTTTTCAACAATTTTTCATTTATTTCTATAACATCATCTACATCGACAAAAGACATCTCTATATCAACTTGAGTAAATTCTGGCTGTCTATTTGCTCTCAAATCTTCGTCTCTAAAACATTTCACTATTTGATAATATCTATCCATACCTGCTACCATCAATAATTGTTTCATAAGCTGAGGTGATTGAGGCAATGCATAAAATTTACCTGAATTTATCCTACTAGGCACTAAATAATCTCTTGCTCCCTCAGGAGTTGACTTTGTCAACATAGGCGTTTCAACTTCGACAAAATTATTTTCATCTAAAAAATCTCTAATAATCTTTGCAGTCCTATGCCTAATTTTTAAATTTTTCTGCATAAAAGGTTTTCTTAAATCTAAATATCTATATTTCAACCTCATAGATTCTTGTACATCATCGTAGTCTTTTATATAAATTGGTGGTGTATCTGCAGTATCTAATATTCTCAATTCATTAGCTAATATTTCTATATCTCCAGTTGGAATATCTTTATTAACAGATTCTCTTTTTCTAACAATTCCTTTTACTGCTAGTACATATTCACTTCTCACCTTTTTAGCTTTTTCAAAAATATCTTTAGAATGATTTCCGTCAAATACAATTTGTGATATTCCTGTTGTATCTCTTAAATCCACAAAAATAAGAGCACCTAAGTTCCTACTACGCTGTACCCAACCCATAAGAATAACTTCTTCATCTACATTATTTTCTCTTAAATCTCCACACATATATGTTCTTCTCAAACTACCCATTTTATCAACCATAATTTCCCTCCTCAATTAATAAAACCTCTCATCACTGAAATAGTCAAAGATAAGAGGCATAGTTCCTATTTTTCTGATTATAAAACAGATGCTATTAATTAGCAATAAATTTTCTTTTTCTCTCAATCATTTCATCTATTCTAGAAAGATATTGTCTTAAATTTTTTACATTAGGAACCCTTTCCAATCTATCTTCCTCTGGAAAATAAATTTTTGATACTCCGCCTTCTCCTACCGCTATAATAGTTTCTTTTTCTCCCATAATTAAAATATTATATACACACTCTCTTCCCTTAATAGCATACCCTATATTTTCATAATTTCCAAGCATTTGTTTTTGTCTATATAAATAATAAGGCTCCAATTTCATATTTTTTGCATATTCAGCTGTTATTTCAAGCATGTCTTCAATGATATTCTCATTTTCTATAGGATATTTATCCATAGTTTGTTTGAATTTTGAACCTTTTTTAACTGCTAAAGTATGAACAGTTAAATTTTCTGGATTTAATTGCATTATTTGCTCTAGAGTATATACTATTTCATCTACTCCTTCGCCTGGTAATCCTACAATTATATCCATATTTATAACAGAAAAACCTACCTGCCTTGCAATATTATATGCATTAATTATATCTTTAGAATTATGATTTCTACCTATTAACTTTAATGTTTCATCATTCATAGTTTGAGGATTAATACTAATTCTATCTATATTATTTTCTTTAAGCATTTTAAGCATTTCTTTATTTATAGTATCTGGTCTCCCTGCTTCTACAGTTATTTCTTTAATATTTTTTTCTTCAAAAGTTAAATATATACTTTCAATTATTTTTTCTAAATTTTTAATAGGTATAGCAGTAGGAGTTCCACCTCCTATATATACTGTATTTATTTTCTTATTTCCCATCATATTACCAATTTTTTTTATTTCATAAATTATTTTGTCTGTATATTCATCTATATACTCCTCAGTTTTTAACATTGAATTTGAAGGAAAAGAACAGTATATACATCTAGTAGGACAAAATGGTATACTTACATATAAACTAAAACTATCCTCATCAATAGGATAAATATATTTCTGCTGTACTTTCCCTATTTCCAACATTAATTTTGATTTTCCTTCCCATAGCTTGTACTCATTTTGCAAAATACTTAAAATTTTACTATCCTCAATTCCTTTTTTCATTAAATCATTGACAATTTTCAATGGTCTTACTCCTATTAATACTCCCCAAGGAACTTTTGATACTTGAAAATCATTTAATGCTTCATAAATACTTTGTTTCACTCCAACATTTAATTTTTTTATTAAATCAGCTATTCCAATTTCAATATCTTCTATTTTTTTTACTTCATAACTTTTTATACATTCCCCATTTTTAGTTACCTTTGTCAATGATGAATAACTATTCTTTTTCTTTATTAAATAATTTTCTATTAATATACCTTTATCATCATATTGTTCTAAATCATCTATAATAATAATTTCTTCTCCAAAAAAAAACATTCGTACTAACTCGTAAACCCCATATTCAAAATTATGCCCTTGTAAATAAACATATATCATAAAAAAAGCTCCTTAATAATTATCATTTTTGTTAATTTCATTTTTTAATTTACGAATATATTTTGAAGAAACTCCAAAATCTTTGGCAATTTCTTCTTCCTCTAGTCCCATTTCTATTAATTCATGTATATCATGCAAATCTACATTTTTTTTATTATATTTTTTCTTAAATCTCATCAAAAAACCACCTCCTAGGTAAACCCATTTATAATAAAATACCCTAAAAGGCGGCTTGATATTCCTACTTTTTTAAAAAAGGATTGTATGCCTTTTCTTTACCAATAGTAGATGATTGCCCATGACCTGGATAAATTATAGTATCGTCTGGATATATTAATAGTTTTTCTTTTATAGAATATATTATATCTTCAAAAGAACCACCATACAAATCAGTCCTTCCTACAGAACCTGCAAACAAAGTATCACCTGTAAAAATTTTATCATCTATTTTTATACTTATTCCCCCTGGACTATGCCCAGGTGTATAAATTATTTTAACAATAGTATTTCCAAAGGGTAGTTCTTCTCCATCTTCAACAAATTTATCAGAAGATATTTCTCTATTATCTGAAGTTGCACCTTCATATATGCTCTTCTTACCAGCTTTAAGTAATACTTCATCCTTTTTATGAATTAAAACTGGTGCATCAATTTTTTCTTTTAACTCCAAAATTCCATCTGTATGATCCCAATGACCATGAGTCAATATAATATATTTAATTGACAAACCTAAATCTTTAATTTTATTTGCAATTTCATCTCCTTGAGAACCTGGATCAATTATTAAAGCTTCTTTTGTATCTTTAAAATATACAATATAACAGTTAGCAGCATAAATACCTACTGGTATTTTTATTACTTCCAAATTATCCCCTCCTAAAAAGTTTTTTTACTATCTAAAAGAATAGTCACAGGACCATCATTTACTAAATTCACATCCATATCTGCTCCAAAAATACCTTCTTCTACATCTATACTATAAGTTTTGCATTTCTCTACAAATTGATTATATATTAATTCTGCCTTCTTTGGAGGAGCAGAATCTGTAAAATTAGGTCGCCTTCCTTTCCTAACATCTCCATATAACGTAAATTGCGAAACAATCAACAATTCACCCTTTATATCAAATAAAGATAAATTCATCTTATCATTCTCATCTTCAAAAATTCTAAGATTTAATATTTTTTCTACTAAATATTCAATATCTTTTTCTGTATCTTTCTTACCAACACCTAAAAACACTAATAAACCTTTTTCTATTTCACCAACCATTTTTTCTTCTACTTTTACATTTGCTTGAGATACTCTCTGAACTACTGCTCTCATTGATTACATCCTTTCTTAAGTAATAACTCTATATACATCTATAACTCCATCTATTTTTCTAATTTTTTTCATTAAATCTCCTAATTGATCTAAATCTTTAATTTCCAAAGTAATATTTATTAATACTATTTTTCCCCTACTAGTTCTAGCATTTAATGAAACAACTGTTAAATCTAAATCAGTCATCTTTTGAGTAATTTCTGTTAATATTCCTGTTCTATCTGTAGATTTAATTTGTATTTCTGCTTCATAAGAAGCTTTTTTACTATTATCCCATTCTAATTCTATAAATCTATCATGAGTATCTAAAAAATTTATATTAGGACAATCTTTCCTATGAACAGACACTCCTCTTCCTCTAGTAATATAACCTATAATTTCATCTCCTGGAACTGGATTACAACATTTAGAAAATCTAACTTTAATATTATCTGCTCCTTTTATACTTATACCTTGAGTAGCTTTTCGTTCTCTTTTTTGAGGAGTAGTAGTTTTTTCTCCAATAATAGCCTTTTCATCTTTAATCCTGTGATGTTTATTATAAAGTTCTTTTAATTTAGACATAACTTGCGCTAAAGTCAAACTTCCATATCCCAAACCTGCATACATATCATCTACACTACCTACACTTAATTTATCTGCAGCATTTTGAAGCCAATCATCTTTTAGCATTTCAGTCAACTTATAACCTTGTCTTTTTATTTCTTTCTCCAACATTTCTCGACCTTTATCTATATCAGAATCTCTAGCTTCTCGTTTAAACCACTGTCGAATTTTACTCTTTGCTTGACTGCTTTTCACAGTCTTCAACCAATCTCTACTAGGCCCTGTACTACTGGCTGAAGTAATAATTTCAACTATATTACCATTTTTAAGCTTATAATCTAATGGGACTATTCTTCCATCAACTTTTGCACCTACACAAGTATTTCCTACAGCAGTATGCACCCTATAAGCAAAATCTATTGGCGTAGAACCATTAGGTAAATTTATTACATCTCCTTTAGGGGTAAAAACAAATACCTCATCAGTAAAAAAATCTATCTTTAACGATTCCATGAATTCCTTAGGATCTTTCATATCTTTTTGCCATTCTAAAAGTTGCCTAAGCCAAGTCAATTTTTCATCAAAATTATCTGTTTTTAAAGAACCTTCTTTATATTTCCAATGTGCAGCAATACCATATTCTGCTGTTCTATGCATATCCCAAGTTCTAATTTGAACTTCAAATATTTCACCATCAAGACCTATTACTGTAGTATGAAGAGATTGATACATATTAGGTTTAGGCATTGCTATATAATCCTTAAATCTTCCTGGTATAGGTTTCCACATAGTATGAACAATACCTAGTACTCCATAACAATCTTTAATATCATCCACTATTACTCTAATTGCTAATAAATCAAATATTTGCTCAAAACTTTTATTTTGATAAACCATTTTTCTATAAATACTATAATAACTCTTTGGTCTTCCACTTATCTCACTAGAAATATTGACTTCATCTAATTTTTTCCCAAGCATATTTATTATATTTTGAATATAAGCTTCTCTTTCTTTCCTTCTTTTTTGAACTTTATCAACTAAATCATAATAACCTTCTGGATCTAAATACTTTAAAGATAAATCTTCTAATTCCCATTTTATTTTTGAAATACCTAATCTGTGAGCAAGAGGAGCGTATATTTCTAAAGTTTCCAAAGCCTTTTCTTTTTTCTTTTCCTCACTCATATATTCCAATGTTCTCATGTTATGAAGTCTATCAGCAAGTTTTATAATTATAACTCTTATATCCTTAGCCATTGCCATAACCATTTTTCTTAAATTTTCTGCTTGATTTTCTTGTTTAGTTTTATATTGCAATTTTTTTAGTTTAGTTACTCCTTCTACTAAATCAGCAACTTCTTTTCCAAATTCTTCCATTACTCTTTCATAGGTAACATCTGTATCCTCAATAACATCATGTAATAATCCAGCAATTATTGTCTGTATATCCATATTTAAATCAGCTAATATCATTGCTACATTATAAGGATGAATAAAAAATTTTTCTCCTGAATTTCTATATTGATTTTCATGTGCTCTTTCTGCAAAATTATATGCTTTAATTATTTGTTCCATATCTGCATGAGAATTATACTGTTCAATTTTTAAAATTAAATTTTCTATCATAGCATTCACTCTCTTATTTTTATTGCAATTCTTTTAGATTATATAAATATTTTAATATAGGCATTTCTAAAATATTAACTTTTTTATTGGGGTTTGATAATAATTTTATGAAATAATTCCCATCTTTTCTAATATAATTTAGAAAGCCACATTCCTTAAAAACTTCTAATATCAAATCAAACTTTGCTTCTGTAATATCAATTTTAAAATTATCATTAATGGATTTTAAATAAACTTTAGAATCAATTCTAAAAGTTTCTTCTCTTAAACTAAAAAACATTTTATAAAAAAATCTCATTTCATCCAATGTAGGTACTATATATTCTAGTACCCTATTATTAAGTTCAAAATCTTCACTAGATGCCAAAATTTCAAGCTTTGTATTGTTTTCTCCTACAAAATGTTCTAATATAATATTATCAAAATTCATATCATATAAAATTATTTTTTCAAATTGTTTAGTATCAATTTCATCTAAAATAGGTAGTATAACCAAACTATTAGTTTTATTGTCCATATTGTTATTAAAAGAAATACTAGTTCTTTTTAAAATGCTCCTGCCCTCTATTTGAATTGACTTTAATATCTCTTCTGCATTGAAATAATTAAATACCAAAACTAGCAAATTTTCTTTTCCTTTCAAAGATTGTATCACATACTCTAATCTAAGATAATCATTCAATTTTGACAATTCTTCTAAATTAAATTTTGCTTTTTCAATATCTTTTCTTACTTTAAAGCAATTCTTCATATGAAAATAATATTCATCATCTAATAAAGAATTATTGCCATTAACTATATCTTTAATTAATAATTGAGGTGTAACCTTTCCCATATATTCATTGATATCCAACGAAACCACTAAATCTATTTTATCATCATAGTTTAAGACTTCAGCATAATCACCAAAATTAAAACCTACAGTATCAATTTCTTTATCAGCTTTTTTCAATAACATTTTTATATGATTTTTTTCCTTACCTATTTTTCTATAATCTTTTACAATTCCATCCTTAAAAATAAACTGGGGTGAAGGATTTCCAACACCAAAAGGTTCTAAACTCTTTAACTCCTTTGCCGTTTTAAGACTAATATCGTTTGCATCAATCTCACAATCTACACTTATTTCTGGTATTAATTCATATTCATCCAAGCTTTCAAAAGCTAATTCATTGATTTTCTTTCTAAATTCATCAATTTTAGCTGTCTTAATAAGAATACCAGCAGCTTGCTCATGCCCTCCAAATTTTTCAAAACACTCACTACATTTCGTTAGACCATTATAAATATTAAAAGAAGGTATACTCCTAGCAGAACCTTTTGCTTCATCACCTTCAATAGCAAATAATATAGTAGGACGATAGTATTTTTCAACTACCCTTGAAGCTACTATACCAACTACTCCTGAGTGCCACTCTTCAGAAGCCAAGACTATTACTCTTTCTTTATTTAAATCAATTTTTTCTCTAATTTGTCTGTCTACGTCTTCAATTATTCTATTTTCAATTTCTTGCCGTTCATTGTTTTCTTTATCTAATTTTTTTGCCAAAACCATAGCTTTATTATAATCATTACTCAAAAACAATTCTACACCATTCTTGGCTAATCCCAACCTTCCACTAGCATTTAACCGAGGACCTAATACAAAACCTACATGATATGAATAAATTTTCTGATTTTTTAAACCAGATACTTCTAATAAAGCTTGTAATCCTATATTATCACTGCTTTTAATCATTTCTAATCCATTTTTTACAATTACTCTATTTTCGCTTACCAAAGGTACTATATCTGCTATTGTACCTATAGTTACAAGAGGCAGTATTTTTTTATATTCTATTGAAATATTTAGCTTTGATGACAAAGCTTGTACCAACTTAAAAGCAACTCCTACTCCTGCCAATGAATCAAAAGGATATTTAGAATCTTTTCGATTAGGATTAATAACAGAAAAAGCATTAGGTAATCTATCTTCACATTGATGATGATCTGTTACAATCACTTCAATTTTCTTTTCATTTAAATAGTCAACCTCATCAAAATTAGTTATACCACAATCTACAGTAATAAGAAGGGAAGTTCCTTCACTAACTATATAATCAATAGCTAATTTATTTAAACCATAACCTTCTTCCAATCTATTAGGTACATAATAAAATGAGTCCGCATCTATACTATCAAAAAACATTTTTAATATAGATATACTAGTAATTCCATCAGCATCATAATCACCATAAATACATATTTTTTCTCCTAATTCTATTTTTTCTATTATCTTATCTGTAGCTTTATCCATATCATTTAACAAAAAAGGATCAAATAAATTAGATAACTCAGTATCTAAAAATTCTATACATTTTTTATTAGTATCCATACCTCTATTAATTAACACCTTAGCTGTCAATGGAGATATGTTGAGAGCTCTTGAAAGTTCTTCAGCTTTATCATAATTAGCCTCTTTTAATCTGTATATTTTTTCAAAATTAACCACAAAATCACCTCAAATTATCTGGGCTATCATCAACAGATAATGTATCTTCAGTTTTATCTATTTTTTCTTTTTCTTTAGTTTCTAATAGAAAAATGAGATTATCCCTATCTTCCTCTATGGTAGCAAGTTTGTTCTTTAACTCTTTAATTTCTTTTTTAAACTTAAAATTTTTTATTGAACCAAGTATTGCAACTATTACTGCCCCTAATATAGCTGAAATAAAAATAACAATTGCTTGAGATATATTTACTTTAGTAAATATAAAATCTATTAATACTTTATCACTATTTTTTAATGCAAATATTGCTATAAAAGTTGCAAATATTAATGATAATATAAAATTAAATTGCATATTGTTCTCTCCTTAATATTAGTTAATTATAATATTACAATTTTTTTACCCAAAAATAAAGAGTTTATTTATAAAAAAACTGCCCTAGGGCAGTTTTTATGCTTTTTTAGGCTTGTAGCTTCCTTTCCCTGCTTTCTCCATAAATACATACCAAAGAGGACTAGCTATAAGTAATGACGAATATGTTCCAGTAATAACACCTATTATTAAAGGTAAAGCTAAAACCTTCACATCTTCAACGCCAAATATATAAAGAGTTACTACTGCCGCTAAAGTTGTTATAGATGTATTAATAGACCTTACTAAAGATTCTTTCACACTTTTATTTACTAATACATCATTAGGATCTTTTCGCATCAATCTTGCATTTTCTCTTATTCTATCAAAAATAACTATTGTATCATTAATTGAATACCCTAAAATAGTTAAAATAGCAGCAATAAAAGATCCATTCACTGGTATTCCAAATATTGCATATACTGATATTGTTATTAATACATCATGCAACAATGCTAATATAGCAGCTATAGCAAATTTAAATTCAAATCTCCATGTTATATACAAAAGCATTGCTACAATAGCAATTAATGATGAAATTAATGCTTTATTTTTTATTTTCTTACCCATAGAAGGACTAAACTTTTGAAACTGTGTAAAATTTTCATCTTTTAAATTATATTTATCTTTAAATTTATCTACTATTTCATCTTTTTGTTTTTTACTAAAATCAACTTTACTCTTAATTATAACTTCTTTCTTTTCAGCACCTGAATGAATAACATGAGCATCTTTATCATAATCTGACATAATATCTTTAATATCATTTACAGATACTTTTTTATTTAAATTTATTTGTATTAATGTTCCTCCAGTAAAATCTATACCATAATTAAGTCCTTTAACAGCCATAGTAATTATCCCTATAATAATTATTATTAAAGAAATACTAAAAAATATCTTTCTATTTTTTATTATATCCAAATCTATTCACTCCTTTTCTATGCACCATAAAGTTTGGTGTTTTTTCCGCCAGTCATATTTACAGTTAATTTCAACAAATGTTTAGTAACAAATACAGCGGAGATCATTGATGCAATAATTCCTAATATAAGAGTGACACCAAAACCTTTTATTGGTCCTTCACCAAAGTAATATAAAACAATACCAGCTATTAAAGTAGTTATATTCGAATCTAGTACAGAGGTTAGAGCTCTTTTGAATCCAGAATCTATAGATGCTCTAACAGTCTTTCCTACTTTAATCTCTTCTTTTATTCTTTCAAAAATTATAACATTTGCATCTACAGCCATACCTACAGAAAGAATTAAGCCTGCTATTCCTGGCAAAGTTAATTTTACTCCTAAAACTTTCATACCAATTAATACCAATAACACATAAACACTTAATGCTATACTAGCTATAATTCCCGGTAATCTATAAGCAATAATCATAAATATAAAAATAAATATTATTGCAATTATACCTGAAAAAATACTTTTATCAAGAGCTTGAAGTCCTAGTGTAGGTCCTATTACTGCAGATTGAATTTCTTTCATATCTACAGGCAAAGCTCCTGCCCTTATTAAAGTTGCCAATTTACTAGCCTCATCTACAGTAAAATCTCCTGTAATTGTAGCTTTCCCTCCACTAATAGTTTCATGTACCATTGGATAGGATATTACTTGATCATCTAATACTATAAATAATATTTTTTCTTCAGCCTTAGTTTTTTGTGATAATTCCTTTGTTGCCTCTTCAAATTTTTTTGCACCTTCTTTATCAAATTCTAAAGCTACAACTGGTTTTTCACCTGTATCAGTACTATCGAACATAACTTCTGAATTTTTAACATTTTTACCTGTCAAAACCACTTTCCCAGCAGGATCAATAAATTGCAATTGTGCAGTTTTTCCTATTGTTTCAATAGCTTGTTTAGGATTATCAACACCTGCTAATTCTATTCTAATTTTATTATTTCCTTCAATTACTATATTAGGCTCTGATACTCCTAAGCCATCAACTCTTTCAGTCATAATTGCCTTTGTTTGATCCATTATCTTTTGCAATTCAGCACCTTGAGCATCGGTTTGAGCCTCCAATACTACATATACTCCCCCTGCCAAATCCAAACCTAAATCTATAGATTCTTTTGCATTTTTTATTTTCAACTTCCCTATGTCCACACCTTTTATAGCTGCATATAAACTAAAGCTTATAATTGCAATGATTATAATAAATATAATCCAGCTTTTACCTCTCATTAAACTTCCTCCCTTTTCCAATCCTATAAATTATATTCTTAATTAATCTAAATTTGCAAGTATAGATATAGCACATTCTATCCTTTTTCTTTCCATTATGCATCCTAATTCATAAGGTTCCATAATAGATTGATTTGAATAATAAGCGTTAGCATGACAACCACCACTACAATAAAATCTTGCCCAACAATTTTTACATTCTTCTTTATTGTAAACATTTGCCTTTTTAAAAGTATCTATTAAAGAATTATTCACTATTCCATTAAAAACATCACCTAATTTAAATTTTTCTTCTCCTACAAACTGATGACAAGGATATAAATCTCCCTCTGGAGTCACTGCCATATATTCAGAACCTGCACCACATCCAACTGCTCTCTTTACTATACATGGACCTTGTTCCAAATCAATCATGAAATGGAAAAAATTAAAATGTTTGTCCTTCTTTTTTATATCAATATATTCTTTAGAAAACTTTTCATATTCATCAAGTATTTCATCTATATGCTCTTCTTTTATAGCATAATCTTCCTCTGGAGATGTTACTACTGGTTCTATAGACACACTTTTAAATCCTAAATCATAAAAGCTCAAAATATCCTTAGAAAAATCAGTATTAAAACTAGTAAAAGTACCTCTCACAAAATACTCTTTATCTTTTCTTGCTTTTACCATTTTTAAAAACTTTGGTACTATTATATCATAACTTCCTTGTCCAGAAACTGTTTTCCTCATTTTATCATTTATTTCTTTCCTTCCATCAAGACTTAATACTACATTATCCATGTTATTATTTATATATTCAATTTTTTCATCATCTAATAATACACCATTGGTAGTAATAGTAAATCTAAAGTTCTTATTATAAGTTTTTTCTAATTCTCTACCATAATCAACCAATTGTTTAACAAGTTCAAAATTCATTAGTGGCTCTCCTCCAAAAAAATCCACTTCTAAATTTCTTCTATTTCCTGAGTTTTCTACAAGAAATTCTAAAGCTCTCTTACCAACTTCTAAAGACATTAAAGATCTTTTACCTTTAAAGTCCCCTTGAGATGCAAAACAATAGCTACATCTTAAATTACAATCATGAGCTACATGTAAGCAAAGGGCTTTGACTACATTTTCTTTATTATATTTTATATTGGCTAAATTGATATCTTTAGAAAATAATAATCCTTGTTCTTTTAAAATTGAAATTTCTTTATAAGCTTCTTCAATATCTTTTTCATTATATATATTATTAAATTTATTAACAATTTCTTCATAAGAAGAAATTTCAAAACTATCTAACATATCATAAACTAAATCATCTACAACATGAACAGCACCACTATTTATATCTAATACAATATTTTTATCATTAAGTTTATATTTGTGTATTCTTTCGCTACTTTTCATAAATATCCTCCAATCATTTAACTAAAATTAAAAAGTAGTGGTTAAAACCACCACCTTTTAATAACTATTTATTCTCACATTTTTGATTTCCTACTGTGCAGGAAGTTTTACATGCTGATTGACAAGATGTTTGACATTCACCGCAACCACCTTTTATCAATGTGTTCTTTAAATTTCTTCCACCAATAGTTTTTATATGTTTCACTGTATAAACCTCCTTAATAGACTTTGATGCCTAATAAATTATATCATAAAATTTTTATATTTTAAAGTTTTTATTTTAAATTAATCCCTATCATACCACCAATAACACCTGTTACTAAAGATATGATAAACTTAGATGCCGTATACATGCCAAAAGAATAATTTTTCAAAACACTAATACCCAATAATAGTATTATTAAATAATATGTTGCCCCTATTATTCCTCCATTCAACCAACCTTTTTCACCTATTTTCATAGTCAAGTATATTGCCCCTGTAGCTATACTTATTACCATAATTATAGTATTTAACAACAAAATATTACTCTCTTTCAACGTTGTATATGTAAGAATTATAGCAACTATCAATATTAATCCTAAAGTTATTATACAACTTACTACTAGCCCTTTTAAAAGGCACCAAAAATATTTCATAAATCTCACCTCCCATTCCTAATGAATACTTATTTTTACAAGGTGAGAAATATTACATAAATTAAAAAACTTCCTAAAAAAGGAAGTTTTTTAACTATTTCTTATTATTATCTTTTTTTTCCTTCTCTTGCTTATTATTTTTTGACTTTATAATACTTCCTACTGCCCATTTAGAAATATCCATCCTAGTTTTATCAGATCCCACTTCAATTGTTACTATATCCTCTTTTACCTTTACAATTTTACCGTAAATACCTCCAACAGTAAGTATCTCATCACCATTTGCAAGTGATTGACGCATTTCTTGTATTTCCTTCTCTCTTTTTCGTTGAGGTCTTATCATTAGAAAATACATCATAAGTATTAAAGCAATTGGAAAAATTAAATTTGCTATCCTTTGTGACAAAATAACTCCCTCCTTTTTTATTTAATTATTCCACAAAAATATTTTAAATCCTTTCATTTAAATTAAATATATCCATATTTTTTGTAGAACTCATTTCTATATTCTAAAAGCCTATCTTCTTCAATAGCCTTACGAATATTCTTCATTAAATTTAACAAAAAGTACAAATTATGTATAGTAGCCAATCTTGCACCTAAAATTTCATTTACATTGAACAAATGCCTAATATATGCTCTAGAATAGTTAGTACATGTATAACAATTACATTCTGGATCTAATTTATTAAAATCTTTTTTATATTTTGCATTCCTAATTACTAATTTTCCTCTACTAGTCATAACAGTTCCATTTCTAGCTATTCTAGTAGGTAAAACACAATCTGCCATATCTATTCCTCTAATAACTGATTCAAATAAATAATCTGGAGTACCTACCCCCATTAAATAACGAGGTTTATCCTTAGGCAACAATGGAGTTGTAAAATCCAACATTTCACACATTAAATTTTTTGGTTCTCCTACACTTAATCCACCTATGGCATAACCGGGAAATTCCAATTCCACAATATCTTCTGCACTCTTTTTCCTTAAATCTTTATACATACCACCTTGTACTATACCAAAAAGTCCTTGATTATTCCAGTCCTTATGATATTTTTTACATCTTTTTGCCCATCTAGTAGTCCTCTCCATAGATTTTTTAACATACTCTTTAGATGCAGGATATGGCACACATTCATCAAAAGCCATCATAATATCTGAACCTAAAGAGTTTTGTATCTCAATAGATTTTTCTGGTGTTATAAAATGCTTAGAACCATCAATATGAGATCTAAATTCTACTCCTTCTTCTGTTATTTTTCTTAATTTTCCTAAACTAAAAACTTGAAATCCACCACTATCCGTTAAAATAGAACCATTCCAATTCATAAATTTATGTAGTCCACCGGCCTCTTCAATCAATTTATGTCCTGGTCTCAAATACAAATGGTATGTATTACCTAATATTATTTGAGCTCCTAATTTTTTTACTTCTTCCGGAGTCATAGTTTTAACTGTAGCTTGAGTTCCAACAGGCATAAATACAGGAGTATCAATTACCCCGTGAGGAGTATGCAATTTCCCTAGTCTAGCCTTTGTTTCCTTTGATTCTTTTGTTAATTCAAAATTTATAGCCATAAATAACCTCCTATATTATAAACATAGCATCACCAAAGCTAAAAAATCTATACTTTTCATTAACTGCAGTTTCATAAGCTTTAAATACTTTTTCTTTTCCTGCAAAAGCACTAACCAGCATCAACAAAGTAGATTCTGGAAGATGAAAATTTGTTATCAATCCATCTATAACTTTAAATTTGTATCCTGGATATATAAATATATCAGTCCACCCTTTTTGTGGAATAAGTCTACCATTTTTATCTGCCACAGTTTCTAATGTTCTAGTAGTCGTAGTCCCTACAGCGATAATTCGTCCACCTTCTGCTCTTGTTTCATTGATCATATCTGCAGTTTCTTTTGATAGCTCATAATACTCAGAATGCATATGATGATCCTCTATATTTTCCACTTTTACAGGTCTAAAAGTACCCAATCCTACATGAAGAGTCAAAAAAGCAAGTTTTACTCCTTTTCCTTCAAGAGTTTTTAAAATACTTTTAGTAAAATGAAATCCAGCCGTAGGGGCTGCAGCAGAGCCTTTTTCTTTTGAATATACTGTCTGATATCTTTCACTATCATTTAATTTCTTTTTTATATAAGGTGGCAAAGGCATTTCACCTAATTCATCTAATATTTCTTCAAAAATTCCTTGATATTCAAACTCAACAGTTCTAGTACCGTCTATATTTATTTCCAATACTTTTGCATTTAACTTTCCATTACCAAAAACTAATTGATCCCCTGGTCTAGCCTTCTTACCTGGTTTTACTAATGTTTCCCATCTATCCCCTTCTATTCTCTTTAATAACAAAAATTCAACCTTTTCTTCTTTCCCCAATCTACTTCCAAAAATCCTAGCAGGTATGACTCTAGTATTATTGAGAACTAAACAATCTCCTGACTTTAAATAATTTACTATATTAAAAAATTTTTTATGCTCTATAGAACCAGTAGTTCTATTTAAAATCATCAATCTTGATTCTTCTCTGTTTTTAACAGGTGTTTGAGCAATTAATTCTTCTGGTAATTCATAAAAAAATTCTTCTTTCTTCATTTGATCATTCCTCTATTTCTTTAAAATATTTGATATTAAAGTTAATATTAAACTAATTATTAAACATGTTACAATTGGAAAGAAAAAAGTAAAATTTCCTTTTTTAACATATATATCACCTGGTAATTTTCCTAATCCAAGTTTTTGACCTATTATTAAAATTCCTCCTATTATTAAAAATATTAATCCTATCATAATCAAAGTTTTTCCCATATAGCCCATATTATCTCTCCTCATTAAAAGATATTTTAAAATGTTCATAGGCTGTTTTAGTAACAATTCTTCCCCTAGGAGTTCTATTTATGAAACCAATTTGAAGCAAATATGGTTCATATACATCTTCAATAGTATTTTTTTCTTCTCCTGTTGCAGCAGACAAAGTATCTAAACCAACAGGACCACCATCAAATTTTTCTATCATATTTAAAATAAGCTTTCTATCTACCTCATCTAAACCAAGTTCATCAACTTCCAACATTTTTAAAGCCTTCTTAGCTACACCTAAAGTAATAATACCATCTTCAACTACTTGAGCATAATCTCTCACTCTTTTAAGAAGTCTATTAGCAATACGTGGTGTTCCTCTAGCTCTCTTAGCAATTTCATATGCCCCTTCTTCATCTATTTCAATACATAAAATTCTTGCAGATCTCTCAACAATAGATTTTAAACTTTCAATATCATATAAATCTAAATTTAATATAACTCCAAATCTATCTCTTAAAGGAGATGTAAGAAGTCCAGCCCTTGTAGTAGCACCTA
Source organism: uncultured Clostridia bacterium (assembly GCA_964447805.1). Classification (GTDB taxonomy): domain Bacteria; phylum Bacillota; class Clostridia; order Tissierellales; family DATGTQ01; genus CAYUTQ01. The sequence goes on from CAYUTQ010000022.1 coordinate 26,254, forward strand.
TGAGAGTAAATCTTGATAAATCTAATCTTACTGACCTTGCACTTGGACCTTTCCCTATTATAATATCCAAAGCAAAATCCTCCATAGCTGGATAAAGAATTTCTTCTACACTTCTATTGAGTCTATGTATCTCATCAATAAACAATACATCATCTTCGCCTAAATTTGTTAAAATACTTGCTAAATCCCCTGGCCTTTCAATAGCTGGTCCAGACGTCACTCGAATATTTACCCCCATTTCATTTGCTATTATATTTGCCAATGTAGTTTTCCCAAGTCCAGGTGGTCCATATAAAAGCACATGATCCAAAGGCTCTTTTCTTTCCTTAGCAGCTTGAATAAAAATATTTAATTTTCTCTTCACTTTATCTTGACCTATATATTCATCGAGCCATTTAGGTCTCAATGAAACCTCATTATCTACATCTTCTATTTTTAATGATCTTGTCACAATTCTGTTGTCTTCATCATGCATCAATATCAAAACCTCTTTCTATTTTTTAGACAACTTTTTCAATGCTAATCTTATTATATCTTCAGTATTCCTTTTATCTGTATCTATTTTACTAAGTACACCTACAATCTCATTTCTAGTATAACCCAAGGATAGCAATCCATATAATGCTTCATTATAATTATTAGTTTTGGTTGGAGCATAATTTTCTTCAATATTTATATTATCATCTATTCTATCTTTTAATTCAAGTATAATTCTATTAGCAGTTTTTTTGCCTACTCCTGGAGCCCTGCATAAAATCTGAATATCATTATTTAATATAGCTAATTTTATATCCTTCGGTGTAAGGACTGATAAAATGCCTACTGCTATTTTAGGCCCAATTTTAGATACTAATAATAATAATTTAAACATATCTAGTTCTTCATAAGTATTAAAACCATATAATGACATTTCATCTTCCCTTATATTCAAATATACATACATAGTAATGTCATCCATATTATCATCTATATTTCCTATACAATTCTTAGAAGTAAATATTTTGTATCCTATACCATTATTTTCTAGCACAACATATTCTTCTTTAATATCAACAATTTTTCCTGAAATATATTCGTACAACTAAAACACTCCTATCATTTCATTTTAAACATTTCTTTAAACTTTAATGATTGTCCATGACAAATAGCCACTGCCAGTGCATCAGCAGCATCATCAGGTTTTGGAATTTGTTTCAAATTTAATAATAGCTTTACCATATCTTGCACTTGATTTTTGTCTGCCCTTCCATATCCAACTACTGCTTGTTTGATTTGTAATGGTGTATATTCGTATATATCTAAATCCTTATTCACTGCTGCTAAAACTTCTACTCCTCTGGCCTGTCCCACTTTTATTGCAGTCTTTACATTCTTGTTAAAAAACAATTCTTCTACTGCTAAATCCTGTGGATCATACCTTTCAATTATTTTTGTCATTTCATCATAAACAATTTTTAATCTATCTGGAAAAGGAATATCAGCTTTTGTGGTTATTACTCCATAATCTATAGCTTTAAAACTATTTCCTTTACATTCAACAATTCCATATCCAGCAATAGCAATACCAGGGTCAATTCCTAGTATAATCATACAATTCTCCTTTCACATATGTCCTGTAACTATTTTAACATATTTTAATAAAAAAATAAGTTAGTAAAAATACTAACTTATTTTTTTATTAACTGATAAAATTTTCAAGAACATCTGATAGTTCTTCTTCACTATCTACAATAATCCCTTCTTTAAGCTTTTCTTGATCAATATCTTTCAATAAACTTATAGGATAATCTTTAAATACTTTATCTAATATTTTTTCTCCTGATTCATCTATTTTAAAAATTGCAATTTTCCCATCTGACTCTCCAATTATATAGTGATTTGGACATAGATGGTTTCTCTCTTCTTTTAACAAAATACGTTGAGTGGAAAAAGATTTTACTTCGATATTAGGATAATTATCCTGCATATATTTTCTATATTCTTTTTCAGACATATTTATTAATGTTTCATCGGCTAACTCTGTAATTGTAACAGTGTGATTACATTTCTTATAATAGATTTTTTTTTCAATAAATGTATTTGGCGAAATATTTTGATCATCTTTTACTATTTCCATTTCATTATTAGATTTATCTATTTCATCAGACGAACTAAGAGGTTTTTTACCTATTCTCTTTCCCATTAAATAGTATCCATAAATAAAGCTTACAACAAATAAAACTAAAGCTACAAAAATTGTAATGAAAATTTTTGACTTTTTCATAAATATCCCTCCAGTACTATCTAAAGGGATATTTTTTCCATTTTAAAAATTTTTATTCATCTACTTTTATAACTTCTCCAATCTTTAAGCCTGCATTGTTTATTTTTTCTATTAATTTACCTACATTATTTGTATCAACTCTAACTACAATCTTATAAACATCTAATACTTTTGCATCCATTACAGCTAAATTTACAATATTTACATTTTCTTTTCTAATTACTTCTGTTAGTTTTGCTAATTGACCTGGAATATCAAATAAATTTATAACTATTCTAGTACCTTTATCAAAACCAAAGATCTCTGCAAACGCTTTAAAAATAGCAAAATGAGTCAATATTCCAACAAATTTTTCTTCTGAATTAAATACAGGCAAAAATGGGGTTCTAAATTCTTTCAACAAATAAGAAGCATTTTCAATTAATTCATTTTCATTAATAGATTTATATTTTTTATTATATAAATCCTTTACCTTTATATTACTTAAAAAATCCTCTTTATTCATACATCCTTCATCAAAATATTTTCTGAAAATAGCTTCTTTCATCAAAATACCTTTAAATTCTTCTCCATCCAATACTGGCAAAGACATGAAATCTCCATCATTTAATTTAATCAATGCACTACCAATACTTTCTTCCAAAGAAACAGTTGTTAGTGATTTTTTGGGTAAAAAATGATTCCTGACATACATAAAATAACCCCCTTTATTATTATATGTATATGCAGTATTCTACAAATGTTGAAAAAACTCCTCTATATCATATGTATCTTTTTAAGACCTTATCATTTAGACCAAACCAATATGCATCTTTGTAAATTTTAATAATACTTTTTGTTAAAGTCTTAACAATTACGTTATATAATTCATCTATTTCTTTTAAAGTTAAAATATAACCTTCCTCTTTAATATGTAAAGGATAAAAATTATAATCAATAGTTAATTGTTTATCAACATATTTATTTAAATTTAATATTTTATTCTTAATAGTCATATCACAATAATCTCTAACTTGTTCATTAATTGTTTTTTCTTTTTTTTCTATTTTATTTATTTTATCTTCAATTTTTTCTTTTATTTTAGAGATATCATCATATTTAGATTGATAATGAAATAAACATTTTTTTTCATATATATCCTCTACTGAATAATAACATAAAGCTCTCTCTTCTAATCTATTTACCCATTCTAAATTATAATAACCTTGTTTATACCCTTCAATGTAAAAAGAAAGTTCTAATCTATCTACTTCTTCTAAAATAAGTATACCTATACTATTGGCAATCAAGTCTTTGTCTTTACGTTTTTTCAATTTATATCTTACCCTTTTTTTTATATCTTTTATACATAAATATTTAGGGCATATATTAGTTATATCTTCTTCTAAATCATATAAAGTAAGGAGGATATGTATAGAATTAATATCATTATCAAACAAAAAATTATGTTTAAGCCTCTCATACATTTCCCATAGATTTATAGTCTCTGTGGCCATAAAAATCCCTCCCTTAGCAATTGTTACCAATCAAATGGAGGATTAAACCATTTTCTAAATAAATTATTCAATTATAGCCATATTTAAAATATGTACTTAACAAGTAAATATTATTATACTACATAATATTTAAATATTATAGGGGAAAGAGTACTATTTTGTAAAAAAGCATATAATAAGCCTTAAGGCTTACTATATGTTTTTTAGTTCCAACCACTTATATAAGCCATTTTATTTATTTTTAGATAATATTTTTAATATAGTTGAGTAACTTAAATTTGGTTTTAGTTCATAAGTCCCTGGTCGCAATTTTTTATCCATATTCTTATCCATTAAAAATTGAACAAATTCCACTTTATCTTCAATAATACCTAAATCTAATAGTTTTTCAGCAACATCTATAGAAGAGTCACCTGCAGAAATTTCCACTTTAATAACAGAATTCTTTTTCTTTGATTTTGCTTTTTTATCAAAATCCTTTTCTTTAGGTTTTATTTCTTCATGCTCTGAATCAATATTGTCCTTAATAAAAACCATTCCTAATTCCTCAGCTTTTTTTATAATTTGTTCATCTGTATATTCTTTGTATTTAATTAATGGATTAAAATAAAATATAATACTAGTCAAAATGATTCCAATTCCTATACCCAATACTATAAATATAAAATTTGATTTCTTCAAAAAAATCATTCCTATTCTTTATATTCTGTATGTTTTATATTATAACATTTAAACATTAAAGTAAAAAGAGATTTTCTTCTTTGCTTTTTTTAAAAATATCATCAGTCCACACAGAAGCTTGTACTTCTCCTATATGTTTTTTTTCTAAGAAATACATACAAATTCTAGATTGACCTATTCCTCCTCCTATCGTTGGAGGTAATTCATCTTCTAATAATAATTTATGATAATTAAATTTCATCCTTGCTTCTGCTCCAGCTTCTTTAAGTTGTCTAATTAATGATTGCCCATTAACTCTAATTCCCATACTAGACAATTCAAATGCTTCATCCAAAGCTGGATTATAAAATATAATATCACCATTTAATTTCCAATCATCATAATCTGGTGCTCTATTATCATGAGGTTTTCCTGATTTCAATTTTTCACCTATTTTCATTATAAAAACTGCTTTGTACTCCTTAGCAATAAAATACTCTCTTTCTTTAGAACTACTATTTGGATATTTGTCTTCAAGCTCTTGAGAATTAAAAAAAGTAATTTTATTAGGTAATTTTTCATTTAAAAAAGAATATATAGAATTAATATGATTTTCTGTCTCTTTAAACACTTCATATATTTCTTCTACTATTCTTTTTAAATATTCTTCTGTTCTATCTTCATTAGCTATGATTTTTTCCCAATCCCATTGATCTACATATAGAGAATGAGTATTATCCAAAACTTCATCTGGTCTAATTGCATTCATATCTGTATACAAGCCTTCATATTTTTTAAAATTGTATCTTTTCAAAGCAATCCTCTTCCACTTTGCCAAAGATTGAACAATTTCCACCTTTTTATTGTAGTTCTTCAATTTAAAAGATACAGGCTCTTCCTTTCCACTTAAATTATCATTTAATCCAGAAGATGCCGTAACTAACAATGGGGCTGATACTCTAACTAAATTAAGTTTTTCTGATAATTCTCTTTCAAAATAATCTTTAATTCTTTTTATTGCAATTTGAGTCTCTCTAATATTTAATTCCGTCAATTTATTCTCCCTCCTCAAAAAAATAAAAAACCTTTCATCCAAAAGGACGAAAGGAATCTTTCGTGGTACCACCTTTTTTGGTATAGTACACCCAAAACTTCACCAGTACAGATTAAAATCGATACTGTCTAGTTTCTAACGGACTAGAACCGTCTAAGTCTACTTGCTTATGATGCTTTCGATTAGAAACTCAGAGATGTTCTTCAACTATAGTTCCGTATCAGCTCCCACCAATTCCGACTCTCTCTAACTTCCCTATAGCCTACTCTTCTCATCACAGTTTAATATGCTTTTCTTATTTACTATATCATTGTAATGAATTATTGCCTTTATGTCAATAGCTAATTTAATACTCATCCTTTTTTATTAAATCTTTAAATAAATCATCTATGTATTTCTTTCTATCTTCTGTTTCTTTTTTTAATATAATATATCTATCCTTTTTCTTTTCCACTATGTCACCTTCTTTTATGTCTTTTGGAAACATAGATTTTTCGATATCAAACATTTTTCCTTCTACCTCTAATACTACAATATTCTCTACAATCCTATCAACTATGCCTTTCATTTAATCACTCCCAATACATTTATTGTGAGGCCTATACCCATTTTTCTCTGCTTCTTCCTTTGTATTAAATATTACTTGATTTTTTTCCTTAGGTAATGCATTACAATTGTGAGAATGATAAACTTTTGTGTTTTTATTGCCAATGAAATAACCTTCCTGTTCTTCATATTTCTTTTCTTTTTCTATTACGTTAATACTATTACCATCTGAAATTATTCTTATATCTCCCAATTTGTCAGTTCTTAATATTTTCACATCATATGTTTTAAGTTTTTTTATTGTCTCTTTATGAGGATGTCCATAATTATTACCTTTTCCAGAAGAAATAACCCCTATTTTAGGATCTACTTTCTTAAGAAACTCTTCAGTTGTAGAAGTACTGCTTCCATGATGACCAACCTTTAAAACATCTGAAGATAGGTCGTAACCTTCTTTTATCATCTCTTTTTCAGAAGATACTTCTGCATCTCCTGTAAACAAAAATGCATTATTTATGTAAGTAATTTTATTTACAATAGAATAATCATTAGTCTTTTCATATTTTTCACTATTAGGTGCAAAAATTTCAAATTTTAACTCATCATCATCAATCAAAACATCTCCACCATTTACTAATTCAATTTTCAAATCCTTTTTCTTAATTTCAAGCAATAATTCTTCAAAAATAACAGTATTTGCAGTCTTATTTGGCATAAATATTCTACCTACTTCAAAATTCCTAATAACTTCTGGTAAACCACCTATATGATCCTCATGAGGATGAGTAGCTATTAAATAATCTATTTTTTTAACTCCTAATTTCTTTAAATAATCTACAACTTTCTTACCACTAGACCTAGTACCTCCATCTATTAAAACTGTTTCATTATTAGGCAATTGAACAAAGCTACTATCTCCTTGCCCCACATCTATAAAATGAACTTCCATTTTCCCTTTAGGATTAGTATTCGATACGTTTTCTAATGTCGATTCACATCCTGTTAATATTAAAGTCAATACTATAGCAAATATAACTAATATTTTTGTCTTGTCTATTATTTTCATTTTTTCCCTCCTGTATTTTATCACTTGTTCTATATTTTAGATTATAATCTATTGATAAGCAACTACATGAAACTATTGTTATTTATATTTAAAATAAACAGTTACAATTCCTAAATTTTTATTTGTACTATAAGTGAATTTAGCACTTTCATAATTAAATATATTATTCATAGCTATATCCTTTATAGTATTTGAAACATTATATGCATTTTCATTATATTCCTTTATCTTAAAACTAACACTTGGTTTTTTCTCAATCATTGTCTTTTTTAAAATATTATAAAATTCTTCATAATTAGTAACTATTAAATCATTATAATAAAAATAATTATAATTTTTACTTAAACAAGCTGGATACTTTTTTTTATTCCAAGTATGAGTTTTTGAAATATCATTATCATTTAAATTAAAATAATCATAAATAATAATATCTTCACCATTTTCCATAATAGGATCATCCCAAGTTAAATCTATATGATAATACTCATTTTCAATTTTAACAATATTCCAAGCATGATCCATACCCTTTGATTTCCCACTGACTACAATAGTCTCTACATCTAAAGGTTCTAAAAGATATTTCATAGTTTTAGCATATCCATCACAAACAGCTACTCTATTAATTAAAGTTCCATAAACAGTATGAGATTCTGGAGAAACTTCTTTTCCAATATGATAATTTCTATCATACCTAGTTTGATCAATTATATAATCATGAACAGTTTTTACCTTGTCGTAATCTGTCATATTGTCATTAACAATATTATTTAGTATTTCTTCTTTCTTTGCTCTAATTAACTTTTGATGTAACATTATTTCTTCTGGCTCTTTTGCATAATCTAATGTTAAAACCCCTTTATAATATTCTGCACCTACATAATACATTACTTCTGGATTAGATATTACAACCTCTTCCAACATCTGAAATACCATATCAGTTTTTTTGTAACCTCTAATTCCCCTTAAGTTCACTTTTTTCTTTGCATTTATTAAAGCCTGCTCTATTTCACTATACAAATCTTTATATTTATTTATTTCAATCATATCAACTTTATTATCAAGCTGATCTCCTTGATAATTTTCTATTACTTGAGTCTCAGGTATAATATTCAACACATCACTATCTGTCTTTAAACTGTATACGTAATAGCTAATAAACAATAAAACAATTACAGTAAATATAGTAACTAAGAAGTTTATTATTTTTTTAAACATCTATTATCCCCCAATACATTTTATATAAAAAAGTCTTCTCATATTATGACAAGAAGACTTAAAATTCGAATGCATATATTTTATTAGTTTGTTCATTATAAGCATTAATTGTATCTATTATAAAATAGCTTATTTTCAAACTTAAGGAAAGTGCAAAATCTAAATCATTTTCATATCCTTCTTTATTAGAATATTCTTCAATGACATCTTCAATATACTGACTTATTAACCTTTTTAAATTTATAACTTTAGATTCAAATATATCAACATCATTAACATTTATAACATTTTTCTTAAAACAGTGAATCTTAGAAATATTATTTAGTTTCGATTCATAAGCAATATGCTTAAACATATTATCATTAAATGTCCATCTCTCTGCATGAGGTAAACATACAAAATCACTTAAATAATGAGAGATTATGCCTAGTTTTTTACTTATGAATTTTGTTGTAACCAAATCAAGTTTCCCATCAAAATCAACATATCTACTTATAAATATTAACTTAACTATTTCGTTTACAACGTAATTAAGACTTTCTTCTTGATAATGTCTATGAAATTTAAACTGAGGTAATAAATCAGGTGCATTAGACCACCATATAAGTTTATTTTTATTGAGCTTTATTTCATAGGTATCATATATACTATCATATATATTGCTTGCTATTATTTTATGTGTCTCACCAAACATCTTTACCACTTCTCTCATATAGTTTTGATACAATAATGATATTATAGTATATATTTTACAAAAGTCAATAAATGTTTTTCTATTTTAATATATTAAGTGATTAATTTATGATAATGTCCTATTATATCACTTTTGATTATGTCCC
>CAYUTQ010000023.1:0-34824 GCA_964447805.1 uncultured Clostridia bacterium
TATTTAAAAATTTCTTTTAAAATAATTAAATGATATTATATATAATATGATTATTTATTTTAAAGGAGTGGTTATTGTGGAATCAACAGAAGCTGAATTTATAAATATAGTAAATGCTAATGAAAATAATTTGAAAAATGTATCAGTGAAAATTCCAAAAAAACAAATCACTGTTTTTACAGGTGTTTCAGGCTCTGGAAAATCATCTCTTTGCCTTGATACAATTGCAGCAGAATCAAGGCGAGAGCTTAACGAGACTTTTCCAAGCTTTGTTCAACAATATCTTCCTAAATATGGTAGACCTAATGTTGGAAAAATAGAAAATCTTCCTGTTACAATAGTATTAAATCAAAAAAAACCAACTAATAATTCCCGTTCTACTGTAGGAACATATACTGATATTTACTCCCTTTTAAGGCTTCTATTTTCAAGAGTAGGTAAGCCATTTATTGGATATTCCAATAGTTTTTCTTTCAACCATCCATCAGGTAAATGTAATCGATGTGATGGATTAGGAATTGTAACAGATTTAGATATTCACAAACTTGTAGATTTCAATAAATGTTTAAATGATGAAGGAGTTATAAATTTTCCCGCTTTTACAACTGGGGCATGGAGATGGAAAAGATATGCTCATAGTGGCCTTTTTGATTTAAATAAAAAAATAAAAGATTATTCCAAAGAAGGACTTGATTTATTCCTTTATTCTCCCCAAATAAAACTTAAAAATCCACCTCCTAAATGGCCCAAAACTGCTAAATTTGAAGGAATATATCCTAGAATGTATAGAAGCATAATAAATAAAAAGGAAGGAAAACGGCATCAAAAAATATTAGATAAAATGGTAACAACATATGTATGCCCTGAATGTAATGGTTCCAGAGTAAATGAAAAGGTAAGAAGTTGCAAAATAAATGGCAAAAGCATTGCCGATGTAGTCAATATGTCTATACCTGATGCAATAAATTTTATAAAAAATATTGATGACACTTTAGCACAAGATTTGAAAAAAGAATTAATAAAACGTCTCAAAGCATTAATAGATATTGGACTTGGATATCTTTCATTAAACAGAAATATCGGAACCTTGTCTGGAGGAGAAGCACAAAGAATAAAAATAGCTAAATACATAAACTCTGCTTTAACTGATATGGTTTATGTATTTGATGAACCAAGTGTTGGTCTTCATGACCATGATATAAAACTTCTAAAAAACTCCTTAAATAAGTTGAAAAATCATGGAAACACCATTTTAATTGTAGAACATCATCGGGAAATTATAAAAATGGCAGACTTTATTATTGATATGGGACCAAAAGCAGGAGCTCATGGCGGAGAAATAATGTTTACAGGTTCATATGAAGAACTCCTAAACTCCAATAATCTTACAGGAAAATTATTAAAAAAGAAAGAACCTATTAAAACAAATTTGAGAAAACCTACCGATTGGTTTTCTATTAAAAATGCTAATTTACACAATTTGAAAAACGTTTCTATTGATTTGCCTTTAGGAGTATTAACAGTAATTGCTGGTGTAGCAGGATCAGGAAAAAGTTCTCTCATGGAATTTTTTCAAAAAATTTATCCTAAAAATGTTATTTTAATCGATCAAAAAGATATTGGTACAAATTCTCGCTCAACACCTGCAACCTACTTAGATGTTTCAGATGATATAAGGAAACTTTTTGCAGATACAAATAATGTAAGTTCCTCATTTTTTAGTTTTAACTCAAAAGGAGCATGTCCTGCATGTGGTGGCAAAGGTGTTATTGTTTCTGATATGTATTTTATGGATTCTATTGAAACCATATGTGATGTATGTCATGGAAATAGATTTTCTGAGGAAGTACTTAAATATACTTATAATAATAAAAATATTGCAGAAGTAATGAATTTTACCATAGAAGAGGCTATTGAATTTTTCAAAGATAAAGATTTTGTAGAAAAACTATATTCTCTTGAAAAAGTAGGACTTAATTATTTACGTCTTAATCAATCTATGACAACTTTATCAGGTGGTGAACTTCAAAGAATTAAACTTGCAAGCCATCTTAACTTAAAAGGTACTGTTTTTATAATTGATGAACCAACTGATGGACTTCATCTCAATGATGTAAAAAAGCTCATGAACCTTTTTAATCAATTAGTTGATGAAGGAAATAGTCTTTTCCTCATTGAGCACAGCATTGATGTAATGAAAAATGCTGATTATATTATAGAGCTTGGTCCTAGTGGTGGAATGGCTGGTGGTAATATACTTTTTTCTGGAACTCCCAAGAAAATGCTTAATTGCAAAACATCTGTAACAAGACCTTATTTAATTAATAGTCTACCTAATAAACCAAAATACTAAATTACTAAAAAATCAACAGAATACTAGTATTCTGTTGATTTTTCTTTGTTTCTTTATTAATTCAACCTTAAAAGCACTATAATCTAATATAATTTAATACCTTGACAAAACCGTTTAGTAGGTATACTATTTAAATATGTATAAAAATAATGTGTATAAAAAAATATCTCGACAACTCTTAAATACAATTGAACAATTTAATGAATATGATAAAAAAGCTCGTACCTTTGGTACAGATTACAAACTCCATTTTTCGGAAATTCACTTAATTGAGTTTATTGGAAATAATAAAAACTGCTATGTTTCAGAAATAGCAAAAGGCACCAAAGTTACAAAAGGAGCTGTTTCTCAAATGGTCAAAAAACTTGAAAGAAAGGGGTATTTATTTAAAACAATTGATACAAGTAATAAAGCAAGAACTTTGATTCATTTAACAAAAAAAGGGCAAAAAGCCTTTGATGAACATAATAAATATCATATTTATTTAGATAATCTAGTTGCTGAAACATTAGAAGGACTTTCACATCAAGAAATAACAATAATTTTTGAGTTCCTAAAAAAAATGGAATGTAAGTGGAAATAGGCACCTTTTAATGGTGCTATTTTTTATAAGAAGTGTATAGTATGTATACGCTTTAAAAAGGAGGAAACATTATGAACAAAAGATTATATATGATGAAGTATGGACCTATCAATAAAGCACTTATATATTTAGGATTACCAACAATTATAGGCTTATTAATGACAGGATTTTATAATTTTGTAGATAGCTATTTCGTCGCACAACTAGGAACACAGGCTATGGGAGCAATTTCTATTGTATATCCTTTAGTTACTTTGGTACCAGGAATAGGACTATTATTTGGAAACGGTGGTTCTGCTTACATTTCAGAACTTTTAGGAGCTGACGAAAAGGAGAAAGCAGAAACAATATTAGCTTCAACATTATTTTATTGTTTGTTTTTTAGCATACTTTCTCAAGCTGTACTTCCATTTTTATCACCATTACTAAAAATTATGGGAGCGTCTAATACAATTCTTCCTATTGCAATGGAATATGCTGATATATTGATTATTTCTTTTCTCTTTCATATTCCTTCAGTTTGTCTAATGAATTTAGTACGTGCTGAAGGTGCCATAGGCCTTAGTACTACTTCACAATTAACTGGTTCTATTTTAAATATTGTTTTAGATCCTATTTTAATTTTTACCTTTGACATGGGTATTCGTGGTGCTGCTATTGCAACTGCTATTTCACAATTTGTCTCTTTTATCATTTTAATACAATATTATTTAAGGAAAAAAAGTTTATTACATCTTTCTTTTAAAAATGTAAAATTAAAAAGTTGGATTGTAAAACCTATTTTAAAAGTAGGTATTCCATTGTTCGCCATCAATCTATTTCAAAGTATTTCTTTAAGTGCAGCAAATATTGTAGCTGCACCTTATGGAGACAATACTGTAGCAGCTCTTGGCATTGCAAATAGAGTAGTTGGAATGACTACCTTTGCAATTACAGGTTTTTCTAGAGGCTATCAGACATTTATTTCATTTAATTATGGCTCTAAAAATATGGATCGTGTAAAACAAGCTACAAAAACAGCTTATCTATGGGGTATTTGTGGTGGAATTATAATTTCTCTTTTGCAAATTTTACTTTCAAAACCAATTGTAAGTGCTTTTTCAACCAATAACGAAGTAATCTCCATTGGTATTCATGCACTATTTGCTGCAAGTATTTTTTTCTTTACATACGGATTCCAAGCAATGGCCATAGTATATTTATTATGTATAAAATATAGCACAGCAGGATTTATTTTCAGTATATGTAGACAAGGTTTGATATTTTTACCAATGTTATTTTTACTTGAAAATTTTTGGGCAGAAATAGGAATATTTTATGCTCAAGGAATAGCTGACTTAATCACTAGTTTCCTTATTATTATATTTCTTTTTAAAACACAAAGTAATGTAATCATAAAAAAGTACTAACTTTTATGAACTACCTCTAAATTTAAATATAATTTAATATTAAATAAATAACATATATTCCCAATAATAAAGTTCCTTCTAATTTTGAAATAATTTGATCTTCTTGCCTTGCAAAAATATGAAATATCACTAATACAATTAACATAGTTGGTATTTGCAATTTATAAAAGTTAGTTGTCACAAGTAACCCCTCTCTGGTTACTGCTGCTGCACTACCAATAACGAATAACACATTTAATATATCTGCTCCAATAATATTACCAACTGCCAATTCTCCATGCCCCTTTTTCACTGCTGTAATAGCTGTTACCAATTCAGGTAAGCTCGTACCAAAAGCAATTAAAGTTGCAGCAATAACACTCTCTGGAATTCCAATTCGTACAGCTGTAATTTCAACACTTGGAATAAGTACTTTAGACGAAATAATAACTAGCACTATTCCTAACACTAGTTTAATTAATTGTAAAAACAAAGGACTTTTTTTCTCTTCAATAGTTATTAAATTTTCATCATTAAACTTTCTTCCAAAATAAACAGTCCCAATCATATAAAAAATCAATAATATAATAAAAATAAAACCCATCTTTTGTGTTATTATTCCTTCAGTTCCTTTAGAAAAAAAAGGTAAACTAACAATAGCCAACAATATACCAGAAATCAATTGTACACTGCCTTGATATTTAATAACATTCTTATCTATTTGCAATGTTCCTATTAAAGCTGCAAATCCAATAATTAAACCCGTATCTGCAATAATTGAACCAATTGCATTCCCTAAAGCCAAATCTGGATTCCCTTTAATTGCTGCAAATACAGAAACTGTAGCTTCAGGCAATGTAGTTCCTAAACTCACAATAGTAGCACCAATAATAGCTTTTGAAACACCCCAACGTAATGATAACCCTACAGCTTCATCAACTAAAATATCAGCACCTTTGCTTAGTACATATAAACTAACACCAATAATAATAAATAGCACAAACGTTGAAACTTCTGTAAAAACAGCATAAATAAATTTTTCCATTATTTTCTCCTTTCATATCTCAATATTAAGTCTAAACACACAAAAAGACTCTACAGTTTATTTTAAATAAACTGTAGAGTCTCACTAAGCTAAATTAATTAGCCACCAAAGCCAGGATCTCTCCGTGATGACGGCTTTAGTTCCCTAACGGCAGTTACTCCCTCTAGTATTTGCATTATACAAATTTTATAACTTATTGTCAACAATATTTTCTCCAAAAATCTTCTATATTCAAGGACAAAACATTACATCAACTACTTTATCGCTTTTAAAACAATACTAACCAACTAATTCTAAAATTTCAATATTATTATCTTTTCCTAAATCAAAATAATCACTTGCTACTTTTACAACTGGTTTTGTCATATTTCTAGGAGGTATATAAACTATTTCTCCAATATTTCCATTATTTAATTTTACCTTTGAACCTATATAATAAGTTAATATATTATTTATAAAAGTTACAAGTATTTTTAAATCTAGTTTATCATATTCTATATCTTTAAATTCTTCTATTGCTTCAAAAGGTGTTTTTCGTTTTTTATAAGCCCTATCTGATGTAATAGCATCATAGACATCAGAAACTGCAATTATTTTAGAATATAATGATATTTCATCTTCCAACATTCCCAAAGGATATCCACTACCATCTCTTCTCTCATGATGCATAAGTATTGCATTACTTATTTCATCATCTATCCCTGGTATATTTTTTGATATTTCATAGCCTATACGTGGATGTTCTTTTATATTATTATATTCTGTTTGAGTTAAAGGTCCTTTTTTATTCAAAATATAATCTGGTATTTTCAATTTTCCCACATCATGTAATATACCTGATGTAGATAAATCTAATAATTGATTTTCATTTAAACCTAACCATTTTCCTATTAAAATAGCATAAAGAGCCACACCTATTGAATGATTATATGTATATTCATCTTTATCCTTTATCATTTGAATATATCTTATAGTATAACTATCATTTTCTATTTCTTCATAAAGTTTTTCTGAAATACTTTTTAATTCTTTTTCTTCAATTTTTTTACCAGAAACTATATTATTTAATGTGCTTTTTAAATTAACAACACATTCTTTATAAACTGCTGAAAAAGAAACTAATCTATCATCATTATTTTTTTCATAATACAATGAATCATATATCTGTACTTTTTCCACCCCTGAATTATTTAGCTTTTTTATAATATACTCATTTAAAATTGTATTTTTTTTGAGAAGAAGTACATTCCTTGCATCATATATATCACTTGAAATTACTTCTCCTTCCTTACATTTTGTCAAATGTACTAATTTTTCCATTATAATATCACCCCATCCTTACACCTCAAAAAACGGCTTTTATTAGAAATAATATAACATTTTCAATTTCGCTATGCCTTTTCATTTCTATCATATCATATTATCGACAGCATTTATAAATCTTAAAACTTTTCCTCATTTTTTACTATAAAAAATATTATCACTTACACAACCTACAAATATCTCTATTTATTTTCAATATACTAGAAACAGTAAAATCTCCTATTATTAGAACATTAAATTTAAAATAAAAAAGGCCATTCCTTTTTATTTTATTCTAGGAATAGCCTTTACTTTAATTAAAACAAGGGCACTTTTGTTTTCTGTGTTTCTTCTAAAATATATTTTTTAACTTCATCACTTGTTAATGCTTCTTCCATTTCTTTTAACCATTCTGCTTCTTCTTTAAACGCCAATACTATACCATCTTCTTGAGCATATGCTAATGCACATGCTGGATCTTTACCAGCTTGAAGCATAACATCAGACATTACTATAGCCATATCAGTATCATCTACTGCATTTGCTAAATTTAATCTTTCCATTTCTACAAATTCTAAATTATGTTTATTTTCAACAACATCTAATATAGTTGGTGCTTCAACTCCATCTTTAATTTTTATTATTCCTTCTTGTTCCAACAAACTTAATGCCAATGCTCTATTAGTAGCATCATTTGCTAATGCAACTGTCATTCCATCTTCTATTTCAGATATGTCCTTAATCTTATTAGAATATAATCCTATTTGAAAAGCAAATATTTCTTTACCTGTTGTTTTTATTTTCGTTCCTCTATCCTTGTTAAATGTGTCTAAATAATCTTCATATTGATAAAAATTAGCATCTATACTTCCATCATCTACAGCAAGATTAGGAGTTATTCCATCATCAAAAACTTTTATCTCCATTTCATATTTAGCACTTTTTTCATTGAACACTTTCTGTGCAACTTCTAAAACATCTTTAGATATAGTTGATGTTCCTACAACTAAAGTTTCTTTTTCTCCTGATTCCTCCTTGCTAACTTCTGTTTCATTTTCATTGTTTGCTTTTTCAGTATCAACTTCTGTTTTATTTCCACATCCAACTAAAGCAAAAGATAACATTACTACTAATAAAATACTCATTACTCTTCTCATTATCTCATCCTCCTTAATTAATAAAATATATTTACTTTAATTTTTTATACATAAAATTTCCTACAAGTTGTATAATGCCAACTACTAACATTAACAATATTACAGTACTATACATTATAGTGTCATTAAAACTTTGATAGCCATAAGTAAGTCCTACTGCTCCCAATCCGCCTGCTCCCACTGCACCTGCCATTGCTGTCAACCCTAATATAGTTATAGTTGCCAATGTTAAATTTGAAACTATTGATGGCACTGCTTCTTTTAACATTACCTTAAATATTATCTGACTATTAGATGCTCCAAAAGATTGAGCAGCTTCTATTAAACTAGGATTAACTTCTTTTAAACTACTTTCTATTAATCTTGCTATAAATGGTGCTGATGCTATAGTTAACGGTATTATTGCGGCATTTTCTCCTACAGATGTACCTACAATAGCCCTAGTAAATGGTATTATTGCCACTGCAAGTATAATAAATGGAATTGACCTTAGTATATTAATTATTGCATTTAATGTACCATATACTGCTTTATTAGGTTTTAAACCTTTGTTATCTGTTAATGCCAATACTATTCCCAATACAAAACCAATTATAGAAGATAATATGGTTGAAAAAAATATCATATACAAAGTTTCCCATAAACTGGGAAGTATTATATCTTTTGTCAATGTTGAAATTTCATTCACTTCATGCTTCCCTCCATTCAACTCCTTGCTTATTTAAAAAATCTATAACTTTAGGTTTATCATCCTTTTTTATATTAATGATAAAAGAACCTAATATTTTTTCTCTATATTTATCCATTCCACCCCAAACTAGTGAATACTTGACTCCTGTAGATATTGCTAAATCTGCCAATAATGGCTTCTCTGGAATATCATTTCTTTCAATTATTTCTATATTCACACCTTCTTTTGGTGCTATATTATATTTCGACCCTCCTAAAAGTTCATCTAATACTTTTGGTTTATCTAAAAATATATCTTCAACTTTTCCTTTAGCTCCTACCTTTCCTTTGCTTAATATAGCCATCTTATTACATACTTGTTTTACTACATTCATTTGATGAGTAACCACTACCATAGTTATACCTAACTCTCTATTTATTTTTCTTAACAATTCTAATATAGAATTAGTTATATTAGGATCCAGTGCTGATGTAGCTTCATCACATAATAATATCTTAGGTTCTAATGTAAGTGCCCTTGCTACTGCAACCCTTTGTTTTTGTCCACCACTTAATTCTCTAGGTTTAGAATTTATTTTATCTCCCAGTTCTACTAACTCTAACAATTCTTTTACCTTTTTATCCATGACTTCTCTCTTATATCCCCAACATTTCATAGGTAATGCAACATTTTCATAAACTGTATCTCTTTCTAACAAGGAAAAGTGTTGAAATATCATTCCTATATTTCTTCTAAATTCTCTAAGCTCTTTTTCGTTTAAATCTTTTACTTCTACACCATCTACTTTTAAACTTCCACCTTCATATGTTTCAAGTCCATTTATGCACCTTAAAAGAGTTGACTTTCCAGCTCCACTTACCCCTAAAAGTCCATATATATCTTGATTTTTTATTTCAATATTTATATCATGTAATATTTCAGTATCTCCATAAAATTTTTTCAAATTAGATATTTGTATCATTCAGCACCCTCCTTTCTTTTAAAATTAAATTCCTTTACCTTTTTTAATACCCTTACTATATTTTTTAGTTGCTTCTACAACAGCCCTTATATTTTCAATTGGAGCACCACTAGGAATATCACATCCTGAGCCAACCATATAACCATTAGGGCTATCTGATGCTTTCTCTATACACAATTTAACTGATTTATACACATCATCAACAGATCCATTTCTTATAACAGAAACTGGATCAACATTACCTACTATACAAACTTTGTCTCCCATTGCATCCTTGAGTTCTCCTATATCCTCACAATTATCAACACTAAAAGATGATATATTCATATCTGCCAATTTAGGCCAAATACTTTTTGTTTTACCACATATATGAAGTGAAGGTTTTTGACCTGTTATCTCATATATTCCATCTATAGTCTTTCTAAGATATGGTTCTACAACTTCTTCAAATTGTTTTGGGCTTATTAAATTTTCAGAAGATAATGGATCTCCTATTCCACAGACTAACCCATGTGTCTCGTAAACAGCCTTTACAAAAGCCAAATTACATTCAGTCATAAAATCTAATAACTTGTGTATGTTTTCTTTATTTTTTATAAAATCCTTCATAATATTATTTACACCACGAACCATACAAGCTGCACTTATAGGACCTGATATTCCACTACCTACGTTTACTTCATTTCCCAATTCTTTTTTTATCTTACCTAGTGCCTTTAATATTATTGGCAATCTACCATCTTTATATGGATTTACTACCTTCATATTTTCTAACATTTTATAATCCTTCAAAATAGGTTCAATTAAATATGATGCTCTTGTATCACTGTAACCCATTTTACTACCAAGTGCTTCTCCCATTCCCCTTAAAGTTACATTAATTCCTGCACTTTCTGCACCCAATTCTCTTACTGTAAATTTTTCAGCCTCTAACATTTTATCTGAATCAAAATAGTATTCTTTAGTACTTATACCTGCATAAACTGCTGCCGTTTCTTCAAACATAAGTTGACAAGGTAATCTATCTACCTCTTCCCCTTTTAAATAAGCTTCAACTCTTTCTTTGGGAGTTATTTCCTCCTTAAAACTTACCATTCAACCACCTTCTCTTTAGAGGTTTATAATATTTTCACACTCTAACCCACTTCCCCATTTTACTACATTTAATACTAATTCTCTACAAATATAGATAACTTTAATAGGTGCATAATTTGATATGTTTTTTTATTATATTAAAACAAATAAAAAACCAGTTAAGATGATATCATTTTAACTGGTTTTTTGATATATTAATATTTTAATACCTGCCAAACGAAGTATCCCCATGGTAATTAAAAAGTAGTTAAAAATATTTTTTAAATATGTCTTTAAAGCTATTTTCTTTTTCATCATAATCTTCTTCACCACTACTAGATTCTATAGCATAACCTTTTCTTATAATTTGTTTAATTTCAACTATACTACTTTTAGCATATTCATCACCTTTTTCTGCTGCTTTTTCATACCATTCTAGTGCTTTTTTGTAATCTTGCTCTACTCCATGACCAAAATGATACATATGTCCTATATTATACATTGCAACTATTTCATCTTCTTCTGCTGCTTTTTTATACCATCTCATTGCCTCTACATAATCTTGCTCTACTCCTTCTCCATGCTCATACATATAGCCTATGTTATTCATTGCAGCTACATAACCTTTCTCTGTTGCTCCTTTGTACCATTTCATTGCTTCTGCATAATCTTGTTCTATTCCTTCTCCAAAATGATACATATGTCCTATATTATTCATTGCAATTGCATGTCCTTTTACTGCTGCTTTTTTATACCAATTAATTGCCTCTTCATAGTCTTGTTCTACTCCATATCCATGTTCATACATATAGCCTATATTACTCATTGCTTCGGCATCACCTTTTACTGCTGCTCTTTTATACCAATTCATTGCTTCTTTATAATCTTGTACTACTCCCTGTCCATGTTCATACATATCACCCATATTATTCATTGCATCTACATAACCTTTTTCTGCTGCTTTTTTGTACCAACTTATAGCTTCTTCATAATTTTGTTCCTCTCCTTTGCCAAGACGATACATATCTCCTATATTATTCATTGCAATTGCATATCCTTTTACTGCTGCCTTTCGGTACCAATCAATTGCCTTTTCATAATCCTGTTCTATCCCTTCTCCTTGTTCATACATATGACCTATATTATTCATTGCTTCTGCATTGCCTTTCTCTGCACATTCTTTGTAATGGTACAATTTTTGTTTGCAATCTTCATTATCAAATTTAATTTCAATATTTTTATTCAAAGTTTTAGATTGTAAATAAGAATACTTTATCAATAATACACCTTCAAAAATATCTAATTTCCCTATCAAAGAAAATAATAAATTTTCTTCACACAAAGATTTTGCCTCATATCTATCTATGTGTATAAACCCTTCTTTGTTAAAAGAATATTTCCCTAACCATTCATAATAATTTATTAAAACAGGTAATAATTCTTTTTCTAAATCGTATCTATATTTATCTAATCTAGCTATTCCTAATGGTATATCATCTACAGAAGCTATAGTAGCTTCGTACTCTTCATCATCTTTGTACCAAGATTTATCTAAAACTAAAGCATGAACCTTACATTTATTGTCTCCTTCTTTAATATATATATTATTTATATCAATACGAGATTTCCCTGATACTGTATTTAATTTAGCAATTAAATCATATCTTGTCTGTCTTATTGATGCCTTCCCCAAATCATCTTTATTTATATATAATAAATCTATATTAGGAACTTCGACTGATAAATCTTTCAATATTGAGAACATAAATACTCCAATTTTTTCTGTTTGATTATTTGGAGTTAATTCTACGTAAATTTTTCCAAATTTTATTTCATCAGTTTCTACAGTTACTGCATATTCTTCTTCCGTTGCTTTTTTATACAAATCCATTGTTTGTTCATGATCTTGCTCTACTTTTTGCTTGTGCTCATATATATCATCTATGTTATTAATTGCAGCTTTGTACCCTTTACTTGCTGCTTTTTTATACCAGCTCATTGCTTTTTCATAATCTTCAACTACTCCCTGACCATGTTCATACATATAACCTATGTTATTCATTGCTTCTGCATTACCTTTCTCTGCTGCCTTCTTATACCAGACCATTGCTTCCTCGTAATCCTTTATTACTCCTTGCCCATTTGCATACATATCGCCTACTTTATTCATAGCTTCAACATTGCCTTCTCTTGCTGCTTTTTTATACCAAGCTATTGATCCCTCATAATCTTGTTCCACTTCTTCTCCATGTTCATATATATGTTCTATATCTTTCGTTGATTCTTTGGACTTAACATCATCTTTTTCTACTTGTTTTACATGCTCTACATGTTTTTCTAATTTAGGTTTATACTCTTCTTTATCAAATTTAATTCCAATATTTTTATCTAAAATTTGGGATTTTAAATAGCAATATTTAATTGACAACTTTCCATTTATAATATCCAATTTCCCATTCAAAGAATATAGTAAATTTTCTTCACACAAAGTTTTTACTTCATGTCGATTAATATATATAACTCCATCTTTTTCAAAAGAATATTCATCTAACCATTCGTAATAATTTATTGAAACAGGCAACATTTCATTTTCCATATCATATTTGTATTTATCTAATCTAACAATTCCTAATGGTATATCATCTATAGAAGATATATTGTTTTTGTATTCTTCATCATCTTTGTACCAAGATTTATCTAAAACTAAAGCATGAACTTTACATTTATTATTTCCTTCTTTGATATGTATATTATTTATATCAACACGAATTGCATTATTTGTCATATCCAATCCAGTAATCAATTTACATTTTCCTTGTTTTATACATGCCTTATCTATTCCCTTTTTATCTATATACAATAAATCTATATTCGGAACTTCAATATGTCCTATACTATTCATTGCAACTACATGTCCTTTTTCTGCTGCTTTTTCATACCACTTCATTGCTTCTTCATAATCTTCTTCCACACCTTGACCATGCTCATACATATAGCCTATATTGTTCATTGCAGCTACGTCACCTTTTTTGGCAGCTTTTCTATACCAGTTCATTGCTTCTTTATAATCTTGATCTACTCCTTCTCTATAATGATACATATGACCTATACTATTCATTGCAGCTACATACCCTTTTTTAGCAGCTTTTCTATACCAATTCATTGCTTCTTCATAATCTCGTGCTACTCCTTGTCCAAAATGATACATATGTCCTATATTATTCATTGCTTCCGCATCGCCTTTTTCTGCTTGTTCTATATAATTACATAATTTTTGTTTATAATCTTCATTATCAAATTTAATTTCAATATTTTTACTCAAAGTTTTGGATTGTAAATATGAATATTTTATCAACAATATACCTTCAAAAACATCTAACTTTCCTACCAAAGAATATAGTAAACTTTCCTCACATAAGCTCTTTGCTTCATATCTATCAATGTGTATAACTCCTTCTTTATTAAAAGAATACTTATCTAACCATTCATAATAATTTATTGAAACAGGCAATATTTCTTTTTCTATATCATAACTATATTTATCTAATTTAACTATTCCTAATGGTATATCATCTACAGAAGATATATTATTTTTGTATTCTTCATCATCTTTGTACCAAGACTTATCTAAAACTAAAGCATGAACTTCACATTTATTATTTCCTTCTTCAATGTATATATTATTTACATCAATACAAACTTTACCATTTAATATATCTAATCTAGCAATTAAATCATATTTAGTTTGTTTTATTGATGCTTTCTTTAATTCTTTTTTATTTATATACAACAAATCTATATTCGGAACCTTGACTGGTAGTTCTTTTAATATTGAAAACATAAATACTGCAACATTTTCAGTTTGATTATTGGGAGTTAATTCTATATATATTTTCCCAAAATTTACTAATTCTTTGTTCCTTATTCTTTGGTAATATTCTTCTTTAGTCTCAAAAATATCTCTTTCATATGTGTTTATATTATTTATGCTTTTTTCCTCTTCAAAAATTTCATCATTTGTATTTAATGGATTAACTAAAAGTTCACCTTCATTATTATCTTTAGTTTGTTTTTCTTTATCTTCATCTTTTTTAAATTGCTTTTTCATCAAATACTCATAAAATACTAATTTAGATTCTGTAGGCATATTATTAAAATCAATATTCTCATAATCTTCTTTCCCATATTCTATTGCAAACCATACTAATATGTTGAACATTCTATCTAAATAGGATTTAACCATACTTTTATCTGGATACATTCCATGTTCAGCTTTATTACTAGCAATCCTAATCTCATGAAATAGTTCTATAGCTTCATAATTTACATTTTCACAACTTGATAATAAATTAATTGTTTCTAATAAATTAACTGGTTTTTGAATATTGTTTGCCTTTAATATATTAGTTGACACTAAATCAACTACTTGTTTTAATTTCATCAATGCAATATTCGAATCTTTTTCAATTAATTCTTCAACAAATATCATTATCTCATATATTTCAAACCATTCTTTTTTTAAAAAGTCAAACTTATTCAAATAAAACACTTCCTTTACTAAAACATAAATTTTATATTTGACTAAATAACTCTTTTTACTTCCTCAATTTCACATTTCATTGTGCTTGTGAGCATTTTTGTACGTTTCTTACTTACCCTTTAGTCTTTATATTTATTATTTTTATCAGATCTTTATTTTATTGCTTAGATTATCAAGACTTCTTATAAAATAATATTTTAATATCTATTAGTAGTTCACCTCTCCCCATAATTGCTTCTCATTAAATACTTCTTTTTTTAATTTCATAAATCCATTTTTATCGCCCCTTCCTTACTTTATTTTCTAAAAGTAGTTAACACTTTATCCTAATTATACCTTTTATTCAAATTAGTATATATATCTACATTTTATATATTTTATATCAAATTATACCTTTTATATCAAGTTATCTATTTTTTTAATGCTAATACTAGAACCATAAAGCTCCACCTTTCTATAAAGTTCTATAATAAACGCTCCATTCCTCTATATTTCATACACCATACTTCGACACATATTCTGCTTTTTTGACAGTGCTTTAATGGATCCTTGGATATTACTCTATTTAATATTAGAAAATTATAATAAAAAAATTAGGTCATGTCTAATTTTTAATAAAAAAGTCATGACCTAATTCACTATATTTAAAATAATATATCTATAAAGGAATATCTATTTTTATTCCCTTTCCTTCACCTATCCTAATCTTCAAAGTTCCACCATCTAAATGAACTTTTTGTGTTGTTTCTGTTGATTGTGCTGAATCTTCTTCTACAAATCCTTCAAGCATATCTCCTATTATAGGAGTCAAAGCAACTACATCTTTCACTAATTTTTTCCCTACAACTTCGCCTCTAGTCAATACCTTATCATTTAAATCTATAAGAAGAGAATCTGAAAGTTTTTCAAAGTGCATTGGATTCTCTAAATCTTCCACAGTAATAATGTCTCCTGCTTTTTTGTTATACTTTAACACTGCTTTTTCATCTTTCTCTGCTAATTCAGTATCTTTAACTTCTTCAATAATTTTTGCACCTTCAACTATATCAGGAGTAATTGGTGTAAGTGAATCTATTGTTTTTGTTAATTTTGCTCCAATAACTTCACCTACTTTCAAACAGTTATCTGGAATAGTCATAAGACCTGAATCCACAAGATCTGGAAATATAGTTGGATCCTCCAAGTTTTCTGGTGAAATTATTGTCCCTTTTTCCGTTCTACAACATACAGCAGCTACTTCATCCTTTTTCTCTTCAGCATACTCAGCACTCATTGACATTTATATACAACCCCCTTTCCATTAATCATCCTCTTCCAAAGGCAATCTTCTTGTCAATGGATAATCTAATGTCCTAAATACATGATCTGTGTGATGATATACAGGAAGCCCCATCTTAGGTGCACAACACATTACAGTATTAGAACAATCACTACAATTTGAAATAAGAATTCTTTTAGCTCCATTTTTCTTAAGATATATAATCCCTTCAGCTTGTCCTGGACAATCTCCTGGAGTTTTACATTTATTAGTTCCCTTTATTTCTTCAATATTCTTACACTTAGTCACAGCAACAACTTCTGAGCCCATTTTAGAAGCAACATCTCTAAGCCTTTCTTCATTAGCACCACAAGCACATACTAAAAGCCCAATTGGCCCTTCATATTTAGGAAAAGGTATAGTAACTATTGAACCACCAGAAGTTTTTGTCACAACAGCACTCTCTAAATCCTCTGCCTTTCCTGTATAAGGCCCTCCAATAATTATCTCTCCATATTCTCCATCGATTCCTCCACATTCTTCTATAAGGTCTTTAATTGGAGTTCCAATAGGAGTTTGGAAAAGAATATGAGGTTTATTACCCCCATTGAGTTTTCCAATAATAGTAATATCTTTATCTATAACAGGTTTTCTATCTTCAACAGCCCTTGTTATATTTGAAAGAGTTTCAGCATTTAAAACTACACAATTTGCTTCCAATGGAAGTTGAGTTGGTTCAAGCCACTTATCAAATATAGCATGAATAATTGCTCTTTCCTCTCCAGCTGGATACATATCCTTTAATTCTTTCACTTCAATATTACTCTTAGAGTCAGATAAATGTTTTTTTATAGCCTCAATTGCCTTTACATTTTTAGCCTTTATAGCTATATATGCTTTGTGAGCTTTAGTTGCTTTCATTGCATATTCTATTCCTCTTATAACAATTCCAGGATCTTCTTCAAGCAACTTAATATTGTGATGAAGTGCAGGTTCACACTCAGCACAATTGGCTATTACATAACCATCTGGAATTTCAACATTCAACTTCACATGGGTTGGAAAACCAGCTCCACCAGCTCCAACTATTCCAGCCTCACAAAT
Organism: uncultured Clostridia bacterium; assembly: GCA_964447805.1. GTDB lineage: Bacteria > Bacillota > Clostridia > Tissierellales > DATGTQ01 > CAYUTQ01. Next base: position 17,457 of record CAYUTQ010000023.1, read on the forward strand.
TGTATCAAGTATTGAATCACATTCTTTTATCTTAACATAATCCTTGTTTTGAACATCATCTGCAAGTATTACTATTTCATTATCATTTATAGTTTCTACTTTTCCAGAAACACTTGAATATATTTTGGCACCAAGCCCTGAAGGTTCTGCAACACACTGCCCTCTTTTTACTTCGTCTCCAATTTCAACTACTGGAGTACAAGGTGCTCCTATATGTTGACTTAATCTCAATGATATTCTTTTCAAGGTTTTCACCCCCCATAAATAATTAATACTATCAACCTTTAATAGTGCAAATACCATACCAAAATACTTAATTAATATCACAAATAAAATAATCTTTATATAACCATTGATACTACTGATTTATACCACTTATATATTTTTAGTTTTATAAAATAAAAATTATATAAAAAAATATAAGTGGCTAAAAATAGACACTTATATTAAGCATATTATTCCACAATATCTTCAATTTCAGTACCATAACTAAATAATTACACTGTTAGTTTTTCATCATTGCGTCGATTAATAGTCATATATTGTGGTGCCTTATATCTTCATCATTCTCTATTTTATTTTTATATAAATAAAAACCATAAAAATATTTTAAATCATCAAATTAACACTATTTTTCATATGTTTAAAATTCCCAAAATGAATTTCAAAGCCATAGTTTTCTATATAATAAATTATTTAATGAAAATTTAATTTTAGATCATAAAAGGAAAAAGAACCCTCAAAAGTGATTTATTTTATCACTTTTGAGATAGTCCTTCATTAAACATTATTTTTTAGCATACAATTCTGCTATTTTTACAACAATTTCCGATCCTTTTTCCAGTGCTTCTACAGGTATATACTCATATATTCCATGGAAATTATGTCCACCAAAAGATATATTTGGAGTTGGTAATCCTTCATAAGTTAACCAAGCTCCATCTGTACCACCTCTCATAGCAGTATAGAATGGTTCTAATCCTACTTCTTTCACTGCTTCTTTTGCAGTCTCTACAATATGCATATAATCCTTCAATACATCAGCCATATTATAATATTGATCTTCTATATTCATATCTATAGTATTTTCCCCATATTTTTCATTAATATATTGAGCAGCTTTTTCCATTAAATCCTTTCTAGCTTCAAATTTTTCTCTATTATGATCTCTAATATAGAAAGATGCATTAGTTTGATCTACATCTCCATTAATAATAAGTAAATGATAATATCCTTCCCTACCTTCTGTATATTGAGGTTTCTCATTTACAGGCAACATTGAATTAAATTCCATAAGTATTTCAATAGCATTTTTCATATTATCTTTAGCTAACCCAGGATGGACATTTCTACCATTTATTACAACTTTAGCAATCGCTGCATTAAAAGTTTCATATATAATTTCTCCTATAGTTTCACCATCTAATGTATATGCAAAATCTACATCAAATTTCTCAATATCAAAATGTAACACCCCACGACCTACTTCTTCATCAGGTGTAAAAGCAACCTTCACAGTGCCATGTGGTATTTCTGGATGATCAACAAGATATTCCATTGCTGTAACTATTTCTGCAACTCCTGCTTTGTCATCTGCACCCAACAAAGTTGTTCCATCTGTTGTAATTAAAGTATTGCCTACATAATTTTTTAATTCTGGTGATTGCTTAGGAGATAGCACTATATCTTTTTCTTTATTTAATACTACGTCACCACCATTATAGTTCTCTACAATCTGAGGATTCACATTCTTACCTGTCACTTCTGGAGTTGTATCTACATGAGCCAAAAACCCTATTTTGGGTATATCACCATCCACATTTGCTGGCAATGTACCAAATACATACCCATATTCATCCATATAAACATCCTCTAGCCCTATTTCCTTTAACTCTTTTTCTAAATCTTTTAAAAGTACTAACTGTTTTGAAGTACTAGGATAAGTTTCTGATTCATAAGCAGATTGTGTATCATACTTTACATACTTAATAAATCTCTGTGCAACTTTTGGCAATGATTTAACCACAATATAACCTCCTATTATATAAAATATTTAGTTACTTTCTCCAAACACCCTTTCTAGTGTTTCTGCTTCAGGCTTTGGAGTTAAAAGACTTACAACTATTAATACAATAATAGCTATTGGTACTGAAACAAAAGAACTATTTAAATCCATAGGTTGTTTTAATACTACATCCCATATTAATGTCATTCCACCACCAGCAATTATGGAAGCTATTCCTCCGTATTTATTTGCTCTCTTCCATGTTAAAGCACCTAACAATGCAGGGGTTATTGCTGCTCCATACATTGTATAAGCATATGCTTGCATTTTCAATATACTTGGAAAATACATTCCAAAAACATATGCAATTATACTAAGAACTACTATTATTCTTCTTGTAAATTTCAATTTTTCTTGATCTGTTGCATCCTTTTTAAAATATCTTGCCCAAATATCTTCAGTCACATTTGTAGCTGAAGAAAGTAAAAATGAATCTCCTGTAGTAATCATAAAAGCTACTGATGTTGCTATAACAATACCACCAATTACAAAGGGTAAATGTTCCATAGCCATAACAAAAACAACAGTATCAGCATTTTCTAATTCTGGAAGCAATACAATTCCAACAGTCACAAGTAAAACAGTTAACACACATACTAAAACTTCAGAAATAAAGAAACCAATATTGGACTTCCTAGCAGTTTCTTCATCTTTAGCTGAACCAAATCTTTGGTACATATTTTGATCACCTAATATTAAGAAAAATGACGGAAATATAAATCCTAACATTTGTGGCCATGTCAAACCACCTGTAGCTGTAGTCTTAACAGCAGGCAATTGAGATACCATACTATTAAAGCCACCTATATATTTAATTGCAAATGGAATTGCAATTAAAAATCCTATAACCATTAATAATGCACTTGCAAAATCTGAGTATGCAATCGCATACATACCACCACTTACTGTAAGAATAGTTATTACTACAGCAGATAAAAAAGTAGCAATGTTTACGTCTAATCCTGTCGCTAAACTTATAATATGTCCACAACCTTTAAATTGATTAGAAGCAATTCCTACATAAGCAATTATAATACATATTGCTGATATAGTTCTTGCAACAGGACCATATCTAACCTCCAATATTTCAGGTACTGTATATCCTTCTATACTTCGTATCCTTGGTGCAATAAAATAAAGAACTAAAATTCCTAATGGTGGTCCTAAACTATATAAAATTCCAGCTACTGGACCCCTTGTATAAATAAAATTTGCACCGCCTGTTACTGTACCTCCACCTACCCATGTAGCTAAAAGTGTCCCTATAAGTATAGGTAAAGGTAAGCTACGACCAGCTGTTAAAAAATCATCACTAGTTTCTACTTGTTTTTTACCTAAGTAAATACTTAATAAAACAAGCCCTAGTAAATAAGCAACTACAAAATAAATAAATTTAATATTGCTCATATTACCATCCTTTCTTATTTTATATATCCAAATATTAGTATTATTATAGCAAGGTTTTACAATAATAATATTTTTTGAATATTTAAATGATATTATATCATAAATTTGTTCCTTGTTGTAGCATTTTGTGTTATTTTGTCGAATTTTAGTTTATTTTTATCTATTACGATTAAAACAAATAACTATTTTTACAAATATTTATTTCAAATCCTAGAAAATCAACCCTTTGCCTTGATACAATTGAGCAGAATCAAAATGATAATTGAACAAAACTTTTCCAAACTTTGTTCAATTATATTTCCTTAAATAAGACAGATCTAATGTTAGAAAAATAGAAAATCTCCCTGTCACAATAGTAGTATGAAATCAAAAAAACAGCTAATAATTCCATTCTACTGAAACATGGAGATAGAAAAGATATGCTTATAGTGCCCTTTTCTGCCACGAGGACAGTTCATTTGGCAGATATAGAAAAGATATATAAAATTAAAGAGGATAGAAAATATACTATCCTCAAAACTATCTAATAATCACACTATTTTTATATTATTTCATCATAGCTAAAGAACCCATAGGATCCCAAGGATCTAAAACAATAGGTTTTTGTTCATAGGCCTCTAATAATTCTTTAGAAAGATATTTTTTATTTATAACTACTTCATAATTAAATTCTTCAAACCATTTGTCACTCATAATAAAAAATCCTTTTTGTCCAGGTTCTTCACCCCAACTATTTTGAACTTTCCAGCGATTAGATTTCCCATGTGCTAAATTAACACCTGTAAATACCATTGCATGTGTTAACATACTTTCACCATAATCAAGTCTATCACCTTTGGACATATGAAGATTAGTATCTAACACTTCTTCATAATTGAAAAGTTCTGTATCCATAATACCTAAATCCCTTTCTGACATCTTCCCTACATCACATCCAAACCATACAGGTTCTCCATCACTAAGTTGAGCAATTGATAATTCTTTTAGTTTATCTATTTCTAAATTAAGATAGTAAATTTGTTTACCATCCTTTACATTTCCTAAAAATCTAACTGTATAGGTACGATTAAATGGTTTATCTTTAGTTGGAGCATTAATAATACTTACATAATCTTGCATATTAACACCAGAATATTTACGATAAAATTCTAAAGGTGTTAACCCAATTTCCCTATGGAAATTATCATCTTTATCTCTATATTCAAAATCAAAAGTCTTTGGTGGTTCTCCAAGAAAATGACTTAGAATACTATATATCTCTTCAAGCATTTCCGTTTTCTTAGCTCTTAGATCTTTTAAACTACTTCCTTTTTCAGCTATATCTCTTAAAATCTTTGCATCTTGTCTTAATTTAAAATTCAATACCCTATTCATCAACATTGAATTACTACTATGATATGTTTCTGGCATTACATATTTAGGTACAATACCATATTTTTCAACCAACCCAACAAACATATCCCATTGTCCTCCATCATCTATAGGAGAATTTAAAAGCCACATAACATTTCTACTATCAATTTTTTCTTCTCTAGTTTCAATAATATTTTCTAAAAATAAATTAGACTTTTCAAGTTTATCCCAAAACATTGGATAACTCTGTGATAATTCAAAATTTTTATCCTTCATATTTAATGTCTTTGATATATTGTACCTAATATTATTTAAAGCCGCAAACATCCAACATCTACCACTACTTTTTTGATGAGTAACTTTGCCAACATCAATTTCTTCTGAAAAATCAAAGTGCATATCTGCTACTGATTCATGTGACATTGAAACATCATTGATACCATTTTTAATAATAGCATTTGAGAGAATTTTATTGTGGGGATTCTTATTATATTTGTCAGAAAAATTAGCAATCATTTCATTTTTAATAAATTCATTTTTAGCCACCTTAAACACCCCTTTTTTATATTTTTAAATAAACTTATTTCTATTTCTATGTTATCATATCAATATATATTTTTAAAAACAGATTTTAATTTGTATATATTAATATATACTATACATCAAATGTAATATAAATTTTAATTTTTACTAATAATAAATATATATTTGAAATGAGGAGAATATTTTAATGAAAAGAAAATTAAACAAAGGTGATTCCTTAGATTTGAACATAATAGATTTGACTAGTGATGGATTAGGTGTAGGAAAAATAGATGGATTTACAATATTTGTTGAAGGGGGTTTGCCTGGTGATAATGGTACAGTAACTCTTAAAAAAATTAAAAAGAATTATGGAATAGGACAAATGATTAATATAAAAAAAATCTCTCCTAATAGAATAGACTCTAAATGCAAATATTTTAAAGACTGTGGCGGATGTCAACTTCATGAATTAAACTACAAAACTCAACTAGATTTAAAAACTAATCAAGTGAAAAATACTCTTTATAAAATAGGTAAAATAAACAAATCTAAAATATTTCCTATTATAGGAATGGAATATCCTTATAAATATAGAAATAAAGGTCAATTTAAAATCAAAATAAATGATCATGATACATCTATAGGTTTTTTTAAAAGAAAAAGTCATGACATAGTAAACATAGACGAATGCATTATACAAAATAAAATATCAAACAAAATATTAAAATCTATAAAAAAATATATGGAAAAATTCAATGTATCTCTTTATGATAAAAAAAGCAAAAAAGAAATTATTAGAGATATTATAATCAGAACAACTAAAGATAATTTAGCTATGGTTATTGTAGTTACTAAAAGTAAAAATTTACCTTATAAAAAAGAGCTTATAAATTTATTAAAAGAAAATGCAAAAGAAATAGTGAGTATTTATCAAAATGTAAATACTAAAAATACTCCTATAATATTAGGTAATAAGAACATTAAAATATATGGTGAAGATAAAATAGTAGATTATATAGGAGATTATAAGTTTTTAATATCTCCAAAATCTTTTTTTCAGATAAATTCAATTCAAACTGAAATACTTTATAAAAAAGTTTTAGATTTTTTAAAATTAGAAGGAAATGAAATTATTTTTGATTTATATTGTGGTATAGGAACTATATCATTATTTATATCAAAAAAAGCAAAAAAAGTTTACGGTGTAGAAGTTGTAAAGGCAGCCATAGATGATGCTAAAGAAAATGCAAAACTTAATAATATCAAAAATGTAGAATTTATTAGAGGAAAAACTGAAAAAATAGTCCCAGAACTTTTAAATAAAGGAATAACAGCAGATAAAATAGTAGTAGACCCTCCAAGAAAAGGTTGTAATAATGAAGTATTAAATACAATAACAAAAATGAATCCTCAAATAATAGTATATGTTTCATGTAATCCTGCTACATTAGCAAGAGATTTAAACTTTCTTGAAAAAAATGATTATATAGTAGAAAAAGTGCAACCCATTGATATGTTCCCTCACACCATGCACGTGGAGACTATTGCGTTACTACAAAAGAAAACTATATAGAACACAAGGGGACGGTTCTCCTGTGTTCTCTTGTGCTGTTTTTAGGAACACAGGGAGCACTTCAAACTGTCTCCCTGTGGCTTCTATATCATTCAATATCGTATAATAATAAATCATTATCTACATTTACTACAGTATATGTCCAATTATGTTCCGTTACTTCTTCAGTTTCATCAGAATAGATAATTTTATGTTTTTCATATACCTCTACATCAAAATGATCATCTACTTCATCTACGTCAATTATCTCATAATATAAAAGTTCTTCTTCTATTCCTTTTTCATTTAAATTTTCAACTAAATGTTGTTGCATATCATAAAGAGGACTTCCTTCTAAAATATATGGTTCTATTAAACCAAAATCATTTTCATTTATAGCATATACCATGTTTTGTTCATATGCCATTATAAGATTATCTAGCAAATCCTCTAAAAACTTATTATCTTTTTCATCTATTATTTCTAAATAAATAATATCATAGTCTTCATTAACCTTTATTTTTTCACTTTCTAAAACTCCTTGAGGAGTATTTATTTTAGCTTGAACAACAATGCTACCGTCCAGTGGTATAGGGCCAAAATGCTCTATTTCCTCTATAGTCTTACCTATATCTTTATCATTTACAAATAGTTTTGCTTCAGGATAATTTGAATCTACTATTATATACTCTCCCTCTAAATAAATTGAATGATATACTTCAGCATCATATTCATCGAAAAATAAAATCTCCTCTTTTTCTTCAAGATTAGTATATTCTCCATTATATTTAAGTTCTATTTTATGTTTTCCTGGTAAAATACAGCTACATTTAAAACAATAGTTTTCATCTATTTTACCTGTTTTTTCTCCATCTATATATACTTCTGCCTTTGGAGTATCTGATTCTAATATAAGTTTATAAGGCTTAAGAACTAGAACATATTTGTCTAAAATAAAATGCTCTTTACCAGCTTTTTTAATATAAATATTCAAATCTGTTTCATTATAATACTGATCCAAATTTTGCAAAATTTCATCTTGTAATAATATATTAATTTTTTCAATATCTTCAGTACTCAATTTTGAATCATAACCTTCTATTTCTAAATGCTTTGCTAAATATTTTGTATCTTGATTTTTAATTGCAGTCTTTAACTTATTTATTCCTACAGATTCATCTAAAGATACAGCAAATACATTTTTACCTACCAAAATAATAAATACAACAATTATAGATATACCAATAATTATCTCTATTTTTCTATTCATTATAGTCAGACGCCTCCTTTTTATATCCCGATTTAGTAAGAAAGGCACCTGATAAAGATATTAAATATGAAAATACAAAACAAGAAAAAAAAGTTTCAACTGCCTTAAAACCCATTGATATAATCATTTCATTATCAACATTCATATACATAAATGATCCAACTGCGAAAAAAGTCATCAGCAATGAATAAGTTAATGAATTGTAGACTAAATTTAAATATAAATTCCCTGTCCCAGCTCCTCTTTCTTTTCTTCCTTGAAAGAAAAATAATATAAATGGAATAAAAGTCAATAGATATAAAACTATAAGTCTTCCTTTGCCTAAAACTTCTTTTAATATATCAACATTTTTTAAAAGTGATATATTAACTAAATTATAAACACCAGAGCTAGTAAAAGTATTAAAATTAATAAGACTCCATAAATATGCTGGATATTGTAGGATTGTTACTATATCAAAGTCTTCAAATTCTATAAAATCAGCTGATATTATATGTCCTCTAAAAACTATCATATATGCAATTAAACTAATAATATAGCCCAACGTTAAAAGGAAAATACCATTGAAAATATATCTATACTTAAAAAATCTTTTATTTTCCTTTTTAATTAACATATAAATACCATACCCTGCCAAATAAAAAATTAATGCAATCATTAAACCATTGAATAAAGCGCCTAAAAATGAATACTCCTTAGCTATTGTTATGTGTTTTCTAATATAAGGTATAGGTATATTTATTTTTTTAAAATTACAAAAAGAAAGAATCAATAATCCTAAACCATAATACAATCCTACTAAAGCCGCATCTATCGGATTAAAATATCTTTCTTCTTTGAGATCTTTTCTTCCTCTAAGTATTCCTAAAACTATAAAAATAATAGAAGGAATTAATATATATAAATATAATCCACCCCTAAACTTGAGTATTTTACAACCATAACCTGATAGAGTAACTTTAATCGTTGCTCCTAATAAATGAGATAACAATGCATAATCTATAAAATTTAAAAATTTATTATCTATGTTAATATCTAATTCCAAAATATCTAATATCTCACTATTAATTTTTTGATTCATTACAATAGAAATTATAACACTTACAACTAACAATATAATAAATGCTATACCAGCAACTTTTAAAGGATGTTTAAAATCTATATTTTTAAATTTATCTTTTATAATTGATTGATTTTTAGATTTTGACTCTTTATTAATTGTTCTTTTCATATCTACATGAAATAATGATTGTCCACAACTTGAGCAATAAAGAGAATGACTTTCTACTTTTTCTCCACAATATTTGCAATATTTAATTTCGTTTTTTGTCATAAAAACATTATTCTTATTACCTAATAGGAAAACTCCATCATTGCTACAATAATTAGAATTATCATCATTATATTGACCACATTTTTGACAATACACTACATCACCACCTTAAGAAAGTTTCATACCACAACAATTACAGTATTTTGAATCCACAGGTATTTCCTCTTTGCAATTAGAACAAATAACCTTTTCAACAAATTCTTTTTTAAGATTTTCTATATTTTTACCACAATTTCTACAAAATTTATCATCAGAAGTCAGTGGAGCTCCGCATTCACAAATTATATTTTCACTATCATTTTTAGTTTTTTCTTCAATAGTTTTTAAATCTCTAAAAATTTTTTTATCTAGATCTAATATTTTTGAACAAATCTCTTCAATATCGTTATCTCCTTTTAATTCGCCATTTCTATATTTAAAATAATATTTCTCTCCAATTGAGACTACTAATTTAAATCTTATTCCTTCATTTTGAGAAATATTTTCTTTTAATTTTAAAACTTCTTGTGAAGTCTGAAATTTATTTACATTCTTCTCATATCCTTTTTGAAAACTTTTTGTTACTTTATGTAGTTTTGACTGGATATTTGACATGTTTGTCACATCCTTTCTAAAATATATAAAAAATTAAATAATATATTCTATCTCCAAAAAATACTATACATTTTTAAAATTACCACCAATCTGGAGCATTAATTACACTCCATTTTCCCTTTTCTTTTAACAACTTCATATCAATATAATTTTCATAATCTTCAGAGAAAAAAACTCTTACAATTGCTGTATCTTTATCTACTTTAACAGTTTCAATTTTGAGTTCCTTTATCCAATCAGAACCTAATATATCCATTAATTCATCACTTGCATCTTGCATTTCTTCTTCTATTTCTTCTTCTGTATAATCCTCATATTCCATAAGTATCATTTGTTTAAGCATTGGAGAAACAGATTCAAGTAAAAGATCCCAATCTCCCTTATAAATAGATTCCATATAATTATACACTGCTTTTTCCGGTCCCTTATGTTTACCTGTATATGAAATCATAAAAATTATAATCACTACTAAAATACCTATTCCTATACCAAAAAATATTTTTTTATTCCCTATATTTGGTTTTGGTGATTCAAAAGTAGAATCCGTAGCATTTACATTTTCAGTTTCCTGTAGTTTAGCCCCACATTTAGAACAAAATTTAGAATCCTCAGATATATTTTTTCCACAATTAGGACAAAAATTCATAACAACACCTCCATTATAATAATAAGTTTTTCTTTGCTAATATATTATTTAATCTTCATCAATTTTATTATATATTAGTTACTAACTTATTTCCATTGTCTTCACTATTATCCTAACTCTAGCCTATTGTATGTTCTAAAAAAACTTTTTATTAATACAATAAAGTGGTATATAAAAGATTTAAACAGTTACAAAACTATGAAGGCCTAAAAAACAAACAGCCTCAGCTCGATGAAATATCGAACTTTAGCTGTTTGATGTTATCTCTATTATTTTTACTGTTCATTTGACAAAATACAATTCATATTAGAAATACTTTTTTATAATCTAATTTCTACATTATTTATTGATGAAATATTTTTATCTCCATTGATTATTTTTTTCAAAATATTAGCCATCATCTTAGGGCTATTGGAAAAAGCATCTTTTGTAGAACCTGCAATATGGGGTGTTATTGTAATATTGTCTAACTTTAATATTTCATCATCCTCAGGAATTGGTTCTTTGTCAAATACATCTATTGCTGCTCCCATTATTTTATTTTCTTTTAAGGCTTTTACCAGTGCATTTTGGTTTACTAATCCAGAACGAGCTGTATTTATTAAGACAGCATTTTCTTTCATTAATGAAAATTCTCTTTCATCGATTAGATGATGAGTATCTTTAGTATATCTAGCATGGATGGTTACTATATCTGATTCTTTTAGAAGAGTGTCTAAATCTACTATTTTAACTCCTTCAAATTTTCCATTAAAGAATGGATCATATGCTATTATTTTACTGCCAAAAGCTTTTAAATAGCCAGCTACTAATTGCCCAATATGTCCAAAACCTACTATACCAACAGTTTTTCCATTTAATTCTGGAATATAACTGCTATTTGGAAAATCTTTTCTCCACTTATTGTTTTTTAAAGAATAATGGGATCTAGCTATATTTCTTACTTCACATAGTATCATTCCCATTGTAAACTCTGCTACAGCTCTAGCATTTCTTCCAGGAGTATTTAATACAGCTATATTTTTTTCATTTGCATAATTTGTATCTATATTTTCAGTTCCACCTCTTAAAACTCCTATAACCTTTAAATTTTTAGCATTATCAATTAGTTTTTTAGATATTGGAGCAAATTGTACTATTATAATATCAAATTTATCTAAATCCATTAATAATTCATCTGATAATTCTACAGCTTCAGGACCATTTTGTTCTATAAGTAAATTGTCCCTTTGAAGAGCTTCTTGATTTTCATGATACCAATTTCTAACTTCAATATTAATACCAACCTTTTCTAAATCCTTAAGGCCATCATACATAGTTTCTGCATTAATAAAATTATCTGCAATAGCTAATAAGTTCATTTATATCACCCCTCAATTCCCCTTGCTTTCTGAAAAAGTCATATTTATTTTATCTATTATAACTTTTTTCAATTCTTCTTTTACTGGTTTAAACATTTCATCTGGTAAGGGATCAATTCTTTTTTGAGATTGAGCTGAAATCTTTAATCCTTTAAACATAGCTATTCTCAAATCAGCATATAAATTTACTTTTGCAATTCCATTTTTTATAGCCTCTTGTACTTGATCAACTGGAGTTCCAGAACCACCATGTAACACCAATGGTACAGGACTTATAGCATTTATATCTTGTAATCTTTCTATATTCAATTTAGGTTCGGAAACATACACACCATGAGATGTACCTATAGAAACTGCTAAGGCATCAACTCCTGTTTTATTTACAAATTCTAAAACTTGACTAGGTTCTGTAAGTTTAGCATCTCCAGTATAAGAGCCATCTAGTTCATTTCCTCCAACATATCCTAATTCAGCTTCAACAGTTACATTTTGAGCATGTGCTATTTCTACAACTTTTTTAGTGTTAGCTATATTTTCTTCAAAAGATAGCATAGAACCATCATACATTACGGAAGTAAATCCATAATCTATAGCTCTTTTAATTAAATCTAAATTAGTTGCATGATCTAGATGTAATACAATAGGAATACTATACTTATCAGCAACACCCTTAACCATAGATGTTATATAATCCATACCTTTTCCCTTTAAATCACGTTCCAACGCCATCAAAATAACAGGAGACTTTTTCTCTTCACAAGTATCCAATATTGTCCTTATTAATATATCCTCTGTACAATCAAAAGCAGGAACTGCATATTTTCCTTCTCTCGCCTTAATTAATACTTCATTTAAATTAACTAACACTTTCCTTCCTCCTTACCTCATTAACATTCCACCAGTAGAATCAATTGTAGCTCCAGTTATATAAGAAGCTGGTTCAGAAACCAAAAATATTGCTATATTTGCTATATCTTTTGGAGTTGCTACTCGACCAATTGGTATTCTATTTAAATAATAATCTTCTTTTTTATTTAATGCATCTTTAGTCATATCTGTTTCTACCATTCCCAATGCTATAGCATTAATATTTATATTATATTTAGCCATTTCTCTAGCCATAGAAACTGTTAATGAAACTACACCAGCTTTACTTGCTGCATAATGAGCATGACCAGTTGTTGAACCATTGAAAGCAGCTTGAGAAGTTACATTCAATATCTTGCCTGGTCTTTTCTTCTCAATATTCTTTTTCACAAAAGCTTGGCTAGTTAAAAAAACAGAAGTTAAATTTACATCTATAGTTTTATTCCATTCTTCTAGTGGAATATCTTGAACCCAATTTTTAGGCCAAACTCCTGCATTATTAATTAAAATATCTACATTACCAAAAGCTTTCTCACCTTCGTCTATTAATTTTTTACAATCTTCTGGATTACCTAAATCTGCTTTTACAACTATGGCTTTTCCACCTAACTTTTCAATTTCTTTTTTTACATCAAGTGCAGCTTCATTACTAGAATTATAATTTATTACAACATTGACTCCTTCTTTTGCCAAAGCTAAGCATATACCTCTGCCTACACCTCTAGAACCTCCAGTAACAACAGCAGATTTCCCATTTAACCCAAGATCCATTTAAATCACCTCAATTTATTTTGATAATTCTTCCCATAATGGGCTTAAAACCTCTATAGCTTTTTTATATAGATTATATTTCTTATTGTATATTTCACTATTATCTTTATTTGGATAACATGTATAAGCCACTTCTACCATAGAATTAGATGCAGATTCATAAGATTCAAAGTTTTCAGTTGCTATTCCTGCACATATAGCAGCTCCAAGTGCACCTAATTCAGTACTTGTAGTTACTTCTATAGGTGTTTGAAGTACATCTGCAAATATTTGAACCCAAACTTCAGATTTTGCTGCACCACCAGCTATTCTTATAGCTTTTGGTTCTTCTCTATGTTGCAATAATTTATCAATATGAGCTCTATGACAAAAAGCAACACCTTCATATATGGCTCTCAATAAATGAGCTTTTGTATGCCAACCATTTAATCCAATAAAAGAAGCTTTGGCATCTGCATCTACATTTGTTCCATATAAGAATGGTAAGAATATAATATTGCTTTCTTCAGGAGATATACTACTTACTAATTTATTTGCTTCTTCATAAACATTAGCATTACTATCCTTATCTTTCATAAATTCAGTTACAAACCATTCCAAATTACTAGCAGATGTAGGACTAGCTTCTGTAGTTAGCCAATAACCTTTCATACAGTATATAGAAGTCATAAATAAATCTTTTGATATTATAGGCTTTTTACTAATGTATTCATTTATACTCCAAGTACCAGCTACCATACAAAGTTTTTCTTCTTCGGTAAGACCTGTTGCTATTGCCGAAGCATCTATATCAAACAATCCACCAGCTACAGGAGTTCCTTCTACAAGTCCAGTTTCTTCAGCTACTTCACTAGTTACATAACCACATATTTCTGAAGAATATTTCAAAGGTGGAAGTTTATCCATAACTTCTTCAATACCAAACTCTTTTAACAATTCTTCATCATATTTAACATCTCTAACATTCATTAAATTAGTTCCTGACATATCAGTTATTTCTGCATAAGGTTCATTAGTCAATCTATATCTTATATAATCTTTACACATAAATACCCATTTTGTTCTTTCAAGTACTTCAGGATCATTATCTTTAAACCAAGCAATAAGTGCTACTGGTTGACCTGCCCATATGGATTGCATAGTTTTAGGAAGTACCTTATCAAAAGTATTATCATTGTACCATTTTTCCACATAATCTTTTGCTCTAGTATCTGTAGAGATAATGCCATTATAAGCAGGATTTCCGTTTTCATCCACTAGATACATACCATTACCATGGCCTGTTGTTGCTATACCCACTATATCTTTAGGATTTACTTTGCTTATTTCTATTACATCCTTTATAGATTTTACATTGGCTTGCCACATTTCTTCCATATCTCTTTCAGTAAATCCTGGTTTAGGCATTGTAGTTTTTGTTTTATATCCAGATACAGCTATTTCTTTTCCACTTAAATCGTATAAAGCTGCTTTAGACATAGTTCCACCATTATCAATACCGATTAAATATTTTCCCATATTGAACCCTCCTAAAAAATTTATTTAAAAAATGTAGAAATTTTTATCAATATCCAACCAATAGGAGTAGTTGCTCCTCCAACCAAATTAGCCATTTGTGTACTAGAACCAATATCTTCTGGTAGCGCTACATTAGCTAATTCTGCAGCCTTTGTAAAATAAGGAGCTACACTAGTTCCTGCGTATAATACTAGTGTGATAATTACTAAACCTGTTATAAATATTCTAACCATATTTTTCTTGCAATATGGAGAGACCATGGCTATTAAGAAAACTATTGAAGCTAAGTCTACAAAAGGTAAAACTTTATTCCCAGGAAGTATAACTGCTAACAATAAAGTAGCTGGAATCATCAATAATCCTGTAGCCAAAACTGCTGGATCTCCTACAAGCAGTGCAGTATCTAATCCAATATAAAATTCTCTATCTGGGAATTTTTTCTTCAACGTCTTTTCAGCAGCATCTCTTACAGTAACTAATCCTTCTACTAATACATTAATCATTGCAGGAAGAAGTACCATAACTGCTGCAACTTTAACTGCAAGTCCTAAAATATCAGTAAAACTCCATCCAGCTAATATTCCAAGAATAGCTCCAAGTATTGTTCCTAAAGTTAAAGGTTCACCCATAACTCCAAATTTTTCAGTTATTGCGTCTGGATTAGCATCAATTTTATTTAATCCAGGAATTTTTTCAATAATCCAATTAACTCCTATTCCAATAGGTACATACATAGCTGATGTAGCATGTGCAAAAGAAACACCTTTTAAATCATAAGCTTCTTGAATTTTGGGAGCAGTTTTATCTGCAATAATTAAAGCTATTAAAAAATGAATAAGTGCTCCAATAGAAGAAATAGCGACATTTCCTGTAACTGCATATATAACTCCTCCTGTAAGCAAAAAGTGCCAATAATTAAATATGTCTATATTTACTGTTTTTGTCATATTTAGAGCTAATAATATTACATTTAAAAGTAATCCACCAAATACAACAAAGGGAACTATTGGAGAACCCCAACCTATAGTCGCTGCTACAGGCCAACCTGCATCAACTACAGTCAAATTTAATCCAAATCGTTCTACCATGGCTTTAGCTGCAGGTCCTAAACTATCTAATAACAAACCAATTACAAGATTAATACCCTCAAAACCAATTCCTACTAACATACCAGCTTTAAAAGCTTTACCTATTTTAACTCCAAAAATTAAAGCTAGTATAAAAAATATTATTGGCATCATTACTGATGGGCCCATACTGATAATTGCATTAATAACATTCATAAAAACTCCTCCTTATTTTTTTAATTTTAATAACAAAAAAGTCCTACTAAAGAGAAATTTTTAAAAACTTCTCTTTAAGTAGGACTTCTTCTTTTCACTATCCTAAAAATTTTATTTTATTGTACAATCCACAGGTCCCTAGTACTAGTAGTGACCCCATTAAATCCTAATTCTTTAAACTTTTTTACACTTTTTTTGTTATCTACAAATCCTCCAGCTAAAATAGGTATTTTTTTATTTTTAGTTATTTCACCAGCAAATTTAGGAGCCAGTGGAGAAGGTAAAAGTTCTACAGCATCTGCTCGTGAATTTCTAAAAGATTTTAAACTAGAATCAACAGCTTTTGAATCCATTAAAAAAAATCTTTGAATTGTAAATAAACCAACAGATTTGCATATATTTATTGTAATCATATTTGAAGATAGTATTCCATCTACTTTAAATAAATCCCTCAATAACTTAGTTCCTATTTTATCAGGAGAAAAACCACCTACTAAATCTACATTTACAAAAACTTTTTTATCTTTCTTATGACATAAGCTAACTAAATCAACTAAATTTCCTATATGAACCTCCGATAATAATATTAAAGGTAATGTACTTTCTAATGCATAGTCTAAATCCCTCAACATTCTAACCGATGGTATAATAGTAAAATTATTAAAGGTTTTTATCAAACTAATCACCTTAAGTGAAAATATTTTATTGGTTTAATTATAGCATAAATATACTTGTTGTCAATGAAAATTAGCATATTCCATAATTTTCAGTGATTAATTTATGATAATGTCCTATTATATCACTTTTGATTATGTCCCAATAT
>CAYUTQ010000024.1:0-31213 GCA_964447805.1 uncultured Clostridia bacterium
TATATTAATATACTTATGTTAAATGTTTTTAATTAACAAATAGTAAATTTGAAAGGAGGATTATTTAAACAATTTCATAGTACTTAATTATTTAGTATTATTTGTTGTTTTATATGTTTCTAAAATATTTAAACATGGGAGGTAACTAGATAATGTTTGGTAAGAAATTTAGTAAAATTAGTATTATATTAAGTTTTGCATTGGCTATAATGTTAATTATGACAGGTTGTGGCGGTTCTAGTGAAAAATCTCAATCAGGTGACAATGCTAATAAAGAAACTGGTAGCAACAAAGATACAATAAATTATGCAATATCAGGCGAACCATCTACTCTTGACCCACATATGATATCAGATAACATAGCAACTGGTATATTTAATCAGATATTTGACAAACTTATAAGACTAGAAGCTGATGGATCTTTGACTCCTGGCCTTGCAGAAAGTTGGGAAATGTCTGAAGATGGCACAGAAATGAAATTAAAAATAAGAGATGGCGTTAAATTCCACAATGGAGAAGAATTAACAACAGAAGATGTAGCTTATTCATTGAACAGAGCAATTGAATCTAAATTTACACAAGATATAACATCTGCAATGGATCATGCTGAAGTTGTAGACGATGATACTGTAGTATTAAAATTCAAATACTCTTATGGTCCTGCAGAAGCTTGTATAGCAAGAATATTTATAGTAAATAAAAAAGCAGTTGAATCAGATCCAGAGGGTTTTGGTAGAAATCCTGTAGGAACAGGAGCATATAAATTTGTAGATTTAAAAAGTGGAGACAAAATTATATGTGAAAGATTTGAAGACTATTATAGAGGCGAAGCACCAATAAAAAATCTTGTATTTAAGATTATTATTGATCCTAGTACAGCAGCATTAGCTCTTGAAAATGGGGAAGTAGATTTATTATCTCAACCTTCTATGGAAGATAGAGAGAGATTAATGGAAAATGAAAAAGTTCAATATCATGAAACTGAATTATTGGGTAATAATTATATAGCTTTTAATAATACAGAGGGATTATTTAAGGATAAAAAATTAAGACAAGCAATTGCACATGCTGTAGATAAAGAGTCAATGCTTATAGGAGCTATAGAGGGAGCAGGAGTTGTAGTCGATAATGCAATACCAAGAGATTGTTATGGATATTCAGATAAGGTAACAGGTTACGAATATGATCCAGAAAAAGCAAAAGAATTATTGGCAGAAGCAGGATATCCAGATGGTTTATCAATACAATTAAAAACAATGGATTCAGCAACATATTATAAACCAACAGAAGTTCTTCAAGATCAATTAAGAGAAATTGGAATAGATGCAGAAATTCAAAAGATGGAAAGAGGAGCATATTTAACCGATGTATATGAAAATGCTGACTACGATATGACAGTTATGTCTATGGTATATAGTATAACAGATGCTGATGCTGTATATGCATTCTTCCATAGTGATATGATAAAAAATGGACAAAACTTTTTCAAATGTGATATTCCTGAATTAGATGAACTATTGGACAAAGGTAGAACATCAAGTGATCAGGAAGAAAGAAAAGAAATATATGAAAAAGTTGGACAGATGCTAAATGATGAATGCGTTTTAGTTCCATTATATGCTTATAATGTAGGGGTAGCTGCTGATAAAAACTTAAAAGGTGTACAAGCAAGTGCAATTCAATTTTATGAAGTATTTAGTTATTCATGGTAAAAATATAGTTTGAAATAAATGTTCATAAATCTAGCACTTAATTTAAGTTAAGTGCTAGATTTTATAAAAAACGTAAAAACCACATAGTATAGTAAGGAAATGAGGAGGAAAAATGTTAAAATATATTGGAAAACGGTTATTAATGATGATACCAGTATTATTAGGAATAACATTTATAGTGTTTACAATAATGAATCTTACCCCAGGAGATCCTGCAAGGCTTATATTAGGGCCCAGTGCTTCTAATGATGAAGTAGAGGCTTTGAGAGAAGAAATGGGGTTAAATGATAGTTTCTTTGTGAGATATTTTCGTTATATAAAAAATATAGTGGTACATGGAGATTTTGGAGTTTCATATAGGAGTAAAGTTCCAGTGTATAATGAGTTATTTGCAAGATTTCCAAGTACTTTAAAATTAGCTTTTGGTGGCATTTTATTGATGACTGTAATAGGTATACCTGTAGGTATAATTTCTGGAGTTAAACAATATTCATTGACAGATAAAATTATTACAATAATTGCATTTTTATTGACATCTATGCCACCTTTTTGGTTTGGATTAATGCTTATATTATTATTTGCTCTTAAGTTGGATTGGTTACCAGCTACAGGTGTAGAAACATGGAAACACTTTATATTGCCATGTGTAACATTAAGTGCATCTATGATGGCTGCACTAATTAGGATGACTCGTTCTAATATGTTAGAAGTTATAAGAGAAGATTATATTAGGACTGCAAAAGCTAAAGGAGCCAAAGAAAGTAGGATAGTATTTAAACATGCCTTGAGGAATGCACTTTTGCCAGTTATTACAATAATAGGTATGGATTTCGGACAAATGCTAGGTGGAACTATGATTATTGAAAGTGTTTTTGCAATGCCAGGATTAGGTACTATGACTATAAATGCTATTAGGATGAAGGATACTCCACTGGTATTAGCATCAATTCTTTTTGTTGCAGTAGCTGTAAGTATAATGAATTTGTTAGTTGATATACTGTACGCATTTATTGATCCAAGAGTAAAATCTCAATATTCAAGGAATTAGTGGGTGATGATAATGACAGAACAAAAAATAGAAAATAAAACTAATAAAAATAAAGGTAAAATACAAAAGAAAAGCCAAATGAAATCTATTTGGCTGAGATTTAAGAAAAATAAACTTGCTATGGTAGGTTTAATAATAATGGTGTTATTAATAGTTTTAGCTATTTGTGCACCTTTACTTGCTGATTATGAAGAAGATGCTATAAAGCAAAACATGAAAGAACGTCTTCAATATCCTAGTAAAGAGCATATTTTTGGAACAGATCAATATGGAAGGGATATATTTGCAAGAATAATATTTGGTGCAAGGGTTTCACTATCCGTAGGGCTATTAACTGTATTAGTATCGTTGACAATAGGAGCTATTATTGGATCTATAGCTGGTTATTTTGGAGGGAAAGTAGATAATATATTGATGAGGATTACAGATGTATTTTTAGCAATTCCTCATATGCTTATGGCTATATCTATTGTTGCTGCTCTTGGACCAGGAATAGGTAATTTATTGGTAGCTATGGTAATCTCTAATGTTCCTAGATTTTCTAGAATTGTGAGATCATCAGTAATATCAATAAAAGATCAAGAGTTTATTGAAGCAGCAAAAGCTTGTGGAACAAGTAATAGTAGAATAATATTAAAGCATATAATGCCAAATGTAATAGGACCTATTATAGTTCAGGCAACACTAAGTATAGCTGCAATCATAATAAACATATCTGGTTTGAGTTTCCTCGGTTTGGGAGTAAAAGCACCTACACCAGAGTGGGGTACTATGTTAGCAGAAGGTAAAACTCAAATGAGATATTACCCATATTTAATAATGATACCAGGAATGGCAATAGTTATTACTGTAATGGCTTTAAACTTGATGGGTGATGGTTTACGTGATGCACTAGATCCTAAGTTGAAAAACTAGAAATGTAAAAAAAGAAAGATGGGAGTGAGACTGTGTCAGAAAAACTACTTGAAATAAAGGATTTAAATGTAATTTATGATACAGATGAAGCTATTGTAAATGCTGTTAATGATTTGAATTTAGTATTAAATAGAGGTGAAACATTAGGTTTAGTAGGTGAAACTGGAGCAGGTAAGACTACAACAGCATTAAGTATAATGAGACTTTTACCAGATAGAATAGGATTTATAAAAAAAGGAGAAATAATACTAGATGATATTAATATAACTAAAGCTACAGAGCAAGAAATGAGATTGATAAGGGGAAATGTTGTTTCCATGATATTTCAAGATCCTATGACAAGTTTAAATCCTGTTGTAACTATAGGTGATCAAATAGCTGAAGTGCTAGAAATTCATAAAAAAGATATGAAAGAGGATGAAGTATCTAATAGAGTCGATGAAATACTAAATTTAGTTGGAATTCCTCCTGGAAGGAAAAATGAATATCCTCATCAATTTTCTGGAGGAATGAAGCAAAGAGTAGTTATAGCAATAGCTTTGGCTTGTGAACCTCAATTACTTTTAGCAGATGAGCCAACTACTGCTTTGGACGTAACAATTCAGGCTCAAGTTTTGGAAATGATGAGGGAATTAAAAGAAAAGTTGAATACATCTATGATTTTAATAACCCATGATTTAGGTGTTGTAGCAGAAACATGTGATAAAGTAGCAATAATGTATGCTGGAGAAATTATAGAAATGGGCAATGTTGAGGATATATTTGAAGGCGAGAACCATCATCCATATACAGAAGGATTATTTGGTTCAATTCCAGATTTGACAAAATCAACTAAAAGGCTTAATCCAATAAAGGGATTAATGCCTGATCCTACAGATTTACCAACTGGATGTCCTTTTCATCCACGTTGTACAAAATGTATGGATATATGTAGGACTAAAAAGCCTGAAATAAATAAAAGTAATACTCATATGATTAAATGTCATTTATTTAATCAGAATGTGTAAATAACTAGAATTAACGAAAGGAAGAAATACATGAGTACACCTTTAATTGAAACAAAAAATTTAAAAAAATATTTTAGTACACCAAAAGGATATCTCCATGCAGTTGATAATATAAATTTAAAAATTGAAGAAGGACAAACATTAGGTGTAGTAGGAGAGTCAGGTTGTGGCAAATCTACTCTTGGTAGAACTATTTTAAGACTTTTAGAGCCAACTGATGGAGAGGTGTTATTTAAAGGAAAAAACATATTAAATTATAATTTTAAAGAAATGCGAGAAATGAGAAAAAAGATGCAAATAATATTTCAAGATCCTTATGCATCTTTAAACCCTAGAATGACAATACATGAAATAATTGCAGAGCCAATTAAAGTTTGTAAAACTATAACAGATAATGATGAAATAGATGAAAAAGTAAGAGAATTAATGGAAACAGTAGGACTTGCTGAAAGATTAATAAATTCTTATCCTCATGAATTAGATGGTGGGAGAAGACAGAGAATAGGAGTGGCTAGAGCATTATCTCTGGATCCTGAATTTATAGTAGCAGATGAGCCAGTGTCAGCATTAGATGTTTCCATACAGGCTCAAATACTGAATTTAATGATGGATTTACAAGATGAAAGAGAATTTACGTACATGTTTATAACTCATGATTTAAGTGTGGTTAAGCATATTAGTGATGAAATAATGGTAATGTATTTGGGACAATGTGTTGAAAAAGCAGATTCTGAAGAATTGTTTAAAAAACCATTACATCCATATACTCAAGCTTTATTAGATGCAATTCCAGTACCTAATTTAAGTAGTAGAAATAAAAAGAGAAAAATAATTAAAGGAGAAGTAACTAGTCCAATAGATCCAAAACCAGGATGTAGATTTGCACCTAGATGTCCTCATGCTACAGAAAAATGTACTTCTGGTGATATTGAACTAAAAGAAGTATCGAGAAATCATTTTGTTTCATGCACACTGTATTAAAGTCTTTTAATAAGAGGGGTGTTAATAGCTATGGATTCTAAATTAGTTAATGATTATAGATTACTTGATAAGGAACTTGCATTGTATTCTGATAGGCTTAACAGTGAAAGAGATTATGAAACTAATTTGTTTATACCAGATGCTGATTGTTTTAAAACAGCAGAAAAAGAGTTGGAAGATTTAAGAGATAAAGTTAAAAACATTCCTAAAACTAATGATGTAAATGATATATTAAGAGAACATTTCGTTGATTTTATTGATAAACAAGAATTGAGTTTAAAACAAATGTATGAAAGACCTTCGGAACATGTAAATATATTTTTAAGAACCTTTAGGCAAGCGGTTAGATATGATTCACGTCCAGATAATATAAAAGCAGAAATATTAATTGAGAGATTTAAACAAGCGGATAAAGTTTGGGCTGGATTATTGACTTGGATAGATAAGGTATCTCCTTTATACTTAAGGGAATTAATTGATGTTTGTAATTTGTATATTAATACAATGGAAGTAGAGACTAAAAGATTATCTGAATATTTTCCTAGCCTTAATGATAATCAATTAAATGAAGTATTAAAAGCAGTTCAAGAACTTTCAAATAAAATGGAGAATTGGAAAAAAGATATTAAAGAAATAATGTCATCTAAAAACATAGAGGATTTAAGTGAAACGTCAGAAACAGATACTATTAAATTTGATGAATCATATTATAGATTTTTATTAAGTAATAATTTTGGAATTGATCTTGATGAATTGCTTTCATGGTATGATTCAGAAGTAGAAAAAACAAGAAATGAAGTATTTGAAATAGCAAGTAAATTAAAAATATCTGATCCAATTCCAAAGACAATGAAAGATGTTAATAATATATTATTAAAATATGCAGGTCCATGTGATACACCTGAAGAAATGTTTAGAAGAGGAAATGAATATATAAAGAGAACGAGAGCAGTAAGTCATGAATTTGTAAAATTACCTGATGATGAAAAATGCATTGTAAATGAAACTCCTGAAGAGTATAAATTTTCATGGCCATGGGGAGGTTATGGGGGAGGATGTCCTCGTAGAAGACCTTTTATAGGAGAAATGTTTTTAAATAGGCATAATTATAAAGCAGTAACAGATGGATGGATTAAAATGAATACAATTCATGAAGCCTATCCAGGGCATCATGTCCAATATGTGAGAAAAACTTTAGATCCTATTCCTGAGACCATGAAGATGGGAGCAAAAGCAATTCCACTAATGGAAGGGACTGCTCATAGATCTGAGAGAGCTTTTGAATTTATATTTGGTGAAGATCAATTTTTCCCACTATTTGTGGCATATAGGAGACATCATACATCAGTTAGAATAAAATCTGATTTATGGTTAAGATATTTTGGTAGACCAATTGGAGATGCTGTTCAACTATATGTTGATGAATTGGATTTTGATCGAAAAACAGCCAGAGGTCAAGTAAAACAACAGGAAGAAATGCAAGGATACTTTACTTGTTACTATTATGGCATGAAGAAAATTTCTGATTGGGAAAAGCTTTATGGATATGACAAAAAAACATATACAGAGCTTTTATTTTCGCCAGGGATGATAAGCTTGTCAAACTTTGAAAAATTCTTAAAATTAAGCAAAGAAGATAAAAAAAGTTTGTTAAATGATTATGCAAGTTTATTGCAATTTGATTAATAATTTAAAATAAAGATACTATGCACTAGATAAAGGAAAATAGTTTTATTTAGTGCATAGTTGTTATTATGTGAAAACTAAAAAAATTGTATCTTTGAAACTAATTTTAAAATCCAGTTATTAGAAAATATTATATTTGCATATTGAGGAGGATGAATTGAAAAAAATATCATTACGTAGATTTTTAATTTTGGAAATATTTTATACATTTGTTCAAGGCTTTGTACATCCTATTACACCAACTATATATAAAAATTTAAATTTTCCTGATTATGTTTTTGGAGTTGAATCTGCAGCAACTGCAACAGGAATGTTTATATTTTCTCCATTTTGGGGTAGATGGGGTGATAAAATTGGACATTCTAAGGCTTTTTCTTTGGCTCTCCCAATATATGCTGTATCCCAATTAGTATTTGGTCTATCGAAAACACCATTAAAAATAATAATTGCAAGATTTTTTTCTGGGCTCTCAGGTGGTGGTGCTATGGTGGTATCTATGGCTTATATTGTGAATAGCACTAATTCTGAGAATAGAGGAAGAATCATGTCGTATTTCGTAGCTTTAAATACGATAGCTAAGTCTATGGGGTATTTTATTGGAGGAGTTTTAGGAAATATTTCAATATCTGCTGTGTTTATTATTCAGATAACTGGATTATGTCTTATCGCATTACTTACTCATATTTTTGTAGAAGATCCTGATATTTTAGAGGTGAATTATACTTATAGTAATCCCTTTTATTTTAAAGATCAAATTGAAAGCATGAAGACTATAATGTCAAAAAGTTTAATATTAGTTTTAATAATTGTATTTTTTGCTAATATTGCTTTATGTTCCTATGAGAGTGCACTTAATTATTATATAAAAGCTGATTTAGATTTGCCATCAACTTATAATGGCATTATTAAGGCAATAACAGGTATAGTTGGTTTATTGGTGAATGTTACAATTAATATTTATATAGTCAAAAATACAAATATGAAAAAATCTATGATAATAGTACTTATATTGTGTGGTGCGTTTTCAATATTGGCGCCTTTTGTATCAAATTTAAATATGTTCTTTTTATGTAATATAATATATTATATGTTCAATTCAATATATTTACCTATTGAACAAGTTGTTGTTATGGAAAATGCTAAAGAAAGAGCTAGTGGTGTTATATCAGGTTTGTTTAATTCAGTTAAATCTATAAGTATGATTGTAGGTTCTTTAAGTGTAGGTTTTCTTTATTCCATAAAGAGCAAAATTCCCTTTATAATGGTTTCAATTATGTTTTTATTAGCAGCAATAGTTAGCGTTATTAATTATTTTTATTCAAAAAAAGTGAAGTCAAATTAATTTAGGGGGCATTATAGAATGAAATATAAACAAAATATTGAAAAAGCAAAAGAAATTATGAATGTAAAAAGGTATTATGAGAGTATAAATGCTTTAATGGCTTGGGATTTATGGCAAGGATTGTCTAAAGATGGTATGAATTATCGTCAAAAAGTAAATAGATATTTTGTGAAGAATTATTTAAAATTAATTACAGATTCTGAAACTAAAGAAGTAGTAGAGTATTTTAGAGGAATGGATGAAAGTAAATATGAAAATTTATATGATAAGGCAGTTGCAAGAATATTAATAAAAAGTTATGATAATTCGGTTAAAATTCCAATTGAATTACAATTAGAAATGAATTCACTTACATCAAAAGCTCAAATGGTTTGGAAGGAAGCTTTAAATAAATCTGATTTTGAGCTTTATAAACCATATTTAAAACAGATGTTTGAACTTAAGACAAAGATAGCCCAAGCAATGGATAAAAATAGAGAACCATTTGATGTATTAGTTGGTAGTGTAGATGAAGGTATGACAGTTGAAAAAGTAGATCAATTGTTTAGTGAATTGAAAGATGCAATAATATCTATATTGTCTAATATTAAAGATAAGCATTCAGCAATAGATGATAGTATTTTAAATGTAAATTGTAGTGAAGAAAAGATAAAAAAAATAAGTACACATATATCGGAAACTGCATTTTTTGATAAGGATAAAGGAACATATTGGGAAGTAATACATCCGGTTTGTATAGGTGTAGGTCCTAATGATATACGAATAACTACTTATTTTCATGATTTATTTCCAAGTATTTTTAGTGTTCTTCATGAATGTGGTCATGGTTTATATATGTATAGTTCAAATTCCAAAGTAGTAGAATATGGAATATGGGATGGAATACCTGGTGCTATGCATGAATCTCAATCTAGATTTTATGAGAATATAATAGGTAAAAGTAAAGAATTTTGGGAATGTTTTTATCCATTTCTTCAAAGAGAAATTAAAGAATTTGAAAAAATAGATTTAGATACATTTTATAGAGCAATAAATAAAGTTCAACCATCATTAAAAAGATTAGATGCAGATGAATTAACTTATAGTTTACATCCTATTATAAGATTTGAAATGGAAAAAGCATATTTTGAGGGTAAATTAAAAATAGATGATTTTAATGAGGTGTGGAATGCAAAGTATAAAGAGTATCTTGGAATTGAACCTAAAAATGCAAGAGAAGGTATTTTGCAAGATGTGCATTGGGCTTCAGGGCATGTAGGGTATTTTCAGAGTTATACCCTTGGAAATATTTATGGAGGACAATTCAGAGAAAAATTATTACAAGATATTCCAGATGTATATCAACAAATAGCTAATGGGAATTTTGAACCTCTCAATAAATGGAACTATGAAAATATTCATCAATATGGGAACCTTTATACTCCTAATGAATTGATGTTGAAGGTTACTGGTGAAGAAGTCTCATCTAAATACTTTATAAAATATTTAGATGAAAAGTTTAATAACATAATTTAAGTATTGTACTTAAGAAATATTAAGGGAGTGTAAATAATTTTTACTAGTAGGTAATATATTTAAATAAATGTATTATTATTTTTTGGTTTGTTGGAATGAGGGATGAATTTTAAAGAAGCTAATTTAATTTTATAAGTTTGTATAATTCTTCTTAAAATTTTAATATTAGAGTTGTTGGAAAATAGATAGCTAACCAAAAAACAGTATGGTAAATTTTCACCATACTGTTTTTTAATATTGGGTATATTAATTGTAAGACTAAATTGGATGCATAAGTACTTCTAAGTGGTGGTAGTTCACAATAGTAGCAAATTGAGTTTTAACAGTTTTATAATAATTCTCTTAATATACTCGATATACAATCATAAGAATATCCCCTTCTTTGTAAATAACCTCCAAGTTTACGGTATATAGCATTTTTATCATCATTTTTGTAAGAAGTTATTTTCTTTTTTGCTAATTCTAAAGCACGTTCGTATTCATTATGACAATATTTTTCAATCGTTTCATCTATTATTTCCTGAGAAATACCTTTATTATATAGTTCATGTTTTATTCTATAACTTCCTAATTTTTTTAATCTAATTTTTTCTTCTGTATAGGTTTCTGCAAATCTTTTATCATTTATTAAGTTTTGATTTTTTAAATATGCAATAGTATTTTTAATGATATTTTCATCATAATTTTTGTTGGTAAGTTTATCCCTAATTTCTTTTTCAGTTCTCCAACGATGGTTTAATAAATTCAAGGCATAATTATTTGCTTTTTGCTGTTCTTCTAATATAAGAATATTATCAATAAAGTTTTCATCGATATCCATACCTTCTATTAAATTGTATTTATAGGCAATTTCTTCAAATATGCCAAAGGCAAATTTGTTATCTAAGTATATATTTAATCTATTTTTGTTTTTTTGATGTTCTATTTTTGTAATTTTCATAAAATCACTTTCCTTTCAATATTTATTATATAATATTATTATACGATAACTAGTTAATGGTTTATTTTTGTCATGAACTTTATGTATAATGATTATAATATTTGTATAAAAGAAATTAAAGGGTGATAATATGTTTAATATAGATGAGGAACTAAAAAATCTTCCTGAAAAACCAGGAGTTTATATAATGAAGGATCAAAAAGGAGAAATTATATATGTAGGTAAAGCTAAAAATATAAAAAAGAGAGTAAAACAGTATTTTCAATCTTCTAGGGAAAAATCAATTAAGGTAAGTACTTTGGTAGATAATATAAATGAGTTTGAACATATAATAGTAGATAATGAAGTAGAAGCTCTAATATTAGAAGCAAATTTAATTAAGAAGCACAAGCCTAAATATAATATTCTACTTAGAGATGATAAACAATATCCATATATTAAAATTACCACAAAAGAAAAATTTCCTCGAGTTGTTAAGACTAGAAAGGTATTAAAAGATGGTGCTAAGTATTTTGGCCCATTTCCTAGTAGTTATGCTGTAAATGATACATTGGAAATAATTAGAAATATATATCCTATTAGAACATGTAAATTAAATTTAGATAAAAATCCTGCTAAAAATAGACCTTGTCTTAATTATTATATAGATAGATGTTTAGCTCCTTGCCAAGGTTGTGTTGATGAAAAAGAATATAATATGATGATAGAAGAAATAATAATGTTTCTAAATGGAAAAGAAGATGGTCTTATTGAAATAATTAAAGAAAAAATGGAAAAGGCAGCAGAAAATTTGGATTTTGAAAATGCTGCAAAATATAGAGATCAGATTAATTCCTTAAAATTAGTATTAGAAAAACAAAAAATTGTATCTAATAATTTAATTGATAGAGATGTTATAGGAATGGCAAAAGGGATTGAAGATGTATGTGTTCAAGTGTTTTTTATAAGAGCAGGAAAAATTGTTGGAAGAGAACATTTTATATTATTAGATGCAGCTTTAGAGAATAGAAGTGAAATATTGAGTTCTTTTATGAAACAATTTTATATAGGAACGGCATATATACCTAAAGAAATTTTTGTAGAAAAAGAATTTGAAGATATGGAAATTGTAGCTAAGTGGCTTAGTGAAAAAAGAGGGTCTAAGGTAAATATTCATGTTCCTAAAAGAGGGAAAAAGAATGATTTAATGGATATGGTAAAAGAAAATGCAATGGAGACTTTGAATTATTATGGAGATAGAATAAAAAACAGACAGAAAAAAAGCAAAGATGCACTGAAAGAATTGCAGATTGTTTTGAAATTAGAAGAGTTACCTTATAGAATAGAAGCTTTTGATATTTCAAATATACAAGGAGTAGAACCAGTAGGTTCAATGGTAGTATTTGAAAATGGTTTTCCTAAAAAGAGTGATTATAGAAGATTTAAAATAAAGACAGTAATTGGTCCTGATGATTATGGGAGCATAGAGGAGGTTGTGAGAAGAAGATTTGAAAGAGGTCTTAAGGAGAAAGAATTAATAAGGGAGAGTAGTATAGACACAGGAGGTTTTTTTGCTTTTCCTAATTTACTTATGATAGATGGAGGAAAAGGTCAGGTAAATATAGCAAAAAAAGTTTTAGAAAAATTAAGTATTAATATACCAATATGTGGCATTGTAAAAGATGATTATCATAATACTAGAGGTATAATATATAATGATGAAGAAATCAATATACCTGAAAGTAGTGAAGGTTTTAAATTAATCACAAGGATACAGGATGAAGCTCATAGGTTTGCTATTAGTTACCATAGAAGTTTAAGAAGTAAAGAAATGTTCAAGTCTGTTTTGGATAATATTCCAGGTGTGGGAGAAAAAAGGAAGAAGGCGCTTCTTAAGCATTTTGGGTCAATAGAAAATATAAAAAAAGCAAGTATAGAAGAGTTAAAAGAAGTGGATTCTATGAATAAAAAAGTTGCAAAAGAAGTATATAATTATTTTAGAAAAAGATAGATATATATGTAATTTTTATAGAAATATTGATGGGTTTACTAGTTGACTTTATCAATAATGTTTACTATACTTAAATTGTGGTGTATGTGATGAAATTTGTCAAATCTAACCGATTTAGAATGACAATTTTTATACAAGCTATAAAATTAAAGGGGGTCTATAGATGGCAAAGGTTATGAAAACCATGGATGGAAATACTGCTGCAGCCTATGTTGCTTATGCTTTTACAGATGTAGCTGCAATATATCCAATTACGCCTTCATCAACAATGGCAGAATTAATGGATGAATGGGCTGCCCATGGTAAAAAGAATATTTTTGATCAAGAAGTACTTATTACAGAAATGCAATCTGAGGCAGGTGCTTCAGGAGCAGTTCATGGCTCACTATCTGCAGGAGCATTGACTTCAACATTTACAGCATCTCAAGGATTGCTTTTAATGATACCAAATATGTACAAGATAGCAGGAGAATTACTACCAGGAGTATTTCATGTAACTGCTAGAGCTGTAGCAGGTCATGCATTATCAATATTTGGTGATCACTCAGATGTTATGGCTACTAGACAAACAGGTTTTGCTTTACTTTGTTCAGGTAGTGTACAAGAAGTAATGGATTTAGCAGGAGTAGCACATTTAAGTTCTATTAAAGGTAGTATACCTTTCTTACATTTCTTTGATGGTTTTAGAACTAGTCATGAGATTCAAAAAATAGAAGTTATTGATTATGATGAGTTTAAGAAGTTAGTAGACTATGATGCAGTAAAGGAATTTAGGAATAGATCTTTAAACCCAGAAAGACCACATATAAAGGGTACTGCACAAAATCCAGATATATTCTTCCAAGCTAAGGAAGCATCAAATCCATATTACAATAATATTGTAGACATAGTTGTAGAATATATGGATGAAATTTCAAAAATAACTGGAAGAGAGTATAAGCCTTTCAATTATTATGGGCATCCAGAAGCAGAAAATATAATAGTTGCAATGGGTTCAGTAACTGAAGCTATAGAAGAAACTGTGGATTATTTAATGGCAAAAGGTGAAAAAGTAGGAGTAATTGAAGTACACCTATATAGACCATTTTCAGAAGAACATTTCTTCAATGTATTACCTAAGACTGTTAAGAGAGTAGCTGTACTTGATAGGACTAAAGAACCAGGAGCAATTGGAGAACCACTATATCTTGATGTACGTAGTGCATTTTATGGAAAAGAAAATGTACCATTAATAGTAGGTGGAAGATATGGTTTAGGTTCAAAAGATACTACACCAACTGATATTAATGCAGTATTTGAAAACTTAAAAGAAGAAAATCCAAAAGACAGATTTACTATAGGAATAGTTGATGATGTAACAAATACATCACTTGATATAAAAGAACAAATAGTAGCTGAACCAGAAGATAATATTAGATGTAAATTCTGGGGATTTGGTTCAGATGGAACTGTTGGAGCAAATAAGAGTGCTATAAAAATAATTGGTGATGATACTGATATGTACGCACAAGGATATTTTGCTTATGACAGTAAAAAATCTGGTGGAGTAACAATTTCTCATTTAAGATTTGGAAATGAACCAATTAAATCTACTTATTTAATTGATGAAGCTGACTTTATTTCTTGTTCAAAACAATCCTATGTTCATTCATATGATTTATTAGCTGGATTGAAAGAAGGAGGAACCTTCTTATTGAACACTAATTGGTCAGTAGATGAATTAGATGAAAATTTACCAGCTTCTATGAAAAAATATTTAGCTGAAAATAATATAAAATTCTATATTATAGATGCAACTAGTATTGCAGATGAAATAGGACTAAGTGGAAGAACAAATATGATTATGCAATCTGCTTTCTTCAAATTGGCAAATGTAATACCAATTGATGAAGCAGTTGAACATTTAAAAGATTCCATTGTTGAATCCTATGGTAGAAAAGGTGAAGATGTAGTTCAAAAGAATTACAAAGCAGTAGATAGAGGAATAGAATCTTTAGTAAAAGTAGATGTACCAGAATCTTGGAAGGATGCAGAAGAAAAAGAAGAAGCTGCTGCTGACAAAGATGTACCAGAATTTGTTAAAGATGTTCTTATTCCAATGAACAGACAAGAAGGAGATAAACTTCCTGTAAGCACTTTTGTAGGAAGAGAAGATGGATCATTCCCAAGTGGAACTGCTGCTTATGAAAAACGTGGTATAGCTGTAAATATTCCAGAATGGCAAATAGATAATTGTATACAATGTAATCAATGTGCCTTTGTATGTCCTCATGCTGCAATTAGACCATTCTTATTAGATGAAGAAGAAGTTAAAAATGCACCAGATAGTTTTGAAACTAAGAAAGCTATAGGTAAAGGATTAGAAGGACTTGAATATCGTATGCAAGTTAGTGCTTTAGATTGTACAGGTTGTGGCAACTGTGCAGATGTATGTCCAGCTAAGAATAAAGCATTAGTAATGAAGCCATTAGAAGAAACAGCAGAAGTACAATCTAAAAATTGGGATTATGCAATGACAGTTTCTAATAAAGATGATTTAATGGCAGTTGATAATGTTAAAGGTAGTCAATTTTCACAGCCATTATTACAATTTTCAGGAGCTTGTGCAGGTTGTGGAGAAACACCATATGCAAAATTAGTTACTCAATTGTTTGGAGATAGAATGATCGTTGCAAATGCAACTGGTTGCTCATCAATTTGGGGTGCAAGTGCACCAGCAATGCCATATTGTAAGAATCAAAAAGGTGAAGGACCAGCATGGGCAAACTCTTTATTTGAAGATAATGCAGAATATGGATATGGAATGGCAGTAGCTGTAAAACAAATAAGAAATAAAATTGAAAATTTAATGAAGAAATTTATTGAATTAAATGTAAATAGTGAATTAAATGAAGCTTTCAATGAATGGATAAATGGTAAAGATGATGCAAAATTATCAAAAGCTGCAACTATTAAGATATTGCCATTATTAGATAAAGATACAGGTAATGAGCAAGCAAATGAAATACTAAAAGAAATAGAAGGATTTAAAGAATATTTAATCAAGAAATCTATTTGGATATTTGGTGGAGACGGCTGGGCTTACGATATAGGCTTTGGTGGTTTAGACCATGTTATAGCGTCAGGTGAAGATGTGAATATTTTGGTATTTGATACTGAAGTATATTCAAATACTGGTGGACAATCATCAAAATCTACACCAACTGCAGCTGTTGCAAAATTTGCAGCATCTGGAAAGAAAATTAGGAAGAAAGATTTAGGTATGATAGCAGCATCTTATGGATATGTATATGTAGCACAAGTAGCTATGGGTGCTAATAAAAATCAATTAATCAAAGCAATGACTGAAGCAGAAAATTATCCAGGACCATCTCTAATAATTGCTTATGCACCATGTATAAATCATGGAATTAGAGGCGGAATGGGAGTAAGTCAAAGACAAGAAAAAAGAGCTGTAGATGCAGGATACTGGCATTTATATAGATTTAACCCAAGCTTAAAAGAAGAAGGAAAGAATCCATTTATATTGGATTCTAAGGAACCAACAGAATCCTTCTTAGATTTCTTGGAATCTGAAGTAAGATATTCATCATTAAGAAGAACTTTCCCAGAACAAGCTGATGAATTATTTGAAAAAGCAGAAAAAGATGCAAAAGAAAGATATGAAAAATACAAGAAAATGTCAGAATAATATAAAATGAAAAAAAAGTAGAGACTTAATTAAGTCTCTACTTTTTTTATGTAGAGATATTATTATATGATATTATAGAGTGTAGAAGTTTTAAAAAAGGTTAGAACAATTGACAAAATAGGTTATAATATTTATTATAGTGTAAAAAATAAATTTTAGGAGTGGTTTTATTGAAAGGGGAAAAGTTATTTCAAATTTTTAAACAAGATTTAAATGTAGGAGAAGTGTTGTTTAATGAATCAATGAAAAAAAATACTTCATTTAAAATAGGTGGACCAGCAGATATAATGATTTTGCCCAATAGTGAGGAAGAATTAATTAGAGCTATTGATATTTGTATGGAAAAAAATATAGATTATTTTATTATAGGAAATGGGACTAATATTTTAGTTAGTGATAAAGGAATAAGGGGAGTAGTAATTAAAATAGGAGAAAATTTTAGTAATATTAATATAGAAAAAAATAAGATAATTGTTCAATCAGGTGCATTGTTGACGGTATTAAGTAAGAAAGCATTAAAACATTCTTTAACAGGGTTAGAATTTGCTAGTGGTATCCCAGGTACAGTTGGAGGAGCTATTGCTATGAATGCTGGTGCTTATGGTGGAGAAATAAAAAATGTAGTTTACAAAGTAAAAGTATTGAATAAGCAGGGAGAAGTAAAGAAATATTCAAGAGAAGATATGAATTTTAGGTATAGAGGTAGCAAGGTTCAAGATGAAGGACTTATAGTATTGGAAGTAGAAATAGTGCTTAAGAAAGGAAATTATGAAGAGATAAAAACAACTATGAATAGTTTTACAGAACGAAGAGTATCAAAACAACCTTTAAATTTGGCTAGTGCTGGAAGTACTTTTAAAAGGCCAGAAGGTTATTATGCAGGGAAACTTATAGAAGATGCAGGGTTGAAAGGATTGAGATATGGAGATGCACAAGTATCTGAAAAACATTCTGGATTTATAGTTAATTTAGGTAAAGCTACATCAGATGAGGTTCAAAATTTGATAAAGGTAGTTCAAAAAGTAGTAAAAGATAAATACAATGTAAAGTTAGAACCAGAGTTAAAAATAATAGGAGAAAAGTAGAAAGGAAAGAACATGAAAATATACGGTGATTATCATACTCATACTATATATAGTCATGGTAAAGGGACTATTGAAGATAATGTAAAAGAAGCTATAAGAAAAGGTCTTAAGGAGATAGCAATATGTGATCATGGACCAAGTCATTTAAGTTATGGCATAAAAAGAGAAAATTTAAAGGAAATGAGAGAAGAAGTAAATTTTCTAAATAAAAAATATAAAGATACTGGTAT
The DNA here is from genome assembly GCA_964447805.1 of uncultured Clostridia bacterium. Classification (GTDB taxonomy): domain Bacteria; phylum Bacillota; class Clostridia; order Tissierellales; family DATGTQ01; genus CAYUTQ01. The sequence continues at coordinate 18,143 of CAYUTQ010000024.1, forward strand.
TAAAATACTTTTGGGTGTGGAAGCTAATTTGATAAGTTATGATGGAACTATTGATGTAGATGAAGAAATGTTAAAAATGTTGGATATATTATTATTAGGTTATCATTTTGGAGCATTACCAAAGACTTTTAAAGATGGTTATAAATTATATTGTTGTAACTTTGTATCTAAATGTAATTCTAAATGGAATGAAAAAATGAAAAAATTAAATACAATGGCTTTTATAAAAGCTATGGAGAAATATCCTATTGATATTATAACTCATCCAAATTCTAAAATAAGATTGGATATAAAAGAATTATCTAAGGTAGCAGCTAAATTAGGTACTGCTCTTGAAATAAATTCTTATCATAGTGAATTATCTGTAAAAAATATAAAAATTGCCTTAAAAGAGGAGGTAAAATTTTATATAAATAGTGATGCCCATCATCCTATGAATGTAGGACAGGTTGAAAAAGGCATAGAACGAGCTATGGAAACAAAGGTCCCAGTAGATAGGATTGTGAATATAGAAAAATAGCTTAGGAGGCGTAGATATGAAGATGGAGATGGAGTTTGTAATTGTAACAGGTATGTCTGGGGCAGGAAAGAGTCAAACATTAAAAGCAATGGAAGATATTAACTATTACTGTATGGACAATCTTCCTCCTGCTTTGTTACCAGATTTTGCAGAATTATGTTGTGAGTCAAAACGAAATATAGAGAAAGTTGCAGTGGTAGCAGATATTAGGGGAGGAAAATTTTTTAATGACTTATTTGAAAGTTTAAAAGCATTAGAAGAAAAAGGGATAAAATATCGAATACTTTTTTTAGATGCAGCTGACAATGTATTAATTAAAAGGTATAAGGAACAGAGAAGACCTCATCCATTAAGTCCTAAAGGTAGAATTAGTGATGGTATTGTAAAGGAAAGGCAGGTTTTGGAAGAGGTAAAACAAAAAGCAGATTATATAATAGATACTTCTAAATTGACTATTGCTATGTTAAAAGAAGAAATAACAGAAATCTTTTTAGAGGGCAAAGAATCAAGAAAATTAACTATATCTGTAGTATCTTTTGGATTTAAACATGGAATACTTTTAGATGCAGATTTAGTATTTGATGTAAGATTTTTACCTAATCCATATTATATAGAAGAACTTAAGGATTTATCTGGTATGGATGAAAGTGTGAGGAATTATGTGTTAAAATGGGAGCAAACTAAGAAATTTATTGATAAATTATTTGATATGTTAAGTTTTTTAATTCCTTATTATATAAAAGAAGGGAAAAGTCAATTAGTTATTGGTATTGGGTGTACTGGGGGAAGACATAGATCTGTAACTATTGCAAATGTGCTTTATGAAAAACTGTTAGAAGCAGATAATAGAGTTATTGTGTCTCATAGGGATTGTAATAAATAAAAAAGAGGGGAAGAATATGAAGAAAAATAAAGCAAATTCAAATGAAATGATTCAAGAAAGGATATTATCCAAAGGTCCTAAAGTAGTAGTAATAGGAGGTGGCACAGGGGTTTCTATTTTATTGAGAGGATTGAAAAAATTCACTTCTAATATTACTGCCATAGTAACAGTGGCAGATGATGGAGGAGGTTCTGGAGTATTGAGAGAGGATTTAGGTATGCTTCCTCCTGGTGATATTAGAAGTTGTATATTAGCTCTTGCTAATACTGAGCCTGCTATGGAAAAATTATTTCAGTATAGATTTAATGAAGGAAGATTAAAAAATCAAAGTTTGGGAAATTTATTTATTGCAGCTATGAATGAAATATACGGAAGTTTTGAATTAGCAATTAAAGAGATTTGTAATGTTTTAGCTGTGACAGGTAAAGTATTACCTATGACTTTAGAAGATGTGAAACTATATGCGATGCTTGAAAATGGACAAGTAGTAAAAGGCGAATCTAATATACCTGTAGTGAATCAAAAAATGAATAGTAGAATAGATTATGTATATATAGAACCTAAGATTACATACCCATTAGATGAAGCAGTAGAAGCAATAGAAGAAGCAGATTTAGTAGTATTAGGGCCAGGTAGTTTATATACAAGTGTTATTCCTAATTTATTAGTAAATGATATGGTAGATACTATTTATAAATCTAATGGAATAAAGATTTATATCTCTAATGTAATGACTCAGCCAGGAGAGACTGATAACTATTCTGTATTGGATCATGTAGAAGCTATATTAAAACATAGCAGGGAGGATTTATTAGATTACATAATAGTAAATAAGGAGAACATACCTAAAGAAACATTGGAGAAATATAGTGAAGATGGTGCAGAACCAGTAATAATTACTGAAGAGGAAGAAAAAATATTGAAATCTAAAGGTATTAATATATTGAAAGGTGATTTAATAGATATAAAGAAAGATTATATCCGTCATGATAGTATAGAATTAAGTAGAATGATGATGAATTTAGCAAAGAAAAAAATAAAGAGAGCGTATTAAGCTACTCTTTTATACTATTAATGCTTTTTATTGCGTTCATTAATCATTTTAGAAATTAGAGTACTGGCAGCTTTTTTAGTTAGAGTTTCTAATGGAATATTTAAATCCAACTCATTAGATAATTTTTTAATAGTTTCTACTTGTTTTTGGGTAGCTGGTTCTTCTAAATAAAAATCAATATTATTAGTTTCATTTTCTATTTCATCAGTATTTATTTCTTCTAAAGCAGTCATGCCTATATTGGTTAAGTCTCTCAGAACTCTAGCCTTAGCCCTTGTAGAAGCTATGCGAATTAAATGGGGTGCTACATTTGCATTTACAGATTTGGGACTAGCATCTCCTATATCTGTAAAAGTACTTTTATCAGTAGTAGCAGTAGCCTTACAAATAGCTGTCATATTATTTTTTTCATTAGGAATTTGTAATAGTTCTACATAAATAGAATTTAAATTATGTTGATGAGCTAAATCTAACAAACCTTCATAGGTGACAAATTTTTTACCTTGAAGATCGATTATAAAATTTTCATTTATGTTCAATAGTATCACCTCTAATATTAGTCTTATAATATTATTAAGAAATAACCCTTGAAAATAATAGCAGAGATGAAAAAAATGATAGGAAATAATCCTACCATTTTATTTTGTTAAATAAGCAATTCCTAATTTTATAGTGTTTTCTATAGCAGTTTTGTGGGTTCTTTCAAAAGAGTGAGAGGCATCTACTCCTGGTCCAATAAGTCCTACTTTAAAATCATGACCAGCTCTTAAGGCAACACTACCATCAGAACCATAATAAGGATAAATATCAACTTTGTAATCAATATTATTTTTTTCAGCTAAATCAATAAGTCTTTTTCGCAGTTCTAAATCATAAGGGCCAGTAGAATCCATGGCACAAATAGTTACACTATGTTCATTGGATGTTTGTCCTTCACCAGGTGCTGCCATGTCTACAGCAAGGAATTCAAAAGTTTTTTCTGGTAAGGAAGCACTTGCTCCATGTCCAACTTCTTCATAGTTACTAATAAAGAAATTAGTGGTGTATTTAGGAGTAATATTATTATCCACTAAATATTTAGCAATACCTAACAATGATGCAACTCCAGCCTTATCATCTAAATGACGGGATTTTATATATCCACTTTCAGTAACAGTAGTTCTAGGATCGAAGAATATATAATCGCCTACTGCTATACCTAGTTTTTCAACATCTTCTATGGAGTTTACATTTTCATCAATTCTAATTTCCATAGTATTTTCATTTCTTTCTAATTTTGTAGTTTCATTGCCATGAACGTGAGAAGAAGCTTTAGTAGTTAATATGGTACCAGTATATTTTTCCCCATTACTGGTTTCAATAGTACAATATTCTCCCTCAATAGTACTCCATACATAGCCACCAACTTGGAAAAGTTTTAATCTACCATTACTTTTTATTTCTTTAACCATACCACCCAAAGTGTCTATATGAGCAGAAAGAGTCACTTCCCTATCTGTATGTTTTCCTTTAATGGTGGCAATTAAAGCATTTTTATTAGTTCTGTAAGTGTTTATTCCTAAGTTATTAAAAATAGTTTCTACATAAGATATTGCATTTTCAGTATTTCCAGAAGGGCTAGGAATATTAAGTAAATTTACTAATTTTTGAATTGAATAATCTACATTGATGTTCATAAAATACCCCCTTAATTATTTTTAAGAACAAATATAAACTTATATATATTATACATTAAAAATAGAAAGTTTCCATATGGATTTTACAGAAAAAGGAAAGGATAGATTTAATAAATAAGTTTATATTAATTTATCCTTTTTGCTCAAAAATATATCTGCTTTTAAACAAAGTGAAAGTGGGTGCTGATATTTTATAAAATTATTTATAAAGTTGAAATATACTTAATTTAAATTTATTTTTGTATATACTACTTGGTAACATACAAAAAATACGATATGGTTAATATGTAGAAAATAAATATAAAATAATAGTACCATTAATACAAGGAGGAAATAAAATGTCTTTTTCGACATCAGCTAAAAATGAATTGTCTAGGCTTGAAATACAAAACAAATGTTGTGCTAGGGCTGAATTAGCTGCCTTAGTTAGAATGAGTGGTTCTATTTCAATAAAGGGTCAAAATAATATTAATTTAAAATTTTCAACAGAAAATGCAGCAATAGCTAGAAGAATTTTTTCTTTAATAAAATATTTATATGATATTGATATAGGAGTAATGGTAAGGAGAAATAAGCAATTAAAAAAGAATAACAATTATTTAATAGTAGTAAGAAGTACTAATAATACTAGAAAAATACTTAAGGATATTGGTTTTTTAATAAAGAATGAAAAAACAGGATTAATAATTAATTATAAAATACCGAAATATATTGTTGAAGATATGTGTTGTAAAAGAGCATATATTAGAGGGGCTTTTTTGGGAAGTGGTTCTATAAGTAATCCAGAAAAGACATATCATTTAGAATTTGTATCAAGTAATAAAGAACATGCAAAAGATTTATCAGGATTAATTAATACGTTTGATTTAAATTCGAAAATTGTTGTTAGAAAAGAAGATTTTATAGTTTATCTTAAAGAAGGGGAACAGATAGTAGATTTATTAAATATTATAGGAGCTCATTCAGCTCTTTTAAAGTTAGAGAATATTAGGGTGTTGAAAGATATGAGAAATAATATAAATAGACTTGTGAATTGTGAAACTGCTAATTTGGATAAAACCATAAATGCTTCAGTAAGACAGATTGAAAATATTAAATATATAGAAAGTACTATAGGTTTAGAAAAGTTACCTAAAAATTTATCAGAATTAGCGTATTTAAGATTGAATCATAGAGATGCTAGCCTTAAAGAGTTGGGTAAAATGTTAGATTCACCCATTGGAAAATCTGGTGTGAATCATAGATTTAGAAAAATTGAAGAAATTGCAGAAAATTTAAGAAGAAAAAACTCTCGCTTTTAGCATAGAGGGTTTTTTTAATAACTTTTATGATAGAATATTAGATATATAGACAAATATTTAGGAAGGGTATAATTATGATTAATAAAGAAAATTTTGTCCATCTTCATGTTCATACAGAATATAGTTTATTAGATGGTGCTAATAGAATAAAAGATTTAATTTCAAGAACTAAAGAATTGGGAATGAATGCTATAGCTATTACGGATCATGGAAATATGTTTGGAGTAGTTGATTTTTATAAAGAAGCTACAAAACAAGGAATAAAACCTATTTTAGGTTCAGAAGTATATGTGTCTATGGGAGCATATACAGAAAAGAATCCTAAAGAAAAAGATCAATATCATTTAGTTTTGTTGGCTGAAAATAATAAAGGCTATTTAAATTTAATGAAAATAGTATCTGAAGGATATGTAAATGGTTTTTATTATAAACCAAGAGTAGATTATAATGTATTGGAAAAATATAGTGAGGGAATAATAGCTCTGAGCGCTTGTTTAGGAGGGGAAATTCAAAAAAAACTACTTTATGGTGATTTTGAAGGTGCTCAAAAAGCAGCATTGAAATATAAAAAAATTTTTGGGGAAAATAACTTTTTTTTGGAGCTTCAAGATCATGGAATGAGAGAGCAAAAACTAGTAAATGAAGAATTAATAACTTTAGGAGATGAATTGGATATTCCTATTGTAGCAACCAATGATGTTCATTATTTAAGGCAGGAAGATGCTTTAGTTCATGATGTATTGTTATGTATACAGACAGGTAAAACTATTGATGATGAAGATAGAATGAAATTTCCCACAGATCAGTTTTATTTAAAATCTTATGATGAAATGTATAATCTTTTTGGAGATGTAGAAGAAGCTTTAGAAAATACAGTAAAAATAGGGAAAAGGTGCAATGTAGAACTGGAGTTTGGAAAATTACATTTACCTAAGTATGAAGTTCCAGAAGGATATACTAATGAGAAATATTTGAGAAAACTTTGTATAGAAGGCCTAAAAGATAGATATGGTGAAATAACAGAAAAAATAAAAAAAAGATTTAAATTTGAATTTGAGACTATAGTAAGCATGGGATATGTAGATTATTTTCTTATAGTGTGGGATTTTATTAAATTTGCAAAAGATAATGAAATAATGGTAGGACCAGGGAGAGGTTCAGCTGCTGGAAGTTTGGTATCTTATGCTTTAGGAATAATAGATATTGATCCTTTGAAATATGGATTAATATTTGAAAGATTTCTAAATCCTGAAAGAGTAACTATGCCAGATATAGATGTTGATTTTTGTTATGAAAGAAGAGAAGAAGTTATAGATTATGTAGTGAAAAAATATGGAGAAGATAGAGTAGCACAAATAGTCACCTTTGGTACCATGGCAGCTAGAGGGGCTATTAGAGATGTGGGAAGAGCTATAAATATGTCTTATGGAGAAGTGGATTATATAGCAAAACAGATTCCAATAGAGTTAGGAATGACTATAGAAAAGGCTTTAGAAGTAAATAAATCTTTAAGGGCTATGTATGATGAAAAAGAAGGAGTAAAAAATCTTATAGATTTAGCTATGGCTGTAGAAGGTTTACCAAGACATACTTCTACCCATGCAGCAGGAGTAGTAATATCCAATGAACCTATTACAGAGTATGTACCACTATCTAGAAATAATGATTCCATAACTACCCAATTTACTATGACAGAATTAGAAGAGTTAGGATTATTAAAAATGGATTTTCTGGGTTTAAGGACTTTAACAGTTATTAGAGATGCTATTAATTTAATTGAAAAAAATCATGGGATAAAAATAGATTTTTCTACTTTTACTTATGATGATCCTAAAGTATTTGAAATGTTTCAAAAAGGTGAAACATTAGGTATTTTTCAATTTGAAAGTGCAGGTATGAGACAATTTTTAAAAGAATTGAAACCAGATACTTTTGAGAATATTATTGCTGCCAATTCACTTTTTCGTCCAGGCCCTATGGATCAAATTCCAGTTTATATTAAAAATAAAAACAACCCAGAGGATATAGTATATGTCCATGAAAAACTTAAGCCAATATTAGATGTGACTTATGGTTGCATAGTTTATCAAGAACAGGTAATGCAAATTGTAAGGGATATAGGTGGTTTTTCTTTAGGAAGGGCAGATTTACTTAGAAGAGCCATGGGTAAGAAAAATATGGACATAATGGAGAAAGAAAGAGAACATTTTATTTATGGTGAAGTAGATGAAAAAGGAAATGTAATAATTCCTGGTGCTGTAAGAAATGGTGTAGATAAAAAAATTGCAAATCATATTTATGATCAAATGATAGATTTTGCCAAATATGCTTTTAATAAATCTCATTCAGCAGCTTATGCAGTAATAGCTTATAGGACTGCTTGGTTAAAATATTATTACCCTGTAGAATTTATGGCTGCTTTAATTAGTAGTGTAATGGGAGATACTAATTCTGTATCAATATATATTCAAGAATGTAAAAGACTAGGAATAGAAATACTTCCACCAGATGTAAATGAAAGTTATGGAAAATTTACTGTATCAGATGGAAAAATTCGTTTTGGATTGATGGCAGTTAAAAATGTAGGAAAGAATTTTATAAATGCAATAGTTAAAGCTAGAGAAGAAGGCGGAAATTTTATTAGTTTTACAGACTTTGTAGAAAGAGTGGAGAAAATAGATTCATCTGTAATGAATAAACGTGCTGTAGAAAGTTTAATTAAATGTGGTGCTATGGGAAGCTTAGGAGCAAATAGGGCACAGTTATTAGCTATATTTGAGAAAACTATAGATAGTATTCATGAAGATAAGAAGAGAAATATTGAAGGACAATTTTCTTTGTTTGATTCTATAAATACAGAAATGTCTCATGAATCTTATCCAGATTTAAAAGAATTTTCTCAGAAGACTCTCTTAACTATGGAAAAAGAAATGTTAGGTATATATATTAGCGGTCATCCTTTGACTCCTTATAAAGAAGATCTTAAAAAAATTTCTAATATAACAACTACTGATTTATTTGAAATTTCTAGTGAAATAGATGAAGAATTTTCTACAAAAAAATTTAAAGACGGACAAAGAGTAACTATAGGAGGAATAATTACAGCAAAGAAAAATAAGATAACTAAAAACAATAATATGATGGCCTTTATAACGTTGGAGGATTTATTTGGGATAGTAGAAGTTATAGTATTTCCATTAACTTATGAAAAGTTTTCTAAATATATAGATGAGGATAAATTAGTAGTAATAGATGGAAAACTTAGTATAAGTGAAGAAGATGAGCCTAAAATAATATGTGAGAAAATATATCCCTTACAAAGATATAATAGAGATAAATTATATATAATGATACCTAAAAACAAATCACTTAATACTTTTAATATATTAAAAAATATATTTATTAAATATAAAGGAGATACTCCAGTATATGTATATATGGAAAAAGAGAAGCAAACTGTTATTGCAGACAGAAATTTATGGGTAAATATCAAAAATAATAATTTGTTGAAGGAATTAGAAAAAATAGTTGGTGAAAATTGTGTTAAAATTTGTTAAATAACCTAGAATAACTCAAAATAATCTTTGTTTATGCTATAATATTTTTATAATAATTTTCTAAGGGGTGCAATAATATGTGGACAGCAGTTTATGTTGTTGAAAGTTTAGAAAAAGCACAAGAGATAGAAAAAAGATTAATGGAAGAAGGATTTCTAGTGAAGACAAAATTTTTTTCTAAAGAAGGGGATGAAGAATTGTATGAAATATTAGCACCTGAATTAGAAGCACAAGACGTATATTCAGTATTATTGGAGTTAGGGTATGTGGAATAAAGTGTAGTTGATGTAAGGAGGATGGAAATGGAAACAATTGGTGTAATAACTAGTGGAGGAGATGCCCCAGGAATGAATGCGGGTGTTAGGGCTGTAGTAAGAAGTGGTATTTATAATAACTTGAGAATATTGGGAATCAAACAAGGTTATAATGGACTTTTGAATGGGAATATTGTTGAAATGGATCTTTCCAGTGTAGCAGATATTATTCATAAAGGTGGTACTGTTCTTAGAACAGCGAGGAGCGATGAATTTGCTACAGCTGAAGGTTTAAATAAGGCATTAAATATTATAAAGGTATTTGGTATTGATGGTTTAATAGTATTGGGAGGAGACGGTTCATTTAGAGGAGCAAAAAGATTAGATGATGCAGGTGTTCCAGTTGCATGTGTTCCATGTACTATAGATAATGATATGGGGTATACTGATTATACTATTGGCTTTTTTACAGCAGTAGAAACTGTAGTAGATGCAATTAGTAAAATAAGAGATACTTCAGCTTCCCATGGTAGAGCAAATATCGTAGAAGTAATGGGAAGAAATTGTGGAGATATTGCTCTTTATTCTGGCATGGCTGGAGGAGCAGAAAGTATAATAGTGCCAGAAATTGAAATAGATATAGACAATGTTTGTAAGCGGGTTATTCAAGGAAAAAATAGAGGTAAACTTCATAGTATAATAGTTCTTGCAGAAGGAGTAGGAAATCCTTTTGAAGTAGCAAAAGAAATAGAAGAAAAGACTGGTACGGAAACAAAAGTTACTATTTTAGGGCATATTCAAAGAGGTGGAACCCCAACTACTTTTGATAGAGTAATGGCAAGTAAAATGGGAAATAAAGCAGTAAATTTATTATTTGAAGGTAAAACAGGTAGAGCTGTAGGTATTAAAGAAAATAAAATAATAGATATGGACTTGGTAGAAGCTCTTTCTATTGAAAAAGAATTTGATAGGGAAATGTATGATATATCTAGAATATTATCTATATAAAGTAAGGAGTGGAGGAAATGAAGAAAACTAAAATTGTATGTACAATAGGTCCTGCATCTGAAGAGGAAGAAGTTTTGGGAGAATTGATGAATTATGGTTTAAATGTAGCCAGATTAAATCTTTCGCATGGTAATCATGGTGAACATAAAAAGAGAATAGATACTATTAAAAAAGTTAGGGAGAAAAATGACTGCCCAGTAGGGATAATGTTAGATACAAGAGGACCAGAAATAAGATTAGGTGATTTTAAAAAAGATGAAGTAGAATTGAAAGAGAGACAGTATTTTACATTAACTACAAGAGATGTATTAGGAGATGAAAAGATAGTTAAAGTTGATTACCCGGGGCTTCCAGAAGATGTAAAAAAAGAAGATATTATTCTTGTAGATGATGGACTTGTTGAAATGAAGGTAGTAGAAGTTAAAGATAATACTGATATAGTATGTGTTGTTAAAAATACAGGTATATTAAAAGGGCATAAAGGGGTAAATGTGCCTAAAGTAAAAACTAGTTTGCCTGCAGTAACTAAAAAAGACATTGATGATATAATGTTTGGTATTGAAAATGGAATAGATTTTATAGCGGCATCATTTATAAGAAAAGCATCTGATGTATTAGAGATAAGAAAAATACTTGAAGAAAATAATGCTGATAATATAGGAATAATAGCAAAGATTGAGAACCAAGAAGGAGTAGACAATATAGATGAAATTATAAATGTTTCGGATGGTATAATGGTGGCAAGAGGAGATTTAGGAGTAGAAATAATGGCAGAAGAAATTCCTATGATACAAAAAACTATTATAAGGAAATGCAATAAAGCAGGAAAACCTGTTATTACAGCAACTCAGATGTTAGATTCTATGATGAGGAATCCAAGACCTACTAGAGCTGAGGTAACAGATGTAGCTAATGCTATATTGGATGGTAGTGATGCTATAATGTTATCAGGAGAGACAGCTGCAGGGAAATATCCAGTAGAAGCAGTAAGGACTATGAGAAATATTGCGTTAAGAACAGAGGATTCTTTGGATTATAGAGAAATATTGCATTTAAAAGCTTTAGAAAGAGAAAATACAACCACTAATGCTATTAGTAGAGCTACTTGTACTACAGCAGAAGATTTAGGAGCTAGTGCTATTATAACAGCTACATCTTCTGGATATACAGCAAAAGCAGTATCTAAATTCAGACCAAAAGCACCAATTATTGCTGCTACAACTTCAAAAAAAGTAATGAGAAAGCTTTCTTTGATTTGGGGTGTACACCCTACTTTAGCAACAAAAAGTACTTCTACTGATGAGGTAATTGATATAGCAATACACAGTGCTTTAGAAAAAAAATATATTAAAGAAGGGGATCTTATAGTAATTACAGCAGGAATTCCAGTAGGAGTTTCAGGTTCAACTAATTTATTGAAAGTTCATATAGTAGGTGAGATATTATTGAAAGGAATAGGAATTGGCAATAAAGCTATTACTGGAAAAGTATGCATAGGAAATACTCCACAAGAATTGGAAAATAAATTTAAAGAAGGAGATATATTAGTTAGTAATAGTACAGATAAAGATATGATAAAATATATGGATAAAGCGTCAGCAATTATAACAGAAGAAGGAGGACTTACATCTCATGCAGCAATAGTAGGATTAAATATTGGTAAACCTACTATTGTAGGAGCACAAAATGGAATGAAAATATTAAAAGATGGTGAAAAGATAACTGTTGATAGTATCACAGGAGTAATTTATAAAGGAGAAGCAAAAGTATTGTAAAGGGGGATTTTTATGGCAATTATTAAAGTAAGATATAAAGAAACAGATCAAATGGGAGTTGTTTATTATGGTAATTATTTTACTTGGTTTGAAATAGGTAGAAATGAATTTTTCAGGAAATTAAACTGCCCTTGTGGTGAATTGGAGGAAAAAGGTGTTTTTTTACCAGTAATAGAAACAAGATGTAAGTATATTGAACCAGCAAAATTTGATGAAGAAATAGCTATACAAACTAAATTAGTAGAATTAAAGGGAGTAAGAATGGAACTTAGATATGAAATATACAGAGTAAGTGATAAGACTTTATTAGCAGAAGGTTTCACTTGTCATGCTTTTGTCGATGAAACTATGAAACCTATTAATTTTAGAAGAAAGTTTAGAAGTTTATGGGATAAACTTCAGGAAGTAGTAGTAATAGAAAATTAGATAATATTGGGAAGGGAGAATAGATTGTGGGAAAGTTAGTAATACTATTTATTTTGACACCTATTTTAGATTTGTATATTTTAATAAAGGTTTCTCAAAATATGGGTTTTTGGACAACAGTATTGCTTATAATTCTTACAGGAGTAGCAGGATACTTTTTAGCAAATAGTGAAGGAAAAGTTGTGTTAAGTAGAATTAATAGTGAACTTTCCCAGGGAAATATTCCTGGTGAAGATCTTCTCAATGGTTTTTGTATACTCATAGGAGGGTTTCTCCTATTATTGCCAGGTATTTTAACTGATATTGTAGGAATTACTATGATATTACCCGGTACAAGAAATCTATATAAGGAATATCTAAGAAGAAAATTTGTAAGTAAAATACGGTTAGGAGATAATAGTTTTTTCTTTAAGAGGTATTAAAAATTAAAAAATTTATATAGAAAGTTTTAGAGAATTAAAATCAAAATAATAAGGTAAAATGATTTTTAAAAAAGAGGGTATACTTATGGTATATCTTCTTTTTTATTTAAAATTATAATAAAATAAAATTAAGGCTATTCTATGTCAAGCACTTTTAAAAATGTCCCATAAATATTAAAATATTAGCACCAATTT
>CAYUTQ010000025.1:0-29242 GCA_964447805.1 uncultured Clostridia bacterium
ACATAATTAAAAGTGATATAATAGGACATTATCATAAATTAATCACTGATAATAATAGTAAAACAAAAAATATATTGACAATAAAGTCATAAATGTTATAATTAGAAAGGTAGATTTAAGATGACTTAGCGGGAATGGCGGAATTGGCAGACGCGCTAGACTTAGGATCTAGTGTCTTTGACGTGGGGGTTCAAGTCCTCTTTCCCGCACCAAATTTTAACCGGTGGTTTATCCATTGGTTTTTTTGCAATTTAGGGGAAAATTTATACATTTATGATATTTTACATATGATACATTGGATATAAAAAAAATTTATGATATAATCTTAAAGTATAATCAGCTTTAAAATTGTCTAAATAAGGATTTAAGGAGGAAAACTTATATGAACTCAGTATTGGAAAAAAAAGAAAATAATAAAGCAGTATTAAAAATGGAAATAGACGAAAAAAATTTTGAAAAAGCAGTACAAAAAGCATATCTAAAAAATAGAGGAATGTTTAATATTCCAGGTTTTAGAAGAGGAAAAGCTCCTAGAAAGCTTATAGAAATAAATTATGGAGAAGGGATATTTTATGAAGAAGCATTAAATATTATATTACCAGAAACATATGCAGAAGCAATAAAGGAATTAGAACTTGAAGTTGTAGATTATCCAGAAATTGATATAGAGCAATTAGAAAAAGGAAAACCTGTGATAATAAAAGCTGAAGTTACAGTAAAACCTGAAGTGAAATTAGGTGAATATAAGAGTATAGAAGTAGAGAAAGTAGAGTATAATGTTACAGATGAAGATGTAGAAAATCAATTAACTTCTATACAAAAAACAAATGCAAGAATTTTAGAAGCACCAGATAGAGAAACTAAAGAAGGAGATTTACTATTAGTAGATTTTGAAGGTTATGTAGATGGCGAGCAATTTGAAGGTGGAACAGCTGAAAATCAAACAATAGAAATTGGATCAAATCAATTTATACCAGGATTTGAAGAACAACTTGTTGGAAAGAAAAAAGGAGATAATATAGAAGTAGAAGTTATATTTCCAGAGGATTATTTTAAAGAGAGTTTAAAAGGGAAAGAAGCACTATTTAAAGTTGCAATAAAAGAAGTAAAAGAAAAAGAACTTCCAAAATTAGATGATGAATTTGCTAAAGATGTAAGTGAATATGATACATTAGAAGAATTAAAGAAAGATATTAAGAAAAAATTAGAAGAAGATGCAAAGAAGAGAGAAGAAATAGAAAATGAGACTAAAGTAATAGAAAAGGCAGTAGAAACATGTGAAGTAGATATTCCTGAAGTTATGATAGACACACAGGTAGAAAATGAAATTAGACAATTTGAATATACAATTAGAATGCAAGGAATAGATATGGAACAATACTTCAATATTACTAATACAACAGTAGATGATTTAAAAGAAAACTTAAAACCAAGAGCAGAAGTCAAAGTTAGAACAGATCTTGTATTGGATGCAATATCTAAGGCAGAGAATATTGAAGTTTCAGATGAAGAAGTAGATGAAGAATTAGAAAAAATGGCTAAAGAATATAATCAAGAAGATGTAGAAAAATTTGTTGAAGATATGAAAAAGGGAGATTTAGGATATATCAAATCGGGTATAATTAGGGATAAGACAATAAAAAAATTATTTGATTATGTTAAATTTATATAATGGTGTTGTAGGAGGGATAAAAAATGTCTTTAGTTCCTATAGTAGTAGAGCAAACTAATCGTGGTGAAAGATCATATGATATTTATTCAAGACTTTTAAAAGAGAGAATAATATTTCTAGGAGAGGAAGTAACTGATGTAACTGCAAGTTTGGTGGTTGCTCAATTACTTTATTTAGAAGCAGAAAATCCAGATAAGGACATTCAAATATATATAAATAGTCCTGGTGGTTCAGTAAGTGCTGGATTTGCAATATATGATACAATGCAATATATAAAACCTGATGTATCGACTATATGTGTAGGTAGAGCTGCAAGTATGGGAGCATTTTTATTAGCAGCAGGAGCAAAGGGAAAACGATTTGCTCTTCCAAATGCTGATATAATGATACATCAACCATTAGGCGGTGCACAAGGTCAAGCAGAAGATATAAAAATTCATGCAGAAAAAATAATTCAAATAAGAAAGCAAATAAATAAAATATTAAGTGAAAGAACTGGCCAGCCTTATGAAAAAATAGAAAAAGATACCGATAGGGATTATTTCATGTCTGCCGAAGAAGCTAAAAAATATGGTATAATAGATGAGGTAATAGAAATAAGAAAATAACTTTAAGCGAGGTGTCACAATGGCAAGATTTGATGACAAACAGCTAAGATGTTCTTTTTGTGGTAAACCACAGAATCAGGTTAAACGATTAATTGCGGGACCTAATGTATATATATGTGATGAATGTATTGAAATATGTAAGGATATTATTGATGAAGAGTTTGAAGAAGATTTTGAATATGAGGTAACAGAATTACCAAAGCCTGAAAAAATCAAAGAAACTTTAGATCAATATGTAATAAAGCAAGAAAGAGCAAAGAGAGCTTTAGCTGTAGCAGTATATAATCATTACAAAAGAATAAATAGGCAGTCTACAAAAAGCGATGATGTAGAACTGCAAAAAAGTAATATTGTTATGATAGGACCAACAGGTTCTGGAAAAACACTCCTTGCTGAAACTTTGGCTAGAATATTAAATGTACCTTTTGCAATAGCAGATGCTACATCTTTGACTGAAGCAGGGTATGTAGGAGAAGATGTAGAAAATATTATACTTAAGCTTATACAAGCTGCTGACTATGATATTGAGAGAGCAGAAAAAGGTATAGTTTATATAGATGAAATAGATAAAATAGCAAAGAAAACAGATAATCCTTCTATAACAAGAGATGTAAGTGGTGAAGGTGTTCAGCAAGCACTTCTAAAAATATTAGAAGGAACTATTGCAAATGTTCCACCACAAGGTGGGAGAAAACATCCTCATCAAGAATTTATTCAAGTAGACACAACTAATATTTTATTTATTGTTGGTGGTGCATTTGATGGTTTGGATAAAGTAATTCAAAATAGAGTTGGAAAATCTTCTATGGGATTTGGTGCAGATATTGTAAGTAAAGAAGAAAAAGAAATAGGAGAATTACTAAAACAAATACAACCTGAAGATCTATTAAGATATGGACTGATTCCAGAATTTGTTGGTAGATTACCAGTAATAGTAACCTTAGAAGAATTAGACAATGAAGCATTAGTTAGAATATTGACTGAACCTAGAAATGCTCTAGTAAAACAATATAAAGAATTATTTGCTATGGATGGGGTAGAGCTAGAGTTTGAAAAGGAAGCATTGAGAGCGATTGCAGATAAGGCAATTGATAGAAAGACAGGAGCTAGGGGACTTAGAGGTATTATCGAGGAAACTATGTTGGATATAATGTATGAAATACCATCAAGAGATGATATAGAAAAATGTGTTATAAAAAAAGACACTATAATACAAAATAATGAACCAACATTGGTTTTATCTGATAGAAAGAAGAAAAATAAGTCAAAAGAAACTAGCAATAGAGAATCAGCATCATAAAGGCTCACATAGGTGAGTCTTTTTTGTGCATTTATAATACATATTATTTTTATTGTGTCTAATAATAGGTAATTATAACTTTATTTTGGATAATAATTTTGTTAATATAGATAAAAGATATATAAAATAAATCCAAAAAATACATGAAATAATATAGGATTAAGGAGTGACAAAATGAAATTAGAACCATATAAAACAGAAGAAAAAAAGATGCCTCTCATTCCTTTGAGAGGTATAACGGTTTTTCCGTACATGGTAATACACTTTGATGTTGGAAGAGAAAAATCTATTAATGCCCTTGAAAAAGCAATGGTAGAAGATTCATTAATTTTATTATGTGCCCAGAAGGATGCAAAAACAGATAAACCAACTACTGATGATTTTTATCATATTGGAACAGTTGCAAAGATAAAACAAATGTTAAAATTGCCAGGAGGTAGTATTAGAGTATTAGTAGAAGGTATTAATAGAGGGAAAATACTAAATTTTATAGAAGAGGATAAATGTTTTTTTGTAGAGATTGAAGAGTTGATATATGAACCAGAAGAATTAGAAATAGATAAAAATTTAGAAGCAATAATGAGACTGGTAGCAGATGGTTTTGGTGAATACATAACATTAAGTAAAAGAATTTCTCCAGAAGTTCTTTTAACAATATCTGATATAGATGATCCTGGAAGATTAGCAGATATAATTGCTTCATATATTTATTTAAAACCTGAGGAAGATCAAAAAATATTAGAAGCTTTCGATGTATATAAAAGGCTAGAAATTCTTCATAAGATACTTCAAGAAGAAATAGAAATATTAAAAATTGAAGAAAAAATAGATAATAGAGTTAAGAAGCAAATTAGTAAATTACAAAAAGAGTATTATTTAAAAGAGCAACTAAAAGCAATACAAAAAGAATTAGGTGAAGAAGATGAAGTTACTGCAGAAGTAGAAGAATATAAGGAAAAAATAGAGGCTATAAAATTACCTAAAGAAGTAGAAGAAAAAGTTCTAAATGAAGTAGAAAGGCTGTATAAATTGCCACCTCAATCAGCAGAAACTGGTGTTATACGGACTTATTTAGATTGGATAATAGAACTCCCTTGGGATAAAGAGACAACAGATAAGGTTAATATAAAGAAGTCCAGACGTATTCTCAATGAGGAACATTATGGTTTAGAAGATGTAAAGGAAAGAATTTTAGAGTTTATTGCTATAAGAAAGTTGACTGATAATATGAAGGGGCCAATTTTATGTTTGGTAGGGCCACCTGGAGTAGGGAAGACATCA
The DNA here is from genome assembly GCA_964447805.1 of uncultured Clostridia bacterium. Classification (GTDB taxonomy): domain Bacteria; phylum Bacillota; class Clostridia; order Tissierellales; family DATGTQ01; genus CAYUTQ01. Next base: position 4,862 of record CAYUTQ010000025.1, read on the forward strand.
ATAGCTAAATCTATAGCTACAGCTTTAAATAGAAATTTTGTCCGTATGTCATTAGGTGGAATAAGAGATGAAGCAGAAATTAGAGGACATAGAAGAACTTATGTAGGGTCAATGCCAGGCCGTATTATAAGTTTGATAAAAAAATCAGGTTCTAAAAACCCAGTGTTTTTGTTGGATGAAATAGATAAATTAAATAGTGATTTTCGTGGGGATCCTGCTAGTGCATTACTTGAAGTATTAGATCCAGAACAAAATAATACTTTTACAGATAATTTTCTAGAAGTTCCTTTTGATTTATCAAAAGTTATGTTTATTACAACAGCTAATACTACATCAACTATTCCAGCTCCATTACTTGATAGAATGGAGGTAATAAGGATTCCTGGCTATACAGATGAAGAAAAGCTTAAAATAGCTATGGATTATTTGTTACCAAAACAACTTAAAGAACATGGATTAGAAGAAAATAAATTAACTATATCAGAAAATGCTATGAAAAAAGTTATTAATAATTATACAAGGGAGGCAGGAGTTAGAAATTTAGAAAGAAATATTGCTAATATTTGTAGAAAAACTGCAAAACAAATAGTTGAGAAAAATAAAAGAAAAGTAAGAATAGTTACTGTTAATGTAGAGAAATATTTAGGAGCTCCTAAATTTAGATATGATGTGGTAGAAGAGGAAAATCAAGTAGGAGTAGCTACTGGATTAGCTTGGACAACTGTTGGAGGGGAAACATTATCAATAGAAGTAAATTCTATGAAAGGTACAGGGAAACTTCAATTAACAGGACAATTAGGAGATGTAATGAAAGAATCTGCTATGGCAGGTATTAGTTATGTAAGGGCTAATTCAGAGAAATTTAAAATAGATAATAATTTTTATAAGGAAATGGATATACATATTCATGTTCCAGAAGGGGCAATCCCTAAAGATGGGCCTTCTGCTGGTATTACAATAACAACGGCGGTAGTTTCAGCTTTGACAGGTATACCAGTAAATAAAAATGTAGCTATGACAGGAGAAATTACTTTGACAGGTAGAGTACTACCAATAGGTGGTGTGAAAGAAAAGGTTTTAGCAGCTAATAGAGCTGGAGTAAAAAAAATACTTCTACCAGCTGAAAATAAAAAAAATTTAGACGAGATACCAGATAAAATAAAAAAGAAAATAGAATTTGTATTTGTTAAGGAAATGGAAGAGGTATTAAAACATGCTTTAGTTAGTAAGGATGGTGAAAATGAAGATAACTAGTGCGGAGTTATCAAAATTAGCTGTAAGTAAAGAACAGTATCCAAAAAACAATCTTTTTGAGATTGCTTTTGCAGGAAAATCAAATGTAGGAAAGTCTTCTTTAATAAATACTTTAGTTAATAGGAGAGATTTGGCTAGAACTAGTAATAAACCAGGTAAAACTAAGACTATTAATTTTTATACTATAAATAATCAATTTAGACTAGTTGATTTACCTGGTTATGGTTATGCTCGTGTTTCTAAAAAAGAAAGAGAACAATGGGGGCAAATTATAGAAGAGTATTTAGGAAATAGGAAAAATCTAATAGAGGTAATACTATTGTTAGATATTCGGCATGAACCTGGAGAACATGATAAAATGATGTATAATTGGATAAAATATTTTGGTTATAATGGTATAGTTATAGCAACAAAAGCAGATAAACTTTCTAAAGGTGCTATAGAAAAGCAAAAGAATATAATCCGCAAATTCCTTAAAATGGAAAATGAAAAATTAATTATTCCTTTTTCAGCTACAAAGAGAATAAATATTGATTATATTTGGAAAGTTTTAGAAGAAATAATAAATATAAATAAAGAGCAGCAATTTTATTAAAATAATGCTGCTCTTTGTAAAAGATTATTCTTTTGCAAATAAATCTTTTGGGGCTCCACATACTGGGCATACCCAATCTTCTGGTAAATCTTCAAAAGCTGTTCCAGGTTCTATACCATTATCTGGGTCACCTTTTGCAGGATCATACACATAACCACAAGGTTCACATACATATTTGTCCATAAGTAAAATCTCCTTTCTTTTTCTTAATTATAATAAATATTACCCGTTTAATTTGATTTTAAACTTTTAGAATAATATTTGTTTTTTAAATTAAATAAGATTAGTGAATAAGTTTATGGGTAATATATTTATGGATATGGAAATTATAATATAAATGGAAGTGGTTTAAATGTATTTTAGATTTCGAGGTTCTGTATGTAGCAATTTATATAAAAGTAAAGATTTCATACAAGATATATTAAGTAAATTAGAAGGAATAATAAGTGATGAAAATATTATGTTTGATGTGAAACTTATTTTAAATGAGTTGGTAGCAAATGGGGTTATCCATGGCAATGATTTTGATGAGGAGAAATTGGTTACTTTAGATTTAATAGTTATAAAAGATACAATACGTATTGAAGTAACAGATGAAGGAAAAGGTTTTAATTATGATTTATCATCATATAATCCTTTAGATTTGAAATGTAGTGGAAGAGGTTTAGTTATAGTGGAAGGTTTATCAGATGAATTTTATATTGATAATAATAAAATAGTGTCTATAAAATATTTAGCATAGATAACTTTAAATAAATTATTTTTTAATAGGGAAAACCTATATTGATTTCGGGGATTAGATTCCCTGCTTTTTTATTTAATTTTTTTTGCAAATTGTGATAAAATAAATTTGGTTAATGAAATACAAATTAAAGTATATAATTAGAAAGGGATATAATATATGAAAGTAAAAAGAACTGATATTAGAAATATTGCTATAGTAGCCCATGTTGATCATGGGAAAACAACATTAGTAGATGCTCTTTTAAAACAGAGCGGAATTTTTAGAACTAATCAAGTAGTACAAGATAGGGTAATGGATTCAAATGATATAGAAAGGGAAAGAGGAATTACCATACTATCTAAAAACACTGCTCTTTACTATAATGATATAAAAATAAATATCATAGATACTCCTGGTCACTCAGATTTTGGAGGAGAGGTAGAGAGAGTTCTTAAGATGGTCAATGGAGTTGTTTTGTTAGTAGATGCTTTTGAAGGGCCTATGCCACAGACAAAATTTGTGTTGAAAAAAGCTTTTGAATTAGAATTACCAGTTATAGTATGTATTAATAAAATTGATAGACCAGATGCAAGACCTAATGAGGTTATTGATGAGGTATTAGATTTATTTATTGATTTAGGAGCTAATGATGAACAATTAGATTGTCCTTTTATATTTACATCAGCTAAAACAGGGACTGCTACTTTAGATTTTAAAAAACCTAAAGATGACATGAAGGATTTGTTTGAATCTATAGTAAAATATATTCCTGCACCAGAAGGTGATGTTGAAGGGCCATTACAAATTCTTATATCTACAATTGATTATAATGATTATGTAGGTAGAATAGGTATTGGAAAAATAGAAAGAGGAAAGATTAAAACAAATCAGGAAGCATTAATAGTAAATATGGAAGATAAAGAAAATATAAAGAAGGAAAAAATTACGAAACTTTATGAGTTTGAAGGTTTAAAAAGAGTTGAAGTTGATGAAGCAAAAATGGGAAGTATTATTGCAGTAACTGGTGTAGAAGGTATTCGTATTGGTGATACTATAACTGATGTTGATTTTCCAGAACCATTACCTTTTGTAAAAATTTCAGAGCCTACGATAGGTATGACTTTTTCTGTTAATGATAGTCCTTTTGCAGGGAAAGAAGGAGAGTATTTAACATCAAGACATCTAAGAAATAGATTGTTTAAAGAACTTCAAACAGATGTAAGTTTGAGAGTAGAAGAAACAGATTCAACTGATGCTTTTAAAGTATCTGGAAGAGGAGAACTTCATCTATCAGTTTTAATAGAAAACTTGAGAAGAGAAGGTTATGAATTTCAAGTGTCAAAGCCAGAAGTGTTATATAAATATATAGACAATAAAAAATATGAACCTATGGAAAGAGTTACTATTGATGTACCTGAAGAATATATTGGTATTGTAATAGAAAAAATAGGGCAAAGAAAAGGTGAACTTGAGAATATGATAGAGTCTCAAGGAGGTTATTCAAGGCTTATATTTTCTGTCCCTGCTAGAGGGCTTATAGGGTATAGGCAAGATTTTATGACGGATACAAAAGGTCATGGTATATTAAACTTCAATTTTGATGGTTTTGCTCGCTATAAGGGGGATATCCCAACAAGAAATGAAGGATCTCTTATATCTTTTGAAACTGGTGAATCTACAGCGTATGGTTTATATTCAGCTCAAGAAAGAGGAGTTTTATTTATAGAACCAGGAACTGAGGTTTATGAGGGTATGGTAGTAGGAACAAATCCAAAGGGTACTGATATAGAGGTCAATGTATGTAAGAAAAAACATCAATCAAATATTAGGGCTTCTGGAACTGATGAAGCTTTAAGATTATCACCACCCAAAAATATGTCATTGGAAGAAGCTTTAGAGTTTATCGAAAAAGATGAACTTATTGAAATAACTCCTAAAAGTATTAGAATTAGAAAAAGAATATTAGATAATACAAAAAGATATAAATCCAAGAAAAATGTTAAAAAATGATGTCTTTTACATGTGTTTTTTGATATGATAAATGTAGGATAATGTTGTTTTTAGAAGAATGCATATTTTTGTGTGGGTGATGATATGAGTTATGTGGTTGATGTTTTCAAATGGATTGTTCAAAATATATTTCTATTAAATATTTTGTTTGCGATTATAATGGTTTTTTTTGAAAGAAGAAATCCTACTACTACTTGGCTATGGTTAATGATTTTCTTCTTCTTACCAGGTATTGGATTTTTAATGTATTTGGTTATAGGTCAAGATTTACGAAAAAAGAAAATGTTTCAATTAAAAGAAGAAGAGGATAATTATCTTAAAGAATTGGTTGTTACTCAAGAACATAGTATTCAAAATCACGAGTTTAACTTTAATGAACCTAAAATGGAGGAACATCGAGATATTATCCAACTACTGTTAATGGGTAATGGTGCCATATATACTCAAAATAATGATGTAGAGTTGTACTTTAATGGTGAAGATAAATTTAATGCACTGTTAAAAAGTTTAAGAGAAGCTGAAAAATATATTCATTTAGAATATTATATTATCAGAGATGATGATATTGGAAGAGAGATAGTACAAATTATGACGGAAAAAGCTAAAGAAGGATTAGAAGTGAAACTTTTATATGACGGTATGGGTGGAAGAGGAATTTCTAAAAAGTTTTTCAGTCCTTTAATAGATGCTGGGGGAGAAGTAGCATGCTTTTTTCCGCCTTTTGCAGCTTATTTAACTCCTAGAATTAATTATAGAAATCATAGGAAAATATGTATTATAGATGGAAAAGAAGGCTTTGTTGGTGGTTTTAATATTGGTAATGAGTATTTAGGGCTTTCAGAAAAATTTGGATTTTGGAGAGATACTCATTGTAAAATTGTAGGTAGTGCAGTAAATAGTCTTCAGTGGAGATTTTTGTTAGATTGGAGATTTGCTGCTAAGGAAGAAATAGGTTATGAAGAAAAATATTTTCCAAAGGTTAAGCCTATTGATACTAAAGGTATACAAATTGTATCTAGCGGTCCTGATTCTAAGTGGACTAGTGTAAAAGATGGATATTTCAAAATGATTATGAATGCAAATAGAAAGCTATATATTCAAACCCCTTATTTTATACCTGATGACAGTATATTGGAGGGATTGAAAGTAGCTGGATTATCAGGGGTAGACGTAAGAATTATGATACCGTCAAAACCAGATCATCCGTTTGTTTACTGGGCTAGTCTATCTTATATTGGGGAACTTCAACAAGCGGGAGTAAGATTTTATACTTATCAAAATGGTTTTATTCATAGTAAGGCTATAATTGTAGATGATTTTATTTCATCTGTAGGAACAGCTAATCTTGATATTAGAAGTTTTAAATTAAATTTTGAAGTAAATGCTTTTATATATGATACTGAAGTCAATAGAGAAATTACTGAGGCCTTTATAGAGGATTTAAAGTATTGTAAAGAGATTACTATAGAAGATTATGAAAAACGTTCTTTTATGGTTAAATTTAAAGAATCTGTGTCTAGATTACTTTCTCCAATTTTATAACATAAAATTACCGCCTTTGGTGATACTAAACTAGAGGTGGTATATTTGAAAAATATGAGAATATTAATAATTGTCTTATTGACAATAATTTTAATAATATCAGGATGTACAAAACAATCTAATAAAAAATCATTTATAATTGAACAAAAAGAAAAAGCTCCAGAGACTTTAAATAAAATTTATAAAGAAATAGATAATATAATAGAAATTGCAGACAAAGAAGTACAAACAACAAAAAATGAAGAAGAAAAAAAGGAAACTATAGGGAAAAGCTTAAGAAAATTGGATACAAAAATAAAAGAAATTCATGAAAATTGGAATAAATATGAAGTAGAAAGTATAAAAAAAGGCGTAACTAGTAATGATGTAGATAAATTTGAAGAGAGTTTGAATAATTTGACGACAACTATAGAAAAAGAGGAATTATCTGATATTATGTTAAAGGGAAGTGAACTTTTTTTAAATATTGCATCATTTTTTGATTTTTACAAAGATGAAATTATTGGTGAAATTAGTAGAATAAAATATTATGTATATCAAGGTTATATTATGGGAGAAAAAGGTGAATTAGAGCAAGGAGAAAATTATTTAAGTTTAGGAGAAGAACAAATAAATAGACTTAGCACTAAAATAGGGAAAGATAAGAAAAAAATTAATGATGTAGAAAAATTGAAAAAATCAATGGAAGATATGAAAAATTCATTAAAATTAAATAGTAAACAAATATTAAATATAAAGAAGAATATTGTAATAAAAAATTTAAAAGAAATTGAAAAATAAATTTTAAAAATTTATTATAATGGCAGGGGGGATAGTATTGGAAAAAGAGGCTATAAAAGATTTTTTATCAATAAATGGGGAAATAATAAAAGTGGAAAATACAGATATATTTGAAAAAATAGTTAAACCACCAGTTTATGAAGTTATACGAGTAATAGAAGGAGTTCCTCTTTTTTTGGAAGAACATTTAGAGAGAATGGAGAAATCTTTTCAGATTGCAAAATATCATATTAATAGAACGGAAGAAGAGATAAAAAAAGATATTGAAAATATAATATTAAAAAATAGAGTTGAAAATTTAAATATAAAATTATTATGCGCTCCAATAGAAGGGGAAGGACAAGTGTTTTTGGCATATTTTATAGAAAGTTATTATCCAGAATCAGAGGTATATGAGGAAGGAATTCATACTATTTTATATTACTATGAGAGAGAAAAACCCAATGCAAAGATTTTAAATACCAGTTTTAAAGAAAGGGTAAATAATAAGTTAAAAAACAATGATGCTTTTGAGGCGTTGTTAGTTAATAAGAATGGACGTATTACTGAAGGAAGTAGGTCTAATATGTTTTTTATAAAAGGAGATAAGGTATATACGGCTCCTAGAGGAGAAGTATTGTTAGGTATTACTAGAAAGCATATATTGAATATTTGTAATGAGTTAAATTTAAAGCTCATAGAAGAAAATATTCATGTAGAAGATTTAGTAAAAATAGACGGTGCATTTATGACAGGAACTTCAGTAAATGTACTACCTATTACTACTATTGAAAAACAAAGATTGGATTCAGTAAATAATTTTGTAATTAAAACAATTAGTTCTAAATATATGGAAGAAGTAAAAAAATATATAAAAAGTAAAAAGTAGAATAATAATAGATAATATTGAAGAAAATGTGATTAAAAAACAGCCTTAAAAATATGAAGGTTGTTTTTTTGTGTGATAAGTAGTCGAAAATAAAAAAAATTCTAAAAAAATGGGGAATAATGGTATTATTATTGTCTGGAAAAATTAAAATATATTGATATAATATAATAGAAATATAGAAAAGAAAGTATTGGCTATTTAAAATACTTGGAGGGAGAAGAAAGATGGTAGTTTACTTGGAAGCTATTGAACAAATTAAGTGTATGGGATGTAAAAAAATAAGAGAAAGGGAATTAGAAATGGATGATATTCATAAGTTGGAAAAATTAAAGGGGAAAATAGAAGACAAAAGACAAGAGCTTAATAATCTCATAACTCAAGATATTGACAAAGAAAAAATTCTCCAATTTAGTATGGAATTAGATGAACTAATTTTTGAATATCATAATCTAGAAATAGAAGAAGATGAGAAGAGAGCAGATAATTGACTACTGCTCTTTTTTTGCTGGAAATATACAACATTAACGAAAATATTTATGTTAATTATTAAAAGAAAAATTTAATAATTAATGCTATTATAATTATAATAATAATTCCAATTATTAAGTAAAAGGTTTTTTTACACATAAAGAAAAATTTCATGATTTCACCCCTATAAATACTAGTAGTATAATCTATTTAAAAAAAGCATATTATATGCTAAAATATTTTTTAAAATATTTGATTTATTTTTATTAGGTGATGTGATATAGTATAATTAGGAAATGTATAGGAGGGATAGTATGGGCGTGAAAATTTTAACAGATAGTGCATGTGATTTACCTGATGATATTATTGAAGAATATGATATAGATATATTACCTATTTTAGTAAGCAAGGGAGAAGAAGAGTATTTAGATAAAGTGACATTAGATCCTAAAAAAATGTATGATGATATGAGAAATGGAATAGTATATAAAACAGCTCAAATACCACCCCATATGTTTAAAGAAAAGTTTGAAGAAATTGCTAAGAAACAAGAAAGTACAATTTATATTACTTTTTCTTCAGGACTATCGGGAACTTATCAAACTGCAGTTTTAACTAGAGATGCTTTGAAAGACACATATCCTAATTTAGATTTAGAAATTGTAGATTCTAAGTCAGCTTCAGTAGGTTTTGGGTTATTAGTATATAAGGCTGCACAAATGGCTAAGGCAGGAAGAAGTAAAGCAGAAATTCTTAAGGTTTTGGATTTCTATGTTAATCATATTGAACATATATTTACAGTAGACAATTTGGAGTATTTATTTAGAGGTGGAAGAGTTACAAGGGCAGAAGCATTTGTGGGAGGCCTTTTGAATATAAAGCCAATTTTAGATATACCAGAGGATGGAACTTTGAGACCTATTGAAAAGGTTAGAGGAAGAAATAAGGTCCTTAAGAGAATGCTTGAAATAATGGAGGAAAGAGGAAGAAATGCTGATTTAAAAAATCAAACTATTGGTATAAACCATGGTGATGATATAGAGGGAGCAAAGAAATTACAAAAAATGATTGAAGAAAGATATGGTTGTACTGATTTTGTTTTAAATATTATAGGGTGTGCTATAGGTGCTCATTCAGGTCCAGGGACATTATCTGTATTCTTTTTAAATGAAAAACCAGATTTTGATTTATAGTTTATAGAGGACAATTTATAAGTTTGGAGAATAAAATTATTTGCTGATGTTTTATTTAAAAGATGTTTTTTAAAAAAAACCTTTAAAAAGACTAGACAAATTTAAAATATAGTAGTATAATATTCTATGTTGTTTGGTTTTGCACCTTTAGCTCAGGTGGTAGAGCAACTGACTCTTAATCAGTGGGCCCAGGGTTCGAGTCCCTGAAGGTGCACCAAGCTGAAATATAGGCTTACAGAGATTTTCTGTAGGTTTTTTTTATGCTATTTTTGGGTTTTGACTACTACTGGATAAAAATCATTAGATAACTCATATAAAGAAAACCTACTGAATAATACTACTACGAAAGTACAAACTATATATAAATAATATGGGAAATACTTTAATTAAAATGTTGACACGTATAATGAATACGTATATATTATAAATAAGAATAAACATATAAGCACCTTTCTGAGTATGTATTCGTAGGGTACTAGAACGGCCAGATGAGGAAAATACATGGCAGGTGGTGATATTGTGGTTTATTCTTATAAAGAGGTGGTTAAAATCTTAAAAGAAAATGGGTGGAAACTTAAAAGAACAAGTGGCTCCCATGAAATCTATGTGAATTCCAAAGGGTGTATTTGTCCAGTTAAATGTACAAGTAAAGATATACCAACAGGAACGTTAAAAAACATAGAAAGGATTACAGAGGTTAAATTTTAATCCCTCGCCTCTTTTTATAGTTATTAATGAGGATATATATACAAGGAGGAGAGTTTATGAAAAATAGATATATATTTCCTTCCATTATTAAAGTAGTAGAAGATTCATACGAGATTAGTTTTCCAGATATTAATAATTGTTTTACTTTTGGAGATAGTTTAGAAGATGCATTAGATAGTGCAAGAGATGTATTAGAGCTATGTCTATATGATATGGAACAAGATAACATTCCTATTCCAGAGCCATCAAGAATTGAAGATATAAAATTAGGTAAAAACGAGTCTATAGCTTGGATTAACGTTTGGATGGTTCCAGTAAGAGACAAGATGGAAAATAGATCAGTTAAAAAAACGGTAACAATACCTAAATGGATTAATGATATTGGTATAGAAAATAATTTGAATTTTTCACAGATACTTCAGTCAGCGATTAAAGAAAAAGTTGGAATTAAAGATTAAGGATATAAAAAATACTTGAAAGATAATCAACTATCTTTCAAGTATTTTTTATAGTATTAATATCTTTTTTCTATCTAAAAGATTTTCAAGAGTATCAGATGTTTTTTTTATCTGTACTTTTCAAAAAATGTGCATAAATATTAAAAGTTGTACTAGTTTGAGTATGTCCAAGGTTAGACGATATGGCTCTAACATCAGTATTTTATTCAATTAATAATGTAGCAGATGTATGTCTTAGTTTGTGGAAACTTAAAACTGGTAATATATATTTATTTTTTTTCATCTGATAATGAAGTATCATTCATTATTTTATCATTATGTTTCCTTATTGTTTTAAGAAGCCATTTAGTAGGTCTGTTATAGGATATACTTTTGCCATTTTACCACAGCTTATATTTCCTTAGTAATTTTACAATAGAGTCAGGTATCCTAACAGTTCTTATAGAACTTTCGTTTTTTGGAGTTTTGGTTATCATACCTCTGCTTTTAATATAGTTTTTTGATTTATTAATACTGATGGTTTTATTTTTTAAATAGATATCATTCTATGTAGGACCTAATATTTCGCCATTTCTCAAACCACATAATATTGTGATATTAGTAGCTACTTGATATTTAAGTGATTCATCTTTAATTATATCTAATAATAGGATAGTTTGATTTTTATTGAAATACTCTACTTTATTATTATTGTATTTTGGATATTATCTTTATTTTTAGGGACTTTTACATGTCTACGTGGGTATCGGTTATTATTTGCCATTGATACTTAATTGTTCTATCTGAATACCCACCGGGATAGCCATATAATTTAATACCATCTTTCATTACTGCTCCTTCACCTCAAGCTAAGGGAAGAGTAGAAAGACTTTGGAATACTCTACAAAGTAGATTACCTGTTGAATTTAAAATTGCAGAGGTTAGTGAGCTTATTTATATGGAAATAAATGCTGTGTGTAATGTGGATTATGTTAACAGGTTTGGTGTTAGGCCTTTAGAAGTGGTAGAACGATAAGAATCAAAGATTTGGTGCAAAAAGTAAATGTTTTATCTGCAGATAAAGTTAATCAGTGGGTAATAATATGTGGTTTGTTAGAATTGGTGAGAAAGGTTATATGTTTTATGAGGGGCTAGTTAATAGGATTTTAAAAATGTGAAAATTGCATATAGTAGAGTTAAGAGAGAATGAATTAAACTATTGGTTTTATAGACAAATATTATAGGAATGTAAATAAAAAAGAGCCAAGAATATTATCAAGGCTCAGCATATTGATTTGATAGAGTTTTGAGACTAATTATTATTTATATTGTGAGTTTAAAAATGTTACCAACGATCACATTTACAGAATATTACTACAAGTAGTAAGAAAAAGAAGAGCAAAGAACTATTATCACAATTATCACCTAAAATACAATTAAGTAATCCACCTCGTTGTTCGTTATCAACCATAAATATTACCTCCTAACAAGAAATTTAAAGCTCTATATAAATTATGCTAGGTATTAAAAAGTGTGAATATAGAATTTAAAAATATAAAAGAGTGAAATGTTTCATGATTAGGAAAAGTGAAATTAACTATTAGAGGGAATATTATTAAAAAGATATATGATAAGTAGGATATTAGGAGTGAAGTGATAATAAAAGAAAATAATAAGTTATTAAAAATAATTAATGTAAAATAGATATTGTGTATGATGATTTAATATTTTACAATGTATTAACTCTAAAGATTATTTATAAAGGGTATCTTAGACAAAATATAGATTTGCTTTATAAGGAAGTGAAAGAATATGCTAATAGTTTATGTACAAGAACAGTATGGAAATAATAGACTTAGAATGGCTAGGAGATAGCATATATACTTAAAAATTGTATTGGATTAGATATAAACACTTACTTAATTGTAGGTGCTTTTATTATGTTTAAAAGTCAGTAGAAATGAAATGTGAAGAATAATATTTTTAAATTTTATATGGAATTATTTTTAGAGTAACTTGGAAATCAACTATTTATAAATGAATAAAACTTAAGATAAAGTGTAAAATTTATTGTAAAGAAGAAATAGAATAATAATAAAAAATAGAGGAATATCACACTAAAAGTCGAAAAAGAATATGTAAGAGTATTTTAAGTTATTAGAAATAGAGATATTTGTATAAAATTATTAGAAAAGTTAAAAAACATTATAAACAGTATTAAATGTAAAGGAGAAATGCTATGAAGAAAAAATTTATTATTATTTTATTATTATTATTGTGTATTAGTTTAATAGGATGCAGTGGTGTAGATAAAAAAATAGAACAGGCAGTAAAATTAACAGAAAGTGGTGAATATGATGAGGCTATAGAGATATACAAGAGTATAATTGAAAAGAAACCTAGTGATTATAAACCTTATATAGGACTTGCAAAGAATTATAAACTTGTAGGATCAGCAGAATTTATTGAAAAGATTTTAAAAGAAGGTATTGAAAAAGCTGATGATAAGATATCAATAAAATTATTTTTAATAGATTATTATATAGATTGTTTTGAGTTTGAAAAAGCAGAAAAGCTATCTTTAGAGATATTAAAAGAGGATGATCAAAATTTAGAAGCTTATGAAAAATTACTTTACATATATGATCAAGTGGGTAATGTGGAAACTATACAAAAAATTTATGATGAATATAATAGAGGTAAAATACCAAGTAATAAGGGAGATTTATATTTAGCTAAGAGTTATTTAAGAATGGGAGATAAAAGTAGTGCAGAAATAACATTAGATTATACCAATAAGGATAAGTTAAAAGATATTCCTTTATATTATGCAATAGATTATGGTATTAATAATGAGGAAGGATTAGATTTAATTGATGTTCAGACTGGTGATATAAATGGAGACGGTGAAGAAGAAAATATTTTATTAGTTGCTTCTAATAATGATGGTATGGCTAGTGAGATTATAAAAATATTGCTTCAAAGTCCGAAGGATGGAAGTATATTAGATGAAATATCTTTATCAGATTTTATGGGATATCCTTATAATTTAAAACTTGTGGATATAAATAATGATAATGTATTAGATGTTTTAGTAAGTGTTCACAGTGGGGGTTCCAGTGATGCAAGGGTTCATTATTTATTTAGTTATAAAGATAATGAAATGGAAAATTATTGTGTTCACAATTTTAATGATGTTAAATCTTTTTTTATAGATGATTACAAGGCGAAGATTTATTCAGAAGAAGCAGATAAAACTCATATAGTTGATTTTGACGAGGAAAGAAAACAAAGGTATTATGAAGAGGGACATTATAATAAAGAAGGGAAATTATTAAGTCAAGAATTAAGTTTAGGAGGGACTAGAGAAACAGATGTGGATCCAATATTTATTCCAGAATTAAATAAATATGGATTGAAAGTAGGACAAACTATTATGGGACCATCATATAATGGTGATACTATTGCAGATTTTGAAGTTATAAGTTTTTATGATGATGGCAAATGGACTACTTATGATTTATATACTGTTGATAATATAGTTGATGAAAATCAATTGGAAGAAAATAGTCAAGAAATAGATCAAGAAGATTTGAATAAAAAATTCTGTAAAGATTTAAAGTATTTAGATAGTATATTTGCTTTGAATAAAGATCAAGTATATGAGAAATTTGGAGAACCTAATGATATAGGAATGTATGAAGTAGAGTATTTAGAGTATGATGGATTTACTATATTTGGTTGGGAGGATAAAGTGACAAGTATATGGTTATGGGAGGATATGGAGTTATTTGGTCTTGATTTAGCAGCTGATATTGAAGATATAAAGAATACTTTTGGAGAACATATGTCAGAACTTTTTGAAGATAAAGATGGTAATCCAAGCCATATTTTATGTTATGAAGTTGGGGAATATAGTTTATATTTTGAAAGAATTAATGATACTAATAAATATTTTTTACAAATATGGCATTAGGATTAAAAAGTATAAGAAAAAGATAATAGATGTAATTATTTTTCAAACTTTGAATTAAAACTTATCAATTTTTTATAATATATTTGTAGTTGATCCTAGAAAGTGTAGTGATATGTTTTCAGTATATAAATAATTCAAATTATTTATATAAATGAGTTTATAAAAAAGCTAGTGATGATAGGTTACACGAAAATGGATGAAATTTTTATTTAAGTATACATAGTGCTTTTTATAATAGGAGGGGTAAAATGATTTTTGATTGTCATGGTGATATTTGGACAGATGTAACTGTTCAAAGAAATAAAGGGAAAAAAGATATTATTAAAAGTAGACATTTGAATAGATTTAGGAAAGGGAATATTATAGGTGGAATATTTGTTCTTTGGATAGATCTTCCTTATGATAAAACTCCAGAAAAAAGGTTAATAGAGATGGTTGAAGCAACTTCTGTTGAGGTAATGGAGAATCAGGATATTTTAGAAATTATTTTAAAAAGTGAAGATTTTAATAGAGCATTAAATGAAGATAAATTAGCTGTTATAATAGGAATTGAAGGATTAAGTGGTATTGGAGAGAAAATTAATTTAATTAATGCTCTATATATGTTTGGAGTAAGACATGCTTCGCTTACTTGGAATGAGGAAAATGTTCTGGCTACGGGAGTAAGAGGGAATCCTAATAGAGGAGTTACGAAGTTAGGGGAAAAGGCTATTAATTTAATGGAAAGTTTAGGGATAATAATAGATGTTTCTCATGCTAATGATAAAACATTTTGGGATATATATAGTATGACTACTAAACCTTTTATTGCTTCTCATTCAAATTGTAGATCTCTTTGTAATGTAAAAAGGAATCTTGCTGATGAACAACTTAGGGCTATTAGCGATAGAGGAGGTTTAGTTGGTTTAAATTCATTCAATGAATTTGTTCACCTAGACAAAGGCAAACAAGATTTGAAGCATTTAGTAGATCATTTAGATCATATGGTAGAAATTATGGGGGTAGACCATGTATGTTTTGGTTTTGATTTTTTTGATTTTCTTGAAAATGATACTACTGATGATTTTGTAGAAGGAGATACTATTGGAACGAAAGATTTTGAAAATGTTTCTAAAACTGAAAATTTGATTAATGAAATGGTTAAAAGAGGATACAGTGATGATGATATAGAAAAAATATCTTATAAGAATTTTTATAGGATTACGGGAAAAATATTAGGATAGTTTAAAGATTTAAATATTATACTATTGATGTAGAGCTTGAGTTTGTGAAAGTATATCAAATTTAATTTATGTAATTATAATGATTGCATAAATTTTTATTTTTGATTTTAGTTTATATATAGAAATTTGATGACATTAATATGATAGAATAAACTTAGGTGGTATTAAATGAACAAGAGATATAAAAAAAGAGCACTAAAAAGGTAAGAAAATTTTATATTAATAGATTTAAAAAGCATAAAGCAAAAGAAAGTTGTTTTTAAAAACAACTTTCTTTTTTGGGGTATAGATGAACTAAGAATATATAATAAATAACCAATAATTATATTTTTTTAGGTTTTTTATTTATAATCTGCCTTTTTAAGTAATATTTATTTTTAATTAAAACCTAAAAGTGTACCTATTTGATATACAAGCACCGATACTATCCATCCTACAAGGAAAGTATACAAAGCTGTAAACCATGCCCATTTTCTTGAATTAGTTTCTTCTTTAATAGTTCCTATTACAGCTGCACATGGAGTATATAATAGAGTCATAAGCATCATAGAATAAGCTGATAAAGGAGTAAATGTACTTTGGAGAGTTGTTACAAGTTTTGCTCCTTCTTCTACTCCAGCATAGACCATTCCAAGAGTACCAACTACTGCTTCTTTTGCAACAATACCAGCAAAAAGTCCAACAGCAGCTTGCCATGTTCCAAATCCTGCTGGTTTGAATATGGGTGCTATGAAACTACCAATTTTTCCAAGAATACTAGCTTCAGTATAAGGCTCTACTCCAAAAGGAAGAACAGCTAATACCCATAATATAGTTACTACTGCAAAAATAACTGTACCAGCTCTTTTGATAAAAGACCATACTTTTTCCCACATATATAAAAGTACATTTTTTATAGTAGGAATTCTATATGGAGGTAATTCCATAATAAAATGAGATGGTTCGCCTTTAAATAATGTTTTACTAAATATTTTACCCATTATTAGTGCAACTATTATTCCTATTGTATATAAACTAAATAGTACCAATCCACCTTTGTTTGGGAAAAAAGCAGCTATGAATACTAGATATACTTCTAATTTAGCTCCACACGAAACAAAGGGATTAATAAGTGTAGCAATCATTCTATCCTTTTTACTTTCTAAAGTCCTAGTAGACATTATTCCAGGAACATTACATCCAAATCCTACTAACATCGATATAAAAGTTTTCCCATGAAGGCCTAAAGCTCTCATTATTCTATCCATAACATAAGCAGCTCTTGCCATATATCCACTATCTTCTAATATTCCAAATAAAAGATACATAACAGCTAACAATGGAATAAATTCTATTACTGCACCAACACCACCAAATATGCCATCAGATACAAAGGCAATTAACATGTCAGGGGCATTTATGTTTTCAAGCCAATTTCCAACAGCTTCTCCAAGCCATTCTATACCATTTGCAACAGATTCACCTAACAAGTCTTCGCCTATTGTGAATGTAAGTTGAAATACAATGAACATTATTAGTGCGAAAATTGGGAGCCCAAGCCATTTATTAGTAAGAATTTTGTCTATTTTATTTGATGTTGTTTCCACCATTATTTCGGGTTTTTTAACACTTTTATTTATAATGTTGTCTATAAATTCATATCTTTTACTTGCTATAATCAATTCTGGTTCCATAGAAGTGGCAGCAATGGTATCTATACTTTCATTTACTGTGTCTAAAATTTTATAATTATCACTTGTCTTCATTAAATTATAAATATACTCATCGCCTTCGAGAAGTTTTAGTGCTATCCAATTAGTAGGATATTTAGAAATAGAATGTTTTTTGCCTAAAATATTTTTTAAATTTTCTATTCCATTATCAATATCCTTTCCATAATTAATTTTGACTTTATTATTTTGATCTTTGTTCATAGTATCAATAGTTTTTTTAATTAAATTATCTAGACCTTCTTTTTTAGAGGCAACTGTAGTTACTACAGGAGTACCTAATTCTTTAGATAATTTATTTATGTCTATATTAATATTCCTTTTTTTTGCTTCATCCATCATATTTAGTACAACTATAACTTTAGTATCCATTTCTAAAAGTTGAGTAGTTAAGTAAAGATTTCTTTCAATATTTGTAGCGTCTACTATATTAATAACTACATCAGGATTTCCTTTAAGAATAAAATCTCTTGCAACAACCTCATCCTCTGAATAGGCACCTAGACTATATATTCCAGGTAAATCTATAATTTTATAGTTTTTCCCTTTATAATTTATTTTTCCTTCTTTTTTTTCTACAGTAACTCCTGGCCAATTTCCAACATGTTGGTTAGTTCCAGTTAATGCATTAAACAGTGTAGTTTTTCCACTATTTGGGTTACCAACTAGAGCAATTGTACTCACTCTTAAAACCTCCTATCAAATAATAATCATTTTCAAATAAAATTTACAATAATTCTAAATATTAATCATGATTTTTTGTGCGATACCTCTTCCAATAGCAATTGTGCTACCAGATAAAGAGACAATTAACGGTCCTACATCATTTTTGATTACTTTTATTTCAGCACCTTTGTTAAAACCCATTTCATACAATCTTTTAGATAATTTTTTCCCACTTATTATGTTTTCTACAATACCTTTTTCATTTTGAGAAAGAAAACTTAAAGGCATACTATTCATGAATAATCCTCCTTTTAGCTTTACTCTACAAAAATATTTGCAGCTTCGTTTTTTCGTAGAGTTAGTCTATAATTTTTAACAATAATTTCTATAGGATCACCTAAAGGAGCTTTTCCGCTGACTGTTATTTTAACACCAGGTACTATTCCCATATCCATAAGTTTTTTTCGTATAGAAGTATTTTTTGATATATTTTTTACTGTAACTTTTGATCCTAATTTTATATTATCAAGACTAACCATAGAACATCCCTCCTTATTGATAACGATTATCAGTATCAATACTATCTTAATATATTTTTATACATAAAGCAATAGTTATTTAAAAAAATGTCATAATAACTTGGGATATAGTATAAGTAAGTTGTGTTTATAAATATAATATGGTTATATATTTTATTTTTAGAAAAAAGGAACAGTAAAAAAGTTATTGAAAAAATCAAGAAAGTTAAAATTAGTAATAAAGATTTAATTTATAAATTTTATTGTTTTAAAAAAATTAACTGGCTATGGGTTTAAAGAGTATTTTTTAGGTATTGCTTATTGTGATAAAAAGCCTGTTATTTTGGTAGCTGAATATTATATAGAATTAGATGTCACAGTAATAACGAGCAAAACTTGAATTTTATCGAAAAAAGTAGAAAAAGGAAGGAGATCTTAATATAAAATAATAATGTTTTATTAGAAAGATTTAAATATTTATATTGATGACAAATAAAAATGAATTTTATTCATTGAGTTTTGTAGCATTTTTTAAAAAATATTTCATCAATGTTTTGGTATTTTATTTGACTAATTTTAAGAAATATTATATTCTAACTATAAATATAAATTTAGTCGAATTTTAGAAAATTATAGTTATTGTTATAAATAATGTTGATAAATTTTTATTTTAAATTGTAAATGCCAAGATGTTTGAATAAATTAAGTTGTTGAAAAAGGAAATAATTTATCAAGCAATAAGACATTTATAACGTATGATGAAAGAAGGTATATTATGATAAATGAAAAAAGACTATTGAATCGATTTTTAAAATATATTCAAATAGATAGTCCTACCAAAAAAGAAAGACAATTTGCAAATTTTTTAAAAAAGGAAATGGAAGAACTAGGTTTAGAAGTTATTATGGATGATGCTGGAGAAAGAGTAGGAAGTGATTCTGGCAACTTAATAGGAAAATTAAAAGGTACTACTGAAGGGGAAACTATTCTTTTTAGTTCTCATATGGATACTGTTTCACCAGGAACTGATATAAAACCAGTAATTAAAGATGGAGTAATTTATAGTGATGGAACTACTGTTTTAGGTGGTGATGATAAAGCTGGTATTGCATCAATTATGGAAGTTTTACAGGTTATAAAAGAAAAAAATATACCTCATGGAGATATTGAAGTCGTTTTTACAGTTTATGAAGAAGGTGGTCTTTATGGTTCTAAGAATCTAGACTACGGTAAAATAAATTCTAAATTAGGTTTTGTATTAGATAGTGGTGGAAGTCCTGGAGAAATAGTAGTACAAGGTCCAGCTCAAAATAAAATTACTGCTAAATTTATTGGTAAAGAATCTCATGCAGGAATTGCACCAGAAGAAGGTATTAGTGCAATTCAAATGGCTAGTGAAGCTATTAGTAATATGAATTTGTTAAGAATAGATGAAGAGACTACTGCCAATATTGGATGTATATCAGGTGGAGAAGTAACGAATATAGTTACCAAAGAGGTAAATATTGAAGCTGAAGCAAGAAGTTTAAAAGATGAAAAATTGAAAAATCAAACAGAACACATGGTTAAATGTTGTGAAGATGCTGCAGAGACATTTGGTGGTAAGGTTGAAGTAGAAATCAAGAATTCTTATGGAGCATTTAAAATTGATACAGAACATGATATAGTTAAAAAAATTAAAAGCGCTTGTAAAAATATAGGTTTGAATTCTTATACAGCTAAATCTGGAGGAGGAAGTGATACAAATATATTAAATGCTAATGGTATTGTAGCAGTAAATTTGGGTATTGGAGAGAAACATCCTCATACTGTTGAAGAATATCTCTATGTAAAAGATTTAGAAAACTCAGCAAGATTAGTATTGGAAATAATAAAAACTTTTGCTTAATTTAAAAATATTAAAGAAATTATTGTTTAGAATAATGTAGGAAATCAAACGGTTATGAATATGGTAAAAGGATTAAGCAAAGTTTAAAAATATATATTGAATATTACAAAACTAAAAAATGGAGGGTTTTATATGAAAATAACAGATGTAAAAGTAAGTGAAGTAGAAATACCTTTGAAACAACCTTTTAGAATTTCTCTTGGAGTTATTGATGTGGCTCGTATTGCTTTAGTAGAAATCCAGACAGATGAAGGAATTTCTGGTTATGGTGAGGGAGCAACAGCATTATTAATAAATGGTGATATTCTTGAAGGAATTAAAAAAGGAATTGAAATTTTAGGAGAGAGTATTATAGGATTAAATCCAATGGATATTGAGAAAATATATTGGAGTATGGATAAAACCCTTGCACGAAATCCAGCAGCTAAAGCTGCTATAGATATTGCTATACATGATTTAATAGGTAAAATTACTAATCAACCATTATATAAGTTATTAGGCGGTTATCGAGATACTTTTATTACAGATATGACAGTTGGTATTGAGGAGCCAGAAAAAATGGCTGTAAAAGCTAGTGAAGCTACGAGAAAAGGCTTTGATACAATTAAAACTAAAGTTGGAATAAACTACAAAGATGATATTGAGAGAATAAAGAAAATAAGAGAAGCAGTAGGTAGTGATGTAAAAATTAGAGTCGATGCAAATCAAGGTTGGAGTGTAAAGGAAGCAATTAATATTATTGAAAAAATGGCTGAATATGATGTAGAATTAGTTGAACAACCAGTACCTGCTTATGATTTAGAAGGTCTTGCAGAAGTTACACGCAATACATCAGTTCCCATTATGGCTGATGAAAGTGTATTTAATGCTAAAGATGTTTTAAATATTATTAGAATGAGGGCAGCAGACATTGTAAATATTAAAATTATGAAATGTGGAGGTTTGAGAGAAGCACAAAAGATTAATGCATTAGCTGAAGTTGCAGGAATGGAATGTATGTTAGGATGTATGGCTGAAGAAAGTAATATAGGTATTACAGCTGCTGCAAGTCTTGGAGCAGCTTTGAAAAATATAACAAGAGGAGATTTAGATGCTACATTCTTCTTGTCATCACTACCTGTAGAAGGTGGAGTTACTATAGAAGGTGGTAAAATTATACTACCTGACGAACCAGGATTGGGACTTAAATTATAAAAGGAGGGACTTACTATTGGAAAATGCAAATGTATTGATTCAACATGATGTAGTTCTTGCAGGTTTGCTTTTCTTTTTACCAGGGGTTGCATTTTGGCTTACAAAAAAATATAAATGGGCAAGATATGTAAGTGCTCCTGGTTTTTGTTATCTGTTTGGTATTTTACTTTCAAATTTACACATTGCTCCAGCAGAACATGAATTATATGATTTTGTTTCAACTTATGGAGTATTTATGGCTTTAGCAATGGTACTATTTTCGGTAAACATAAAGAGTTGGCTTAAACTTGCTAAAAATGCCATTATAGGTATGCTTATAGCATGTGTATCAGTTTTTATTGTTGCTACTATTTCAGGGGTTGTTTTTGCACCTAAAATTGATCCTAATAATGGTTGGAAGTTAACAGGTATGCTTGTAGGAACATTTACAGGCGGTAGTATGAATTTAGTTGCAGTAGGAAATGCACTTGATACTCCATCAGAATTGTTTGTTGCAACTAATGCTGCAGATATAATTTTTGGTTCTATATTTTTACCTATCCAATTAGCAATGATTCCATTTTTTGAAAGAAGAAGGGTTAAGAAATTATCTACTGAACAATTGATGGGAGTAGATCAAAGCAAAGAAGATATTGAAAAAGTTAAGCAAGAAGGATATTGGCATAAAAAATCTTGGAACTTTTATGATTTTACCTTTATCGTAAGTTTATCTGGTTTGATAATGGCTGTTTCTTATTTCTTAAGTAATGCTTTTGATTTTGGAATGTGGAAAGGTGCAATTAATTTAATATTTTTAACAACATTTTCATTAATAGCAGCATCAACAGAATCAGTAAGTAATCTTGTAGGAAATGAAGAAATAGGGATGTATTTATTACATGTATTTTTTGTTGCAGCAGGTGCTACGGCTTATATTCCTAATTTATTAAAATCTTCACCTTATGTAGTAATTTGGGTTATAGTAGCTATATATGTAAGTACATTAATTCATTATTTACTTTCAATGAAGGTATTTAAAATTGATTATCAAACAACTTTAGTTACTGCACAAGCTTCTGTTGGTGGACCATCAGGTGCTATGGCTTTACCTATTGCAGCACAATGGCCAGCTTTAGCAGTAACTGGTATAGTTTGTGGGTTAGTAGGTTATGCTATAGGAAATTATTTGGGTATTGGTGCAGCCTACTTAGTGTTTAAAATTATATCTTAATTTTATAATTTCATAGAGGGAAAAAGTTTTCTATTTGCAAATCTGTTGGTATAACATAGATTTTATTTTAAAAGACAGATAATAGGAGATTGAGAAAGCATATCAATTTGATATGCTTTCTTGTATTTTACGATAAATTTAAATAAAAACAGATTTTTAGTTATAATTATGTTTGAAGGAAATGATTATATGGGCAATAAGGTGACCAAGAAATATTCAAATTTTGAAAATAGTATTTATATGCTTGGAATTTCATATCAGGATTTGAGCTATATACTAAATTTTATGAAGTAGTAGAGAACAAAATTGTCATTTGTATTTTTTATAGATTTTCTTTCTGTAAATTTTGTGATGAGATAGGGTGTTCTATGAAGGTGAAATAATTTACAGGAGAAGCTATGATGAATTATAAAAGGAAAGCAAGATAAGTATTCTGAATTATGGAATGTTCAAGTTAAATATTATGTTTCATAGAGTATTTTGAAGAAAAAAATGAATAAGTAAGTTATTAGATAATATATAAAAATATTTGTGATAATTATATTAATATATAAAATTATACAAAAATAGGGTATAATATATACAAATAATTATATAAAGGAGAACGTAAATGGAAAGGAAAAAGCTATTAAGTCCATTAAACGACCTAGTATTTAAAGCTCTTTTTGGCAGAGAAGAAAGAAAGAGCAAGATTATCTTAATAGATTTTTTAAATTCAACACTATCTCTTAAAAAAGAAGATAAAATAAAAGAAATAGTCCATTTAAACCCATTTAATTTAAAAGAATTTGAAGGAGACAAAGGTTCAATATTTGATTTAAAAGTGAAGACAAAAAAAGGAGAGAGAATAAATGTAGAAGTACAAGTTAATAAAGAAGATGATTTTAGGAAGAGAAGTTTGTACTATTGGGCTAAAATGTATGCAGATACAATATTGGAAGGAGATTCATATTCAGTATTAAAAAAGAGTATAATAATCAATATAATGAATTTTATCATAATAGATGAAACAAATAAGTATCATACAGAATACAAAATATTAGAGAAAGATGATTATTTTCTATTAACAGAGGATTTGTCTATACATTATATAGAATTACCTAAATTTAATGATGAAAAAGACATAGAAAATATGGAAGCAGTAGAATTGTGGCTAACATTTATGAAAAAAGTAGGAGAACCTGGAACAGAAGAGTTGTTAAATCAGCTTATAGAAAGGAGTGAAAAATTAAATATGGCTAAAGAAATGTTGGAAAAGATATCTGCTGATGAAAGATTAAGAGAAAAATACTATGCACGAGAAAAAGCTAGACGTGATGCTATATCTAGGTTGGATTATGCAGAAAAAAAGGGACTGGAAAGAGGAATGGAAAAGGGAATGGAAAAGGGAATGGAAAAGGGAATGGAAAAGGGAATGG
>CAYUTQ010000026.1:0-28839 GCA_964447805.1 uncultured Clostridia bacterium
ATATAAAATATTATGATAATATAGATAATCTTCCTCCTATGTTTCAAGGAATGGAAGATGCTATAATTGAAAATATAAATAATTTAGAAATATTTGTATCTGAAAATTTAAAAAAAGCTACTAGTTCAATTTTAAATATATTTTCTAAAATATTAAGTTTAATAATTGTACCTATATTAACTTTTTATTTTTTGAAAGATAAAAAATATTTTATTAATAAAATACTTTTAACTATACCTAAAAAGCATAGAAGAGATGTAAAAAAATTAGGTAAAGAAATAGATAGAGCTTTGGGACAATTTATAAGAGGTAGAATAATAGTGGCAATATATGTAGGAATTTCAACTACTATTCTTTTGTTAGTTTTGAAGGTCGATTTTGCATTTTTAATAGGTATGATAGCAGGTTTAGTAGATATAATACCATATTTTGGACCTGTAATAGGAATAGTTCCTGCTGTATTTTTTGCTCTTTTAGATAGTCCAGTTAAAGCTTTGTGGGTTGTAATAATATTTATAGGTATACAACAAATAGAAAATAATATTATATCTCCCAAGATAATAGGTGAGGGAATGGGAATACACCCAATTGTTATTATTATATCTTTAATAATAGGTGGAGGTATATTTGGGATATTAGGTATGATATTTGCTGTGCCTGTTGTAGCAATAGCAAAAATACTTTTTTCTTTTACTATAGAAAAATTGAATACTAGTTGAGTTATTGACAAAGATACATATTTAAAATATAATTTCTAATATAGTATGGCTAGTTATACTCGTCCTTTTAGTAGGGACGGGTTTTTTGTAACATAGATATAGAGGAGAGGTGTATTAGATGAAGAAAATGAGTTTACATG
Organism: uncultured Clostridia bacterium; assembly: GCA_964447805.1. Taxonomy (GTDB): domain Bacteria; phylum Bacillota; class Clostridia; order Tissierellales; family DATGTQ01; genus CAYUTQ01. The sequence continues at coordinate 860 of CAYUTQ010000026.1, forward strand.
AGTTGAGACAAGAATTTTTAAGTTTTTTTGAAGAAAAAGGACATATGGTATTACCAAGTTTTTCTTTAGTTCCTAAGAATGATAAGAGCTTATTATTGATAAATGCAGGTATGGCACCATTAAAGCCTTATTTCATAGGAGAGAAAACTCCTCCTAGTAAAAGAGTTGTAACTTGTCAAAAATGTATTAGAACTGATGATATAAATAATGTAGGTAAAACTGATAGACATGCTACTTTTTTTGAAATGTTAGGTAATTTTTCATTTGGAGATTATTTTAAAGAAGAAGCTATAGAGTGGGCATGGGAATTTATAACGGAAAGGTTAGAAATTCCAAAAGAAGATTTATGGGTATCTATTTATGTCAATGATGATGAAGCATATAGTATTTGGCATGAAAAAATAGGAGTTACAAATGATAAAATTGTTCGCTTAGGAAAAGAAGATAATTTTTGGGAGTTAGAAGTAGGTCCAGGTGGGCCCTGTTCAGAAATATATGTAGATAGGGGAGAGAAATATGGATGTGGGAAACCAGATTGCAAACCAGGTTGTGAATGTGATAGATTTGTAGAAATTTGGAATTTAGTTTTTTCACAATATGATAAAGATAATGAGGGTAATTATAATCTTCTTCCAAACCCCAATATTGATACAGGAATGGGTATTGAAAGAATAGCTGCTATTTTGGAAGGTGCAGATAATATATTTGAAATAAAAGAAATAAGGAATATAATAAAAGAAGTAGAAAAAGTTAGTAATACAGTTTACGGAGATGATCCAAAAAAAGATGAATCTATTAGGATTATTACTGATCATGTGAGAGCAGCTACTTTTTTAGTTGCTGATGGTATTCTTCCCAGTAATGAGGGAAGGGGATATATTTTAAGAAGACTAATTAGAAGAGCCTCAAGACATGGAAAATTATTAGGAGTTGAAGGAAAATTTCTATCTAATATTGTTAATATTGTAATAGAGAGTTGGAAAGAAGAATATTCAGAAATAAAAAACAAAGAAAAGCATATTAAAAAGATAATTACAGTGGAAGAAGAAAAGTTTGAGGAAACTGTACATCAAGGTTTAAATATATTAAATGAATATATGAGTGATATGAAAGAAAAGAATGAAAAATATCTAAGTGGAGAAAAAGCTTTTAAGTTATATGATACTTATGGTTTTCCTTTAGATTTGACGAGAGAAATTTTAGGAGAGAAAAACTTATTGGTAGATGAAGAGTCATTTAATGAAGAAATGGAAAAACAGAGAGAGAGAGCAAGAAAGGCAAGAGATAAAGAAGATCATACTAGTTGGATAAGGACTGATTTACCAATTGGATTAGATGAATTAAAGGGATGTTTAACTAAATTTAGTGGCTATGATAATTTAGAATTGAATACTAAAGTATTAGCATTAATTAAAAATAATAAATTAGTAGAGAGTTTAAATGAAGGTGATAAAGGAATAATAATATTAGAAGAAACTCCTTTTTATTCTGAAGGTGGAGGACAAATTGGAGATGTTGGAATAATAGAAAATTCGATATTTAATTCTATGGTACTAGATACAAAAAAATTAACGGAAAAATTAACTGGCCATTTTGTAGAAATAGAAAAAGGTAATGTAGAAGTTAATGATAAAGTGGAAGCTTTAGTAAATAAAGAGAAAAGAATGGGGACTACAAGGAATCATTCTGCTACTCATTTGTTACATAGGGCCCTAAAAGATGTATTAGGTGAACATGTGAATCAAGCAGGTTCTTTTGTTGAATCAAATAGATTAAGATTTGATTTTACTCATTATGAAGGAATAAGTGATGAAAATCTAAAGAAGATAGAGGAAATTGTAAATTCAAAAATATTTGAAAATTTAGCTGTTGATATAATAGAAACAAATATTGATGAGGCTGAAAAATTAGGGGCTGTTGCGTTATTTGAAGATAAGTACAAAGATAGGGTACGTGTTGTAAAAATAGGTGATTATAGTATAGAATTATGTGGAGGTACTCATGTTAAAAACACAGGTACTATTGGTATGTTTAAAATTATAAGTGAATCTAGTATAGCTTCAGGAGTTAGAAGAATAGAAGCAGTTACTGGAACTAGTGTTTATGAGTATTTAGTGGATATGGAAACTCATATAGAAGAAATTTCAAAAATATTAAAAGCTAATAAAGTAAATATAATTGAAAAAGCAAATAGTTTAATTGAAGAATTAAAAGAAAAGGATAAGGAAATAGAATCGTTAAAGGCTAAGATGGCTTATTCTGTTGCAAATGATATACTAGAACAAAAAAGAATAATTAATGATATACCAGTTATAACACATAAAGTTACTGATATGGATATGAATAGCTTAAGAAATTTAGGTGATGAATTACGTCAATCTTTTGATTCAGGTGTTATTGTATTAGCTTCAGTTGCAGAAAATAAAGTATATTTTGTTTCTATGGTAAGTGATGATCTTATAAAAAAAGGACTTCATGCAGGTAATATTATAAGGGAAGTAGCAAAAGTAACTGGTGGTGGCGGAGGAGGTCGCCCAAATATGGCTCAAGCAGGAGGAAAAGATATAAATAAAGTTGATGAGGCTTTGAATATAGTTGATGATATAATAAATAAATATTAGTTATTTTAGTTAATACTTACTTTTATACTGTATATATTGGTATGTTTGTGGTATAAATATTATAGGGGGTGTTGTAATGAATAATAAAATTAATGAAACTATGAAATTTAATTTAGATAAAGAAAATCTTAATGAAACTCGGAAAATTATATTAAAAGTTTTTGATGCATTAAAAGAAAAGGGATATAATCCTATAAATCAAATGATAGGATATATTTTATCTGGAGATCCTACTTATATTACTAGTTATAAAGATGCAAGAAGTTTAATCAAACAAATTGAAAGAGATGATATTTTAGAAGAATTATTACGAAATTATTTAGATAGTGTTGATAATAGTAAATAGGGGAGTTTTATAATTGAAGGGGAATAAAAGATTTTTAACTATATTTGTAGTGATATTAATATGTCTAACTTTAAATGAAATAAGTTTTGCAACTAAAGAAGTAAATGTGGATAAAAATATATATTTAGTTATTTTGAATAGGTATACACTACAAGATTTAAAATATATGCCTAATTTAAATAGTATTATTAATGATGGAAGCATTGGATTAATGAATACTAGAGGACTAGTTGGATACAAAGGTGTAGAAAGTTATTTAACTATTAATTCTTCTAATAAGGCTATAGCAGATTATGAGAGTGCTGAAATTTATAATTTAGACGATAGATATAAAGAAATGTATGAGAGAAGGCTTGGCCCAATCAATAGAGAAAGTAATTTAGCTAATTTAAGTTTAAATAGGATAATTGAAAAAAATGAAGATAATAATTATACACCCTTCATAGGAGCTTTGGGAGAAAATTTGCATAATAAAAATATTTGTACAGCTTCTTATGGAAATGCAGATACAATTGATTATGTGAGAAGACCTGGTTCTTTAATTCCAATGGATTCGAAGGGATTAATAGACTATGGAAATGTAGATAATATACTAGTAAGTGATATAAGTATGCCTTATGGTTTTAGAACTAATTATGATAAACTATTAGAAGAAGTTATTAATATAAAAAACAAAGCCTCATTAATTGTTATTGATACAGGTGATTTAGATAGATTATTTTTTTATAGTAGCCAAATGGCTGATAGTGTTTTTATGGAGCAAAGACAAAGTATATTATCTAAAATTGATAATTTTATTGGAGAATTAAAAGAAAATATTGACAAAGATAATAGTATGTTAATGATAATAAGCCCCAATAGTGGAGATGAGAGAGTTGAAGATAATAAATTATCGCATTTGATATTGTGGGGTTCTAAAATTAATCATGGTATATTATCATCCCCAACTACAAAACAAAATGGAATAGTAACTAATTTGGATATTGGGCCTACAATAACTGAATTTTTAGGGGCTTCAAGGATTAACATGATTGGTAACGGCATTAATAGTAAGAAAATGGATAATAATTTAGAATACATAATTAATTTAAATGATAAAATAAATGTAATATCTAATAGTAGACATACAACATTATTAATTTTTGCTGTTTTAGCAAGTGTTATAATAATATTAAGTGGATTTTTGTTGTTGTTGAAATTAAATATTAAAGGGACTTTATATGAATTAATTAGTTATTTATTGATTTTAATTGTAAGCGTACCTTTAGTTTTAATAATTAGTTCGTTGTTTAATATTGATAGTTATTTTAAATTTATTAGCATAATATTAATTCTTTTATCATTAATATCATTTGTAATTTATAAGTTACGAAGTAATTATAAATTAATATTAATTTTAGGATTAATTTATATTATTTTAGTAATAGATGTATTTACAAATGGTTATATTACTCGATATTCTGTATTGGCTCCAGATCCTATAATTGGAGCAAGGTATTTTGGAATAGGTAATGAATTGGTGGGAGTTTTTTTAGGTGCTACTCTAATATTTACAGGATTTATTTTAGATAAAACAAATAGTAAGCTATTGACAACCATACTTCTTGTTTTTTCTGTAATTTTAGTAGGACATCCCAAGTTGGGTGCAAATGTAGGAGGTTCTATATCTTTACTTTTTGCAGTATTATATTTTATACTTGAGTTAAGGGATGGAAAAATTAGCTTGAAACGTATTTTTAGTTTAGGTATATTAGTTATACTATTTGTTGTTCTTATGGCTTATATAGATACTAATTTAAATTCTACGCCAACTCATCTAGGAAAGGCTTTTATGATGTTTAGAGGTAATAAGAAAAGTAGCATTAACATAATCCTACGAAAAATTCTTATGAATATAAAATTATTGGGATCATCAGTATGGGCAAAGGTTTTGTATATAGTTATTTTTTTAAATATTATGATTATAAATTTGTTGAATGAAAGATTAAACGAAATTTATAAGAGTGAAAAAGGAATGTCTATAGGTTTAATAAGTGTTGTTGTTGGTAGCTTAATAGGTTTTTTATTTAATGATTCTGGAGTATTGCTTTCATCTATGGCAATGGTATTTGTTGTTATTACATTATTGTTTATTTTATTGAATTATGAAAAAGAAAACATATGAAAAGATTAACTAGAAAGTATAGATATAAAGTTTCAATATTGTTTTGTAACAAAACAGATATATTAGATATAGATATTTATAATTATATAAAAGTAATATAAGATGGTGAAAAAAATATGGAAATAAAAAGAATATTAGGATTAGATGTTGGAGATAAAACTATTGGTGTAGCTGTTAGTGATCCTCTTTTACTAACTGCTCAAGGCTTAAAGACTATTTGTAGACATGGGCTTAAGGATGATTTAGAAGAACTTCAATTAATAGTAGAGCAATACAACGTATATAAAATAGTTGTTGGTTTGCCTAAAAATATGAATAATACAATAGGGCCACAAGGTGAGAAAGTACTGTCATTTGTAGAAAAACTCAGAACAGAATTAGATGTAAAGGTAGTTTTAGAAGATGAACGTTTAACTACAGTAGAAGCAGAAAGAATGTTAATCAATGGAGATGTAAGTAGACGGAAGAGAAAAAAAGTTATTGATAAAGTAGCTGCTACGTATATTCTTCAAACTTATTTGGATAGAAACCAAAAAGAAGGTGATTGTTAGTGGAAAAAGTAGTATTGGTGGATGAGGTGGGTGTAGAGGAAGAGTTTGAATTACTAGCTACATTTGGTTTAGATGGATATGATTATGCAGTACTTATGCCTTTAAACCAATTAGGAGAAGAGGCATGTATTTTAAGAATAGAGTATGATGATGAGGGAAAAATGATTTTATTAGGTATAGAAGATGATGAAGAATTAAAGGATGCAGTATTAGTGTATGAGTCAATAGTAAAAGAAAATATGCAATAATTTGCAATATGAGAGTTGACATTTTTTATTTATAACTATATCCTAATATATAGAAAACAAGCGGGTGAAATTATGGAAGTTAATGTAGAGGCTATAAAGGCAAAATTAAAAAGTGAGGGCTATAAGTTAACTACTCAGAGAAGAGCAATTTTGAATGCAATGATAGATAATAAAGATGAACATTTAAGTTCTGAGGAAGTATATGAGATAGTTAAGCAATTGTATCCTGAAATAGGGTTAGCTACTGTTTATAGGACTTTACAATTATTTGAGCAATTAGGTATCATATACAAGCTAAATTTTGATGATGGTTGTAGTCGGTATGAATTAAATTATGATTCTAGTGATCATCATCACCATCATTTAATTTGTTTAGGGTGTGGAAAAGTAATAGAGGTAAAGTTAGATTTGTTAGAAAATTTAGAGATGGAGATTGAAAAAGAAGGGAAATTTAAGATAACAGACCACAATGTTAAATTTTTTGGCTATTGTAAGGATTGTCAAAAATAAATCCCGTGGGGGATTTATTTTTTTGCAAATTCAGTAATTTTACAAAATATAATATAAAAAGGAGTTGGTAGAGTTTGTCAAGAAAATCAAGTAAATTAAGAATTATCCCGTTAGGTGGACTAGGAGAAATAGGAAAAAATATTACTTTAATTGAATATAAAAATGACATTTTAATTATAGATTGTGGTCTAGCATTTCCCGAAGATGAGATGTTAGGTATAGATGTAGTGATACCAGATGTAAATTATTTATTTAAAAATGCGGATAAAATAAGAGGAATTGTTTTAACTCATGGTCATGAGGATCATATTGGAGGTTTACCATATATTTTGAAAAAAATAAATGTGCCTATTTATGGTACCAAATTGACTTTAGGATTGGTGGAAAATAAGATAAAAGAGCATAATATTAATAATGTAAAATTAAATATAGTTCAAGCAGGTGATAGAATTACATTAGGCAGTTTTTCAGTTGAATTTATTAAAACTAGCCATAGTATACCAGATTCAGTGGCTTTAGCTATATATACACCTGTAGGTACTATTGTTCATACCGGCGATTTTAAAATAGACTACACCCCTATAAATGATGATATTATTGATTTGCATAAACTTGCTGAAATAGGTAATAAAGGTGTTTTGGTTCTTTTAGCGGACAGTACTAATGTGGAGCGACCAGGTTTTACTATGTCTGAAAGAACTGTAGGAGACACATTTAATGATATCTTTTCTAAAGCTAAACAGAGAATAATAGTAGCTACTTTTGCTTCAAATATTCATAGGATTCAACAAATAATTGATTCTGCAGTTTTGTTTAATAGGAAAGTTATAATATCAGGCAGAAGTATGGTTAATACAGTAGAGGTAGGAACGGAATTAGGGTATTTAAAAGTTCCAGAAGGCACCATAGTAGATATAAATAATATGGATAACTATTCACCTTCAGATATTGTAGTAATTACTACAGGAAGTCAAGGTGAGCCTATGTCTGCATTGACTAGGATGGCTTTTTCAGAACATAGGAAATTAGAAATTGTTCATGGAGATTTAGTAATAATTTCAGCTTCTCCTATTCCTGGAAATGAAAAGACAGTTTCCCGAGTGATTAATCAGTTGATGTATAAAGGTGCAAATGTTATATATGAAACTCTTGCAGATGTTCATGTATCTGGTCATGCATGTCAAGAAGAATTAAAACTTATGCATACGTTGGTTAAGCCCAAATTTTTCATTCCTATTCATGGTGAATATAGACATTTGAAGAGACATGCAGAATTAGCAGAAGAATTAGGAATGCCTAAAGAAAATATTTTTGTTGCACATAATGGATCAGTAATAGAATTTACAAAAAACACTGGTAAATTTGCTCCAAGTGTTCAATCTGGAAATATATTAGTAGATGGTTTAGGTATTGGTGATGTAGGTAATATAGTATTAAGGGATAGGAAACATTTGTCAGAAGATGGATTAATAGTAGTTGTTGTAACAATTAGCAAACAAGATGGAAGTGTTATAGCAGGTCCAGATATTATTTCTAGAGGCTTTGTATATGTGAGAGAGTCAGAGGATTTGATGGAAGAGTCTAGAAAAGTTGCGAAAGATGTTTTAAGAGAGTGTGAAAAGAATAATATTACTGATTGGGCAACTCTAAAGTCTAGTATTAGGGATGCTTTGAGAGGTTTTATATATGAGAAAATTAAAAGAAATCCTATGATACTTCCTATTATTATGGAGGTTTAAAAGTCCTAATTTATTAGGACTTTTTAATATTATATTAACTTTTAACTAAAAGATGGTATAATGATAACTAAGATTTTTATAATTAAAGTATTAATAGAAATTTTTAGTTGTCTATAGGATTAAATATTGATAAAATTATAAATAGGTATCAAGTTAGTGGTGATGTCAATAATAGATATTTAGGAGGGGATTGATGATGAATGTTTATGATGAGGCTCATAGACTAGCAGATTCTATTAAGCAATCTGAAGAATTTAAAGATTATTTAGGGAAAAGAGAAAAAGTTTATTCTGACGAAAAAACAAAGGAAATGGTTGAAGATTTTAGAAAAAAATTAATTAAAGTTCAAATGGAACATTTGGCAGGTAATGATGTAAACGAAGGAGATAAAGAAAAATTACAGAAGTTAGAAGATGTACTTATGTTAAATCCTTCCATAAAAGATTATTTTATGGCAGAAATTAGGTTTAGTCAACTGATTTCTGATGTATATAATATTATTGAAGATGCAATAAATATTGAAGAACAATAATTGTATATGTTTTTAAACAGGAGGTAAATATGAATACTAAATATTTGACTAGAGCAAGTATGATTGCAGGAATTTATATAGTATTGGTATTAATCCAAATACCTTTAGGACAGTTAGCTTTTGGACCTATTCAGCTTAGATTTGCAGAAGGCTTAACATTATTACCTTTAGTAGAGGAGGCTGCTATACCAGGGGTTTTTGTAGGGTGTTTAGTATCTAATATTATTTTAGCTCCTTATTCTGGCTTTGGATTAATAGATATAATTGGTGGTAGTCTTATTACATTAGTGGCAGCATATTTAACTAGTAAGATGTCTAATAAATTATTAGGTGCTTTGCCTCCAGTTATTTTGAATGGTTTTATAGTATCTATATGGGTATCATATTTTACAAAAATTCCTTATTGGTATACAGTATTAGGAATAACAATAGGGGAGCTATTGTCTGTGACAATATTTGGGAATATTGTACTTTTTGTATATGAGAAAGCTAGACAGAATAGAGTATAAAGCATTACCAAGTAAGAAAAAACTAGTTAAAAAGGTGGGGATACTGTGGGAGAGGTAGCCAAAAACAAGAAAAATAAAGGAAAGGTTATAACTATTATATTGTTGGTAATTGTAATTTTATTATTTGGGGGTAGGGTATATTTTCAAAAGGCATTGGAAGCAGTGTCGATGGATAATCCTAAGGATGTTGTAGTAGAAATACCTTCTGGTAGTTCAACTGATATAATTGCTAATATACTTGAAGGCAAAGGATTGATAAAAAGTAAATTTGTATTTAAGATAATTGTAAAAGAAGAAAATCTTGATGGAAAATTAAAAGCAGGCACATTTACTTTGAATAATGGTATGGAGCTTGAACAGATTATTCATCAATTACAAATTGGGAGTAAAGGAGAAAATGTGAAGAATTTTACAATTCCAGAAGGCTATGAAATAAAAGATATTGCAGAAAAACTTGAAGAATCAGGGATAGCAAATAAAGATGTTTTTTTAGAACTAACTTCAGATGTTAAGAATTTTAGTGATGATTATTCCTTTTTAAAAAAATTACCAGCAGGTCAAAGTTTAGAGGGGTTTTTATTTCCTGCTACCTATGAGATAGATACGAATGAAAGTGAAAGAGAGATAATTGAAAGAATGCTTTCAAGATTTGAGCAAGTATATGAGGAAGAATTAAAAAATGAAATTGAAAAGTCAGAGTTTGATTTAAATCAAATTGTTACTCTAGCTTCAATTGTGGAAAAAGAAGCTAGGGTTGATAAGGAACGACCTATTATTTCAGGAGTAATTTGTAATAGATTGGAAAAAAATATGCTTCTACAAGTTGATGCTACTGTACAATATGCTTTAGGAGAAAGAAAGGAACGTTTATATTATAAGGATTTAGAAGTTAAATCTCCATATAATACTTATATTCATAAAGGGTTACCTCCTGCTCCTATTGCATCACCAGGAGAAGAATCATTAAAAGCTGCTTTAAAGCCTTCGAATGTGGATTATTTGTATTATGTTTTGAAAAAAGATGGAAGTGGAGAGCATATTTTTACTAAGACTTATGAAGAACACTTAAAAGTACAATCTTAAAGTTAGAAATTATATATAATACGTGGATTTAATACCACGTATTAATTTTGTAGAAAAAGGAAGTGTTGTTTATTGTCTAATATAAATCAAGATTATGTAGAAGAATATATAAGAAGTCTTTTACCTGAAAGTTCTAAGGAATTTAAACAAATTGAAAACTATGCAAAACTTAATCATATACCAATAGTTCAGCCAGAAGTAGGACAGTTAATTAGGGTATTATTAAAGATAAGTAAAGCAAAAAATATTTTAGAAATAGGTACTGCTATTGGATATTCTGCTTTAATAATGGCTGAAGGGACTGATTTTGATGCAAAAATAACTACAATAGAAAGAAGAAGCGATATGGTAGAAATGGCAAAAAAGAATATAAATAATACAGAATATAAAGAAAAAATAAAGATCATACAAGGTGATGCAAAAGAAATATTGTCTGATATGGAAGGAGAATATGATTTTATTTTTTTAGATGCAGCTAAGGGCCATTATTTAGATTTTTTTAAGAGATCTACTGGAATATTGAAAAAAGATGGAATAATATTATCGGATAATGTACTTTATAAAGGAATGATAGCTAATGACAAATTAGTTATTAGAAGAAAGAAAACTATTGTGAAAAGAATGAGAAATTATTTGAAGTATTTATCGCAACTGGAGAATTACGATACGTCTATTATTCCTATAGGGGACGGCGTTGCATTAACTTATAAGAAGGAGTGATTTAATTGAAAAAAATAGAGTTGTTAGCTCCTGCAGGTGATGTAGACAAATTGAAGATGGCAATAATATATGGAGCTGATGCAGTGTATCTAGGTGGTGAAGAATTTGGTTTAAGGAAGGCTTCTAAAAACTTCACATTGGATGAAATAGATGAAGGAGTTAGATTTGCTCATGAAAGAGAAAGAAAAGTATATGTGACATTAAATATTATTCCTCATAATGAAGATTTGATTGGATTGGAAGGATACGTTAAAAATTTGGAGAATATAGGCGTTGACGGTGTTATTGTTTCAGATCCAGGGGTATTTAATGTAGTTAGGAGAACTTCTCCTAATTTGCCAATACATTTAAGTACTCAAGCAAGTGTAACTAATTTTGAAACAATAATGTTTTGGTATAACTTAGGCGTAAAGAGAATTGTAATAGCAAGAGAATTGTCATTAAAAGAGATAAAAGAAATAATTGATAATGGACCAAAGGATTTAGAAATTGAAGCTTTTATTCATGGAGCAATGTGTATTTCTTATTCAGGTAGGTGTTTGCTAAGTAATTATATGGCCAGTAGAGATGCTAATAGGGGAGAATGTGCTCATCCTTGTAGATGGAAATATTATTTGATGGAAGAAAAAAGGCCAGGAGAATATTTTCCAATAGTAGAAAATGAAAAAGGTACTTTTATTTTTAATTCTAAAGATTTATGTATGATTAATCATATTCCTGAATTGATTGAAAGTGGAATTTCAAGTTTCAAAATAGAAGGCAGGGTAAAAAGTCAGTATTATGTAGCAACTGTAGTTAGGTCTTATAGAATGGCTATAGATGAATATTTGAGAGATCCTGATAATTATAAATATAATGAAGAATGGTTTAATGAAATTAAAAAGGCTAGTTATAGAGATTTCACAACGGGATTTTATTTTAATAAACCTACAGGTGAAGATCAAGTTTATACAAGCAGTTCATATATAAGAAATTATGATTTTGTTGGCTTAATTCTTGATTATGATGAAAATTCTCAATTAGCAACTATTGAACAAAGAAATAGAATGTTTGTAGGTGATGATATAGAAATTTTTGGACCAAATAAAAAATATTTTTCACAAAAAATAGAAAAAATGTGGAATGAGAAAGAAGAAGAGATAAATGTAGCTCCTCACCCTCAACAAATCATAAAAATGAAAATGAGAAGACCTGTAGAACAGTGGGATATTATAAGAATGGCTAGAAAAGATTAATATAATATCTCCATTACATTTTGGGAATAATAATAAATATTAATGTAATGGAGGTTTATATGAGAAGACATGAAAAAAAAATTCATTTACGAATTGTGAAAAAAGCATTATTTGTTTTTTTGTTGTTTTTTTTATTAATTATCAAACTTTATTGGGTACAGGTTGTAAAATCAGATATTTATAAAAGGGAAGCTTTAAAACAAAGAAGCAAAGAAATAATTGTATATCCTGATAGAGGAATAATTTATGATAGAAATTTAATACCTTTTACTAATAGAAAAAAACAGTCATCAATATATGTTTTCAAAGAAGATTTAAAGGGAAGAAAATTCAAGGAATATATCAATAAATATGCTATTATTAGTAATAAGATATTATACACAGATGAAAAAATTATAGAAATCCCTTTGAAGAAAATAGAAAAATTAGCTAGTGTTCCAAAAGGAATGTATGTAATTGATAAGGTACTGAGATATGATGATAGTAATTTATTGTCTCATGTAATAGGTTATGTGAATAAAGGTAAAAATAAAGGTGATTATGGAATAGAAAAGGCATTTGATGATATTCTTAAAAATAAAGATAGTAGTTCGATTTTTTTTGAATTTGATGGTAAAAAAAATTATATACCTGGAGGCGGCTATGTAGTAACTAAAAATGAAAAAGCAAATTCTCCTTCTGGCGTTAAATTAACAGTAGATTATCATATTCAGAAGAGTGTTGAGAAGATACTTGATGGAGAAAAGAAAAAAGGGGCAGTAATAGTTGCTGAGATAAATACAGGTGATATATTAGCAATGGCTAGTAGACCTAATTTTGATCATGATGTTATTGATTTGTATTTAGATAAGAAAAACATGGAATTATATAATAGGGCTGTACAGGTTTCTTATCCCCCAGGATCATTGTTTAAGGTTGTAGTATTGGTTTCAGCTTTAGAAGAAGATGAAAGTATAGTAAATAGTAATTTTTATTGTAAGGGTTATGAAGATATTGGGGGAACAACTATAAAATGCAACAAACAAAAAGGACATGGATATTTAAATTTAAGAGAAGCTCTAGCTTATTCATGTAATTCAGTCTTTATTCAGTTAGGGCAAAAAGTAGGTAGTGAAAAGATAATGGAGACAGCAAAAAAATTGGGTTTTGGTGGTAAAATTAATATAGGTTTATTAGAAGAGGTTGAAGGTAATTTGCCAGAAGGAGAGGAGTTGTTGGGACCTGCTATTGGAAATATATCTATAGGTCAAGGAAATATTGAAGTAACACCTTTGCAAATAACTAATATGATGATGATAATAGCTAATAATGGCATAAAAAAAGATATGTCTATTGTAGATAGTATAGTTTCAAAAGATGGTAGGCTGATAAAGAAGTATAGAAAAGATGAGGATGAAGTAATAATAAGTGAAATGACTTCTAAAATTTGTAGAAAGTACTTAGAAGATGTTGTAGAGTATGGAACTGGGAAAAAAATGAATATTAACAATATAGGAGGGGCTGCAGGTAAAACAGGATCTGCTCAAGCAGTGTTAAAGAAAAGAGACACTGTTCATGGATGGTTTTCTGGTTATTTTCCTAAAGATAATCCTAGGTATGTAATTACAGTTTTTATTGAGGATGATTATGGAGGATCTTTATCAGCAATTCCTATTTTTGAAAAAGTTGCAAAAGAAATAAATAGGATTAGATGATAGGACTGGCACAATCACTGCCTTTCATTCATATACTTTAATATGGAGAAGGTGTGGAGGTGCTTTTATGAAATTTTTTTTGATGGCTACTATAGGTGGATATATAAAGCCTTTTATGTTATCTACAGGATATATCTCAAATAATAGTTCATTTCCTAAACCACTTTCAAATGAGGAAGAGGGAAAATATTTAAAATTGTATTCTGAAGGAGATGAAGAAGCTAAAAATATTTTAATAGAAAGAAATTTAAGACTTGTAGCCCATATAGTAAAAAAATATAGTAATACAAGTAAGGATACTGACGATTTGATTTCTATAGGAACTATAGGGCTGATAAAAGCTATTGCAACTTTTGATCCAAGTAAAGGCACTAGGCTGGCAACTTATGCGGCTAGATGCATAGATAATGAAATACTCATGACTATGAGAGCCAATAAAAAATCTAAAGTGGAAGTATCTTTGCATGAACCTATAGGTATTGATAAAGAAGGAAATGAAATTTCACTTCTTGATATATTAGGAACAGATATAGATGAAGTATTGGATAAGGTTTATTTAAAATTGCAAATAAAAAAATTGTATAATAAAATGAATATTGTATTGAAAGATAGAGAGAAAAAAATTATAGAACTGAGATATGGACTAGTAGATGGTGGATGTCGTACTCAAAGAGAAATTGCAAGCATATTAGGTATATCTAGATCTTATGTATCTAGAATTGAAAAAAGGGCAATAAAAAAGCTTAATACTGCTTTAAATAGTACTAATTAAAATGAAGGACATTATGAAAAAATAATATCTAAAGAATTGAGTCTGAACGTACTATGTTAAAAATAGATTTGAGTAATTAAATTATGAAGTAGGAATAATAGTGATCCCTATAAGTATTGAAATGGCAAGGCTTATAGGGATTTTTGTATAAAGAAAACCAATTGAACATAGACATATAATGTGTTAAAATATAAAATAATGTATTTTAAACCATATTATGTTCTAGAGGGGGGATAAAAGCATAAAATGAGATGATATGAATATTATTAGGAAGATACAGAGTTTTAACTATATTAAATAATTTGCCATTAAAACCTTATGGAATAAATCAAATTATTGCATCTTTAAAATTAAATAAATATAATTTTAAATAGTTTCATATTATCAAAATATTGAAAATTATTAAGAGGAATCTAAATGATTTAGGTTATAACTATAATTGTAGTAATGTTGATAGCATCTATGGATAAAATAGAAAAAATACAACTGGTATGGCTGGAAAAAAGACTTTAAGTAAGTTAAATTAAAAAGGGGAAGATAATATGTTTGAAGATTTTATGGATGCTGAAATATTAGCAACTTTTTCAGGATTGGTTTTGACAGTTTCAATTATAGTACAGTTTACAAAAAGTATAATTAAAAAACAATTTGGTGATGAAGCAGTGAGATTATATGCTTTTATTGTAGCATTAATATTAACTTTTGTTTTTGCACAAACTGGAACAGGTGTAAAAGGTATAGTATTAACTATTATAAATGCAATGCTAATTAGTTTAACATCTATGGGAGGTTATGAGGTGATATCAGATCCAAAAGCAAAAAAAGAAAAGCCAATGCGTTAAATTATTAAACCCAGGTATATCTCTGGGTTTTTTATTATTTATATTTATACAAAAACTCATATAAATTTGGGCTATGAGAGTATATGATAATATTAAATATAATTCCTGAAAATATAGCTATTGAAAAACTAGCTAGAGTACCTATTAGAAACATATCGCTAAAAGATTTGTCTTCTTGTATTTTTTCAAATCTAGCTATTGATTTTGTAGTTATTACAAAACTTACTGCCGTAAATTTGTTGAGTATTACAAGTATAAATATTAAAATTCTTTCTAAAATCCCTATTAATTCGCCACCATTATATTTTATTAAATTATCGATAGTTCCTTCTTCGGAAGTAATAGCTTCCCTTGAAAAACATGTATTCATTTTAGGAGGTTGAAATTGCGATATGAATAATTTAGTGAGCACTGTTCCACCATTTATTAGAAAAAGTAAAAATGAGATTAAAAAAATAAATATAGTAGATAATGAGCTATTTATATTTTTTAATATAGTATAATTTTTACATAAAAAATCTGAAAAACTTATGAAAGTTTGACTATAATTAAATTTTTTAGTTATGGGGTATAGTGAAAAAATAACTAATATATGGAGAAATTGATCTAGAAAAAATAAACAAAGAGAATTTTCGTCAACTCTTTTTTCTATGTAAATTTTTATTCTGTCTATTAAGTAATGAGATAAAAATATAATAATATTTACTTTAATTATTTTCAAACCAAAAAATATAGATGTCAATACAGATGATATTAAAAAATGATAAAAAGAATGCTTAAATAATATTTTTTTATTAAATTTTTTTTCAAAAGCCATATTTCCATTTTGAAAGTAAAAATCTCCTAAAATGTGACTTAAAAATAAAATACTTATTATAAAACTAGTATACATCAATTTTCATCCTCCCAAGGGTAAAGTGAAAATACAAATATTATAGGCCGTGTAACCTATAAATGGAATTATAGGTTACACGGCCTATAATTCCATAACATTAAATTTTGATTCTAGAAAATTTTCAAGTTCTTTTTTAGCATGTTCTATTTCATAGTATAGAGATTTTTTAAGAATATTGTTTACTGAAGGTTGTTTAATGTTTAATTTTTTTGCTACAATGGATTGAGAATTAAATTTTTTATATAGTTCAATGACTTCTTTTTGTCGATTAGTCCAATTTTTTTCAGTTGATTCAATAAATTGTAAAATAGATATAATAAGCTCGTCTTCAATAGAATTTGATTTGAAACATATAGAAGGTTTTTTCTTTTTTGCACGTTCTACCATCTCTCGCGCATAATGATATGCAGGTCCATCTGATCCTATAGATATGGATTTATTAAAATTTGTATCCATAGTTCCAATACCTATACCAAAAACAAATTTTACTGGATACATTTTATTTTTAATGTATTTAATAATTTCAAAACAGTAATAAGGTTTGAATAATAAACCTTGAAATTCATCACCTAGAGTAATGGTAAAATTAGAAGCAATAAATTTAGTATATTTTAAATTTACTTCGTCAATAGTATGTTTAAATTTTTTTTGTAAAGCTTGTCTATTTTTATACTGTCTAGATTTAACAATATCACCTATGATAGCACAATAATATTTCATTGAAATCCTCTCCGATAAATATTTTTTAGCTTATCTAAATTATACATTAAATACCAAAAAAATCAATAAATAGTTATTTAAAATAGTATTTATAAAAAGATAAATCCAGGATAAAGCCTGGATTTATCTACTAGGAGTTATTCTTCTAAAGATTTCTTCAAATTCTTTTGTAAAGCCAGTAATAGGTTTACCGTTCCTTATATCTCTAGCCATATTACTAATTCTTTTATAAACATCAGCATCAGCTGATATACCAACGTTTACAATATTTTTATCAGTATCTTTAACTATTTTTTCTATTTTTCTTTTTAAATTGTCTGTTAATCTACCTTCTAAATTTCTTTTTATATCCACACCTACTAAGGCAGTATTCCTGTTAAGAATAACTGTAGCACTATTTACTTCACTTAAATTTGCTATTTTTCTTGCAATATTTTCGGATCTGTTTGAAATATTTTTATTAGTTAAATCATTTTGAGTAAAGTTCTGATTAATTTTTGTATTATTTACTCTATTGTAATTTCTTAAATTTTGATTAATTCTATTTTGAGTTCTTTTTGGTGTTGTTGGAGCTATTTTATTTCCTATTCTAGTTTTGGTTTGTAAATTTGGTTTTTTAGTAGTTTTAGTTTGACATCCAGAGATACTTATTGCAATCAATAGAATTCCTAGTAATAAAATATTTTTGCTATTTTTTCTCAAAATATTCACCTCCTATATATATTTTTTCAAATTTAAATATTTTTATTAAGACTGTTTTTAAGTGAAATGTATAAATTATGTAGTTACAATAATCATAATTGATGTTATCATAATTGATATTCATAAATACATAAAAAACTGATATACTAAACTTAACAAAGGAAGGTGAAAATTATGAAAATAAATTGGCAAACTGATCTTTATTGTCTAATTGGTAATCCAATTAGTAAAAGTTTATCTCCAGATATTCATAATTATTTTTTTGAAATTAATAATTTAAATAAAATATATTTAGCTTTTGATGTAGAAAAAGAGTATTTAGAAACTGTTATTAAAAGTTTTAAGGCTTTAAATATAAAGGGATTCAATGTAACTATTCCATATAAAATTGAAATAATGAATTACTTAGATGAACTTACAAAAGAATCAAAAATATTGGGAGCTGTAAATACTGTGGTAAATAAAGAAGGAAAATTAATAGGAGATAATACTGATGGAAAAGGTTTTATTACAGCATTGGAAAAAAATATTGATATAAAAGATAAAAAAGTTTTAATATTAGGTGCAGGAGGTGCAGCTCATGCAATTGGTTTTTCATTAGCAATGGAGGGTGTGAAGGAGATAATAATACTTAACAGGACTGAAGAAAAGGCTAGGAATTTAAGAAATAAGATACGTAAAAAATTTAGTAGTATAATTGTAGATAGCGAATCTATTTATGAATTTAATTCTGAATGGTTGGATGTTGATATTATTATAAATTGTACCTCGTTAGGCATGTATCCAAATGTAAAAGATATACCCTTAGATTTAAGTAAATTTAATAAAAAAACAATAGTATTTGATATAGTATATAAACCTTTAAAGACAAAATTTATAAAAAGAGCTGAAAAAAACGGTTTAAGAACTATAAATGGACTTAGTATGCTTGTAAATCAAGCTATTTTAAGTCAGCAAATTTGGGATAACTTAAATGAAAAAAGTGTAGAAAAAAATAGAAAGAAAATAAAAGGATTTTTGTATGATACGATAGAATATTTGTAATATAAAAAGAAGTTATTTAAAAATAGAAAAATTTAGTGTTAAATTACGAATTGCAATGTAATAAAATAGCATAAATACAAGAAAATATAAAATAAATATATTGTAGGAGGGGAAAATGGTTGCTTTTAGTGATAAACAAGGTATGACTTTAGTAGAATTAATATATGTAATAGCTATAATAGCTATTATTGTATTGATTGCTATTCCTAAAATTGACTTTCTTTTAAATTACAAGGAGAAGAATGAATTAATAGAATTTAAGAAGGATATTGTTTATTTAAGAAATAGTGCTATATGTGAAGTAGTTTTGTATAAATTACATATCCAGCCAAAGGATAATTGTTATACAATATATAAATTTAACAATATGTGGGAATTAGTAAAAAGTAAGAAATTAGAAAGTGGATTAAAATTTAGTGGTGGTCAAGGAAATGAAATAATATTTAATCCTACTGGTGCACCTAGCAAAGGTCAAAGTATATATTTACTAAATAGGAAAGATAAGAAAATAAAAATAACCATTACTCCTGCAACAGGGAAAGTAAATATTTATTTTGATGGTGATTGATATGGTGGAGAAAAAAGGATACGGATTAATTGAAGTGCTGATTGGTGTGTTTTTATTAGGGCTTTTAGTAATAACAGTGTTTCCTATAATTCAGACAGCAAATAGTAATTTTATGCTTGTTGAAACGAAGATGAATATGAGTTATTTAGCAGAAACGATACTTGAAACTATTAAAGCTTTTGATTATTTAAATTGTGAGGATGAATATATTTTAGATATTAAATTAGTGGCTTTAATAGATTTGTTAAATAGTGATGGAGAAGTTATTGTTAATTTGCCTTTGGGAAAATATGACAATAAATATCCTTATAAAATAGTTATAAGTAAATATGATATAAATAAACAGTTGTGGAAAGTAATTGTAGAGGTTAAGGAAAATAAATATAAGGGAAGGATACAAAATGTTTTTTATGAATCCTATATTTCTAAACCAAAAAAACAACTCAACTAGAGGCTTTACTTTAATAGAGTTAATATTAGTATTAGGTTTATCTTCTATACTTATAGTAGTATTTTATACTATATTATCTTTTACAGTAAAAGTGGGAAAAGTCAGTGAAGAAAAGGATGAAATAATTCAAAATGGGAGATATGCTATTGATTACATAATAAGAGAAATAAGGACTAGTGATAAAATAATAGCTTTAGATAAGTTTGAAAATTTAAATAGCAAATATCCAAACAATTTAGGTTTTGTAATACAAAAAGAAATAGGTAAGGATTATTATAAGTATATTATTTATTATTGTGATTTCAATAAAATTCGAAGGTGTGCAGTAGAAATGGAGGGAGAAGAATATCCAAAGACTTATTTATTTCAAGGACATAATGTTATTGCAGAATACATTTGTAATATTGATAATTCAATTATTGACTTAAATAGGAAAATGATAACATTAGATTTTCAACTAGGCACAGACAAGGAACAAATAATTAATTTAAGAACTAGTGTGTATTTAAGATGTCCAGTTGAATATTGATTGAGGTGCTAAAAATGTTAAATGATAAAGGATTTTTGTCTTTGATAGCGATATTTGTAACTTCTATAGTGTTAGTAATAGCAGTTTTTATTATTTATTTATCTCATATGAATAATTTAATAATTAACTCATCAATTAATGGTAAACAAGCATTTTATTTAGCAGAAAGCAAAATTCAATTGTGTTTAAATGAAGAAAAGTATTATAAATATGAAATGAAACCAAGATTGGAATATTTTTTAACTCATGATAATTTAAAAAAATATGAAGGAGGAGATATTATATGTATTAATAATAATGATTTAAATGCCGAAGATAGTATTAATGAAATTAATGTAGAATTTTTAAAAGAAGAGAATGGTTTAAAAGCACAGTTGACTACATCTAGTGTATATAAAGGAATAACTCAAAAAATATTAGCTATTGTTAATATATTAAATCCATTTTACGAAAAGGGATTACCTATTTTATCAGATAAAAGTATATGCACAGAAGACTTTGAAAGTTTTAATATATTTTTTAATGATTTAAAAGAAAATATTGAAATAACAAGTGATATGAAAAAATTAACTCCTATTGAAGGGTTAGATTTTAAAAAGGTAATTTTAAAAAAAGATGTGAAATTAAATAGTTATATAGCTCATATATTTAAGAATGAGAGTTTAAAACCATATCAAAAAATTCTTTTAAAAGATAATAGTTTGTTTTTAATATTAAGACAAAGTAAACATTATAAACCTATATTAGAAATAGGGACATCAAACTTGATGAAATCTACAGATGTAATTAAAGGAGTTATTTATGTAGAAGGTGATATAATTCTATATGATAATATACAATTTTGTGGTATTATGATAATTGAAGGGGGTTCTGTTATAGTACAAGGAGTTGGAAAACCTAAAATTAATGGAATGGTGATTTTAAAAGATTATCAAGGAGATGAAAAATTATTATGTGAATCAATTGATATTGATTGTGATAGAAATCAAATATATCAATATGGTATATTTCTTCCTAATTTTACAGAACCAAATTTATATTTAATCAAAAATTATGAATAGCACAAGGGGGTTTTATTAATGGATGTATGTAATTTAATGGAAGATGAAGTGATATTTGCTATTAAGAAACTTTTAAAGGATGAAACTAATATATGTACTTGTGAAAAATGCATTTCAGATATAAGAGCTATAGCTTTAAACAATTTACCACCTAAATATGTAGTAACTGAAAAAGGAAAGCTTTATGAAAAGGTTAATCAAATGAATTATCAATTTGATGCAGATGTAATGAGAGAAGTAACAAAGGCTATAGAAATAGTAAAGAATAATCCTCAACATTAGAGGTGAGTGAACTTTAATGTATAACGTTGTTTTAATAGGACCTAGTGGAATTGGAAAGACCACTATTGGAAATTATATTTCAAAGGTACTTAATTTAGAATTAATTGATACTGATGCTTGGATAGAAAAAAGTGAAGGGAAAAGTATAGAAGAAATATTTAAGTACAATGGTGAGAAATATTTTAGGAAATTAGAAAAAAAATTAGTCAGAGATATTTATTACAAAGAAAATAAAATTATATCTACAGGTGGTGGAATAATTTTAAATTCTGTTAATATGAAGTTGTTGCAAAAAAAGGGTTTAGTATTTTTGTTATATGGTTCAGTAGAAACTATTGTTAATAATATTGAGTTTTCTAATATTAATAGACCTTTGATAGATTGTCAAGATTCAATATATACTGGAGTTAAAGAATTATTAAATGATAGAAAAAATATGTATTTTGAGTATTCAGATTATGTAATATATGTAGATAATAAAAGTATTAAGGAAATTGGAGATGAAATAATCAATATTTTACGAAAAATTTAATATTGCAGTACATAAAAAGGATTGTTATAATCAAATTGTACTAAAGTGAAGGGGATAAATATGAAATTATTGATAATTCATGGGCCAAATTTAAATTTATTAAGTCTTAGAGATAAAAATCAATATGGTGAGAGTACTCTTGAAGAAATTAATAATATGATAAATAAGAAAGCAAAGGAACTTGATTTTGAGGTATCTATTTTTCAATCAAATTATGAAGGAGATATTGTATCATTATTACATAAGACTATATTAGATGAAGAATATAGAGGGGTAATTTTAAATGCAGGTGCTTACACTCACTATAGTTATGCAATAAGAGATGCTATAGAATTAGTAAAAGTACCAGTTATAGAAGTACATTTATCAAATATCTATAATAGAGAAAAATTCAGGCAACAATCAGTTATTGCCCCAGTTTGTAAAGGACAGATAGCAGGATTTGGTCTTTATAGCTATATAATAGCAATGGAAGCAATGAAATTAATAATGTAAGCAATAAATTAAGGAGGTATGTTTTATGATTT
This sequence comes from uncultured Clostridia bacterium, assembly GCA_964447805.1. GTDB lineage: Bacteria > Bacillota > Clostridia > Tissierellales > DATGTQ01 > CAYUTQ01. The sequence goes on from CAYUTQ010000026.1 coordinate 23,737, forward strand.
CAGCAGGAGATTTTAGAAAGGGCGTAACTTTTGAGATGGATGGTGACGTATATCAAGTTATAGAGTTTCAACATGTAAAACCAGGAAAAGGTGCAGCTTTTGTTAGAACTAAGATTAAAAATATTATGACTGGTACTACTAAGGAATCTGTATTTAATCCTAATGATAGATATCCAAGAGCTCACATAGAATCAAGAGAAATGCAATATTTATATAATGATGGAGAATTTTATTATTTTATGGATACAGAAACTTATGAACAACTTCCTTTAGAACGAAAAATAGTTGAGGAAGCTATTCAATATGTAAAAGAGAATGATATTGCAACAATTAAATTTTATGAAGGAAGGCCTTTTGAAGTATTAGCACCTAATTTTGTTGAATTAAAAATTGCTCATACAGAGCCAGGAATCAAAGGTGATACAGCTTCTGGTGCTACAAAACCAGCAACAGTAGAAACAGGAGCAACAATACAAGTGCCTTTATTTATAAATATTGGTGATGTAGTTAAAATAGATACTAGAACTGGTGAGTATTTATCGAGAGTTTAGGAAATAATAATATTATTAGAAGAGGAGGGATTTTTATGAATTATATGCATCAAAAAGTATCTTTTTTAAAGGGGCTAGCAGAAGGATTGGATATTGAAGAAACATCAAAAGAAGGAAAATTATTATTGTATATGATTGATGCTTTTGAGGATTTTGCTGATGAGTTTGATGAAATGGTTGATAAATATGAAGAATTAGAAGAATATGTAAGTTGTATTGATGAGGATTTAACAGACATGGAAGAAGAAATATTTGAATTTGATGATGATTATGACGATTATATAGATTATGTAGATGATGATTGTGATGAATGTATGGAAATAGAATGTCCTGATTATGATGAAGAATTAGAAGAGTCTATGGATGATGAAGATTATTAATTAATATCTATTGTAAAAGCTTGAAACATTGAGTTTCAAGCTTTTATTTTTTTGTAAAAAAAGTTGCATAATCTTTATGGTAAATCATAGTTATATATAAAGGAGGGACATGTTATGACTAATGAAAAAAAGAAAAAATTTGAAAGAGTTCTTTACTACATAACTCCTGAAATAAGCAGTATTTTAGATAAATTACCAAGTAATTTTAAAGATAAAATTGAGGAAATAAGGATGAGAAATAAGATGCCTCTTATGGTTTGTTATGAAGATAAAGATTTTATAGTAACAGAAAAGGGGACAATCAGTGAGAAAAATGAAAGAGCTTTTATTGTAAATGGAGAACATATACATAAAACTTTTCAATTAATGAGTAGTTATTCAGTTTATGCTTTTGAAGAGGAAATGAAGAGTGGATTTATAACATTGAAGGGAGGCCATAGGGTAGGAATAGCAGGGAAAATTGTATATGGAGAGAGTGGAATTGAAATAATTAGGAATATTTCTTCATTAAATATAAGAATTGCTAAAGAAAAAATAGGAGTATCAAACAAGATCATAGGACATATAATTAAATATCCCAATTCAATTTATCACACTCTCATAGTATCACCACCTAAATGTGGTAAGACAACACTTTTGAGGGATATTATAAGAAATATAAGTAATGGTATATCAGAAATGAATTTTAAGGGATTAAAAGTTGGTGTTGTAGATGAAAGATCTGAATTGGCTGGTATGTATAATTGTTGTCCTCAAAATAATATTGGAATAAGAACTGATGTTTTAGATGGATGTTATAAAAAAGATGGAATTCAAATATTAATAAGGGCAATGTCACCTGATGTAATAGCAACAGATGAATTAGGGACTTCGACAGATATAGAAGCTATTAATGAAGCATTGAAAGTTGGAGTGAAAATAATAGCAACTATTCATGGGGACAATTGGGAAGATTTAATGTTAAGAAATAATTTAAGAAAAATAATAGAAGAAAAGATATTTGAAAAAATTATATTTTTAGATAACTCAAAGGGGGTTGGAACAATAAAGGATATAATCGATGGCTATACTTTTAAGAGTATTTTAAAGGGAAGATGTTTATAAATGTTTATATTTAAATTTATAGGGAGTATGTTAATAATGATATCTTCAAGTCTGCTTGGTTATGTATATGGAATAGCATATTCTAAAAGATTGGAAAATCTTATTTGTTTACAACAATGTATAAAGCTTTTAGAAACTGAAGTAATGTATGGTGCTACTCCCATTCCAGAAGCTCTTAATAATGTATATAAAAAAGGAAATAAAAAAGTATCTTTTATATTTGAAGATATTAGAAAGAATTTATTATGTCATCAAAATAAAAGTTTATATGACTGTTTTATAGAGACAAAAAACATATTAAAAGAAAGGTTACATTTTAGTAAAGAAGATATAGAAATTTTTATGACTTTAGGCCAAACTTTAGGTGCTTCTAACAGGAAAGATCATGAGAAGAATTTTAAGATGATAAGTGTTCAATTTAAATCTTTAGAAGATGAAGCAAGAATAGAAAAGGAAAGAAACGAAAAAATGTATAAGAATTTAGGTATTTTAATTGGAATTGCTATAGTGATTATATTGTTATAAGGGTGGAGAGGATTATGAATATAGATTTAATATTTAAAATAGCTAGTATAGGTATTTTAACAGCTGTTTTGCACACTGTATTAGATAGGGCAGGAAAAGAGGAATATGCATACTTAACTACACTTGCTGGGGTAATAATAGTTCTTGGGGTGATTATAAATCTTATATATAAATTATTTGAAAATATAAAGACTTTATTTCAATTATATTGATCAGGATGTGGTTTTATGGATGTATTACAAATAGTTGCAATAGGTTTGGTAGCAACTATATTAGTAGTAATAGTAAGAGAAGTAAGACCAGAGTTTACTATATTAATTAGTTTAGCTACAGGAATTATAATTTTTTTTATGATTTTCGATAAACTTAATTATGTGGTGCAAGTATTGAATGATCTTTCTAAGCATGCAAAAGTTGATTTTATATATTTTTCAACTATTCTCAAAATTATTGGTATAGCATATATTGTTGAATTCGGAGCACAAATAGCACGAGATGCTAATGAAGAGTCTATAGCTTCTAAAATTGAATTAGGTGGTAAGGTAATTATTTTGACTTTAGCTATTCCAATACTTTTAGCTTTGATGGATTTAATATTAAAAATTCTTCCTTAAAAAGGTGAACTTTTATGATGAAAAAAATAGTAATATTGATTTTTTTATGTTTTTTTATTCTTTTATACTCTAAAAAAACATATGGCATTAAATTTAAATATGATGAGGATGAAAATTTTCAAGAAAATTATATAGATAAACAAATGGATATTCTTAATATAAAAGAACTAGAGAAGATTATTGAAGATGATCAACTAATATTTGAATATTTTCCTAAAATAGCAGTAAAAGATTTTATTCATGCATTATTAAAAGGTGAAAATATATTGGATGTAAAGAGAATTTTAAAAGGAATAATGGCTATTTTTTTAAATGTAGTAGTAGAAAATTTAAATCTTCTTGTTCAAATTATAGTTATAACAATAATATGTGCTTTATTGATTAATCTTCAAGGAGCTTTTCAGAATGATTCAGTAAGTGACATTGCATTATTTGCTTGTTATATAATTTTGTCTACTTTAGTAATAAAATCATTTATAATATGCATTGATTTAGGTCAAAACACTGTTAATAGAATGGTGGATTTTATGCAGATAATTTTACCAATTTTATTAACACTATTAGTAGCAGTTGGTGGATCTACAACAAAATTATTGTTTAATCCGATAATTATTGGAGTAGTAAATATAATTAGTATATCAATTAAAAATATTGTTTTTCCATTAATATTTTTCTCATTTATAGTTGGACTAATAAGTAGAATGTCTAGTAAGATACAATTTTCGAAATTGTCAGAATTAATGAGACAGGTTGTTGTTGTATTAATAAGTATATCTATGACAATTTTTATTGGGGTTATGTCTGTTTATGGAATAGGTGCAAAAGTAGATGGAATATCTATAAAAACTGCTAAATTTGCAGTTGATAAATTTGTACCCATAATAGGTAAGTTTTTATCAGATGCAGTTGAAACAATGGTAGGTTGTTCTGCAATTTTAAAGAATGCAATTGGATTCGTAGGTGTTTTTTCAATATTTTTAATATGTATTATGCCAATTATGAAAATTATGGCTTTAATGTTTATATATAGAGTGGCTATAGTACTTATAGAACCTATATCAGATAAAAATATAATTAATTTTTTAAATGAAATAAGTAAATCATTATTATTGATTTTAGTAAGTATATTGGCTGTAGCTATAATGTTTTTTATAACTATTTCTATAATAATTGAGGCAGGTAATACAACACTTATGTTAAGGTAGGTGAATATATGAGTATAATAAATTTTTTTAGAAGTTGGGTAGTTGACCTAGTTATAATGTTTATTTTTATAACTATATTACAATTAGTGTTACCTAGTACTAATATGAAACGATATATCGATGTGATAATAGGATTTTTAATAATTTTGGTAGTTATTAGACCTTTTGTAAAAATACTATCAGGAGATATAAAATTAGAACAAAATTATTTAAATAGATCCATAGATAATATTACTGTGAATTATAAAGAAGATGAAGAGTTTTTAAATATGCATAAGGAACAAATTATAGATTTATATAAGAAAAATTTGGAAGAAAAAATAAAAGGGACAGTAAAAGATGAAACAGAATATAAAGCAGAAGAAGTGAATTTAACAATTGTAGAAGATGATAAAGATCCTAAATATGGTGAATTAATAGGAGTTGCTTTAACTGTTAATTTAGATAGTAAAAATGAAGAGATAAAAGAAAATACAATAAAAGTGGATGAAGTAAAAATAAAAGGGAAAAAAGGAAAGAATAAATCAAATGAAAATATTAATATTAGTAATGAAATAAAAAAAATAATTTCAAAAAATTACAATGTATCTAAAGACAATATTGAGGTATTTATAAATAAACAGTTGGAAGGTGATTAAAGTGGATTTGATCACTAAAGTAAATAAATATTTAGAAAATGTAAATATAAAGAAATTTATTAGAAATTTATTAATAATATTATTAA
>CAYUTQ010000027.1:0-25055 GCA_964447805.1 uncultured Clostridia bacterium
AAAAAACTATAAATCCTAGAATTTTCTAGGATTTATAGTTTTTTTATAAGAAATTAATTAATAACATTATATTTTTAGACATGAGATAGCTTTGTATTTCAAAAAAGTAGAAAATATGTAATAAAGAAATAAACATATTGAAAATAAGGGAAAAACAGTATAATATAATATATATATATTATATTAAGGAGAATAACTATGAGAAAGAAAAGAAGGACAAAAAAGTCAAGTTTATTTTTGGTGTTGGTACTATTAATACTTATATTTTCTTCAGTATACATAGGTTATAAATTTAAGTTATTGCCCCAAACTTCAGATTCAGATATTAATACAAAATTAGAAGATGAAAAATCCCTAGAAGAAAAAGAAGATTTATTGAAAAAAAAGAAGACTACTGCTACTATTTTGGCAACAGGGGATATAATGTTTCATTCGCCTCAAATTAAAACTGCTTATAATCCATCTACAGGTAATTATGATTTTAGTGATTCTTTTAAACATGTAAAAAAATATATTGAAGATGCAGATTTATCTTTAGGAAATTTAGAAACAGTAACAGCAGGATCGGAAATTGGTTTTGAAGGGTATCCAAATTTTAATTCTCCAGTTGAAGCTTTAGATGCAATAAGAGATACAGGTTATGATATACTTTCAACAGCTAATAATCATTGTTTAGATCAAGGGAAGAAAGGACTTATTTCTACAATAGATGCTATTCAGCAACGGGGAATGAAAAATGTAGGGACTTATAAAGAACCGGATAATCCTTTACTTATAGAAAAAGTTAATGATATTTCCATAGGTATATTATCGTATACTTATGGTTGTAACGGTATGGAACATACTTTAACAGATGAAGAATTGAATTATATGGTAAATTTAATAGATGAGAACAAAATTAAAGAGGATATTGAAAAAACTAAAGAGGAAAACGTGGATTTAATAGTAGTTTTTATTCATTGGGGAAATGAATATCAGCAAGAACCTTCTGAAGAACAAATAGATTTAGGAGATAAAATGATAGATTGGGGAGTAGACATTGTTTTTGGTAGTCATCCTCATGTTATACAAGAATCAAAAGTTATTAATAAAAATGGAAAAAAATCTTTTATAATATATTCAATGGGAAATTTTTTATCTAATCAAAGACGGGAAAGTATAAACAATAAGTACACTGAAGATGGAATAATGGTACAAATAGAAGTAGAAAAAGATTTTGAAGAAAATAATACAATTATTAAAAATATAAATTATATTCCTACTTGGGTCAGTAAATATACAATCAATAATCAATTAAAATATGAAATAATTCCTGTACAAGAGGTTTTGGAGAAACAAGGGGAATATGATGGTATTAGTAAGGAAGCATTTTTAAAAATAGAAGAATCTTTTAATAATACTATGGAAAAAATGGACCAGTAATAGTATCTGGTCTATTTTTATTAAAATAGTACAATTTAGGAATATGTTATTATTCAATTTTTGTATTTAAATTAATATGTATTTAGTATATAATGATATTGTATAAAATTATAAATTTAGTATATAAGAGGTGTGAGGACTTTTGCAACAAATTAAAGAACTTTTTTTAAACATAAGAATTAGGGATATTATAGATATTTTAATAGTTGCTTTTGCTTTTTATAAATTATTCATGTTAATTAGAGAGACTCGAGCTGAACAGTTGACTAAAGGAATTTTAGTATTATTTGTTGCGACTAAAATAAGTGAGTGGTTAGAGTTATTCACAGTTTATTGGATACTAGAAAAGACTATGACAGTAGGTGTCCTTGCTATATTGATAGTTTTTCAACCAGAGCTTAGAAGAGGTTTAGAGTATATTGGAAGAAGTAGATTTTTTACAAAATCTTTCATTGAAATAGAAGGAGAAAATATAAATAAAACTGTAGATGAAATAGTAGATGCAGTAGCATCCTTATCTAGACAAAAGATAGGGGCTCTTATAGTATTGGAAAAAGAAACTGGATTAAATGAGGTAGTAGAAACAGGCACTAGAATAGATGGCAGAGTCTCCAGTGGTTTACTCATTAATATTTTTATACCTAATACACCACTTCATGATGGTGCTGTTATAATTAAAGATGATATTATTAAAGCAGCAGGTTGTTTTTTGCCATTAACTGACAATATGTCTTTAAGCAAAGAATTGGGGACAAGGCATAGAGCAGCTTTAGGTATTTCAGAGAAATCTGATAGTTTAGCCATAGTTGTTTCCGAAGAAACTGGAGCAATTTCTATTGCAGAAAATGGTAGTATTGCTAGATATCTAGATGTGAAGACATTAAGACAAATATTAATAGGTATGTATAAGCCAGAGGGGCAAAAACAAAGTTTTATTACAAGGTGGAGGCGTAAAGATGAGCAAGGAGAAGAAAAATAATATTACTATTAAAATCTTTGCTTTAGCAATAGCTATAATTTTGTGGAGCTATGTAATGAGTGAAGTCAATCCAGAAATTACGAAAGAATTTAGAAATATCGATGTAGTATTTACTAATGTAGAAGCTTTAGAAAGTACAGGTGTTGTGCCTGTAGACCCCGAGGAAGTAGAAGTAAATGTGAAAGTAGCTGGTAGGAGAAGTGATGTTCTGAAATTTTCGGAAGATGATATAGTTGCTAAAATAGATTTGAGTGGTTATGTAGAAGGGACTAGAAAAGTTCCGGTAGATGTACAAATTGCTAGTACTAGAGTTAGGCTAGTAGATTATGATCCAAAAGTAGTTTCATTTAAATTTGATGGCATATCAAAAAAGGAAAAATCTATAACAGTAAGAACATCGGGAAAATTAGAACAGGGTTATGTTATGGGAGATATAGAGACAAAAACTGATTCTGTGTTTCTTAAGGGCCCTAAAAAATTGATGAATTCTATTCATGAAGTTGTAGCTATAGTAGATGTATCAGGAAGGACAACTGATATTAATGGAACTATACCAATAAAATTATTAGATAAAGATGGCAATGAAATTGAAAATATTGAGAAAAATCCAGCTGATATTAATGTTCATATTCCAGTGTACAAGATAAGAACTGTTCCTATAGAATTGCAAACAGAAGGACCAATGCCTGATGATTATGTGATTTCTAATATGAGAGTAATTCCTAGAAATATAGAGATTAAAGGCAAAAAAGGAGTAGTTAATAAAATTAAATTTATCAAAACAGCTCCAGTGAATATTAATTATTTAATAGCAAATAGAACAGTACCTGTAGAGTTAACATTACCAGAGGGTGTAGAGTTGGTTAATCCTAATGAAACAGTGAGTGTAACATTAGATGCAGAAAGGACTGAAAATCAATCTGAGGAGAAGTTAAAGACTATCTCTTATGATTATGATTTTGATGAAATAGTAATGAATAATTTGGAGTCAGATCTTTCGGTTGATAGAGATGAATCTACTAGTATTGTATCTATAAAAGTGAAAGGATTAGAATCTAATGTAAAAACATTATCAAAAAATGATTTTATACCTGAAATTAATTTGCAAGGATTATCAGAAGGAACTTATGATGTGAAAATAAATATAAAGAAAGTAAATGGAATAGAAATTATCAATATTACTCCACAAACTTTTAAGATAACTTTAAAGAAAGAATAGAAAGTTGTGGACTATTCCTATATAAATAACAAATTTTGTTGTAGAAGTAATATTGCCACCTTTTTCTTGGTATCTATTATAGGGAAAGGTGGTTTGTTAAAATTATTACTGAATTATTAATAGAATGGCATTATGCTCCATTAATTGGAATTTTAGAGATAATATGTATCTATTTTCAAATATACTTAATAATAAATAGAAAATTTATGAAGAAGGGGTGTTATTTAATGACAAAATATTTTTCAAATCTACTAGATTTAGCACAAAAGAAAGGTCCTAAAAAAATGGCAGTTGCAGTTGCAGAGGACATAAATGTACTTGGTGCAATAAAAGAGGGAACAGAAAGGAAAATTATTGAGCCTATATTGGTTGGAAATGAACAGAAGATAAGAGAAATATCTAAAAAATTAAATTTTGATTTATCTAGTATTAAAATAATAGATGAAAAAAATAAAGAAATGGGTTGTAGAAAGGCGGTCTCTTTGGTAAATTTAGGTGAAGCTGATATATTGATGAAAGGTTTAATAGATACAGCCATTATTATGAAACAAGTTTTAAATAAAGATATAGGTTTAAGAACAGAAAAAATAATAAGTCATATAGCGGTTTTTAGTATTCCTACTTATCATAAAATTTTGATGGTAACAGATGTAGCCATGAATATATATCCAAATTTAGAGGAGAAGAAAGAAATTATTAAAAATGCTGTAGAGTTTGCACATAATTTAAGTATTGAAAAACCAAAAGTAGCTGTTATTGGAGCACGAGAAAAGGTTTCTTCAAAGATGGAGGCAACAGTACATGCTAAAGAATTAGTCAATATGAATAGATTAGGAGAAATAACAGGTTGTACTGTAGAAGGACCATTAGCTTTGGATAATGCTATTTCGAGAGAAGCAGCTATTCATAAAGGTATTGAAAGTGATATAGCTGGAGACGTAGATATTTTATTAATGCCCAATATTGATGCTGGTAATATTCTTTATAAATCTTTAACTTTTTTTGCAAAGGCAGAAAATGCCGGTATAATAGTGGGAACTAAAGCTCCAATAGTTTTAACTTCTAGAACAGATACTAGGAATGCAAAATTAAATTCTATTGCATTAGGGGTTCTTATGACATCTAGAAAATAAGGAGGGGGAAAAAGATGAATAAAAAAATAAGGTTACTTGTAATTAATCCAGGTTCTACATCTACGAAAATAGCTGTGTTTGAAAATGAAAAAAATATTTTTGGAGAAAATGTATGCTGTTCAGTAGAAGAACTTTCAAAATTCAAAGAAATATATGATCAACATAATTTTAGGAAAGATGTTATATTAAAAACACTAGATAATAATGGAATAGATATAAATTCTTTAGATGCAGTTATTGGCATAGGAGGTCTTTTAAAACCAGTAAAATTTGGGATATATAAAGTGAATAAAAAAATGTTAGAAGACTTAAGAATTGGAATTTCTGGTAAACATCCTTGTAATTTAGGTGGTATTATTGCTGATGAAATAGCCACAGATATAAATAAACCATCTTATGTTGTAGGTCCAGCTTCTGTGGATGAATTAGAAAATATAGCTAGAATTTCTGGAATGGCAGAAATAGAAAGAATAAGTATGGTTCATGCTCCAAATCAAAAAGCTGTTGCAAAAAAGTTTGCAGCTTTCAAAGGGAAAAAATATAAAGATTTAAATTTAATTATTACTCATTTAGGTGGTGGAATTTCCGTAGCAGTACATAAAGGAGGTAAAATAATAGATGTTAATAATGCCTTAGATGGGGAAGGACCATTTTCACCAGAGAGGACTGGAAATGTTCCAGTGGGGGATTTAGTTGATCTTTGTTATTCAGGAAAATATACTCATGATGAAATGAGGAAAAAAATCAGGGGAAAAGGTGGATTAGTTTCTTATTTAGGAACCAATAATGCTAGAAAAGTTAAAGAAATGGTTAAATCGGGAAATAAGAAAGCAGAATCAATCTATAGAGCAATGGCTTATCAAGTAGCTAAAGAAATAGGTAGTTGTGCTGTAGTTTTAGATGGCAAAGTAGATGGCATAATTCTTACTGGTGGAATTGCTTATGATAAATTATTTACAAGTTGGATAGAAGAAAAAGTTAAATTTATTAGTGAAGTATATATTTATCCAGGAGAGTATGAGTTATCCTTGTTTGCTATGAGTGGGTTGAAAGTTCTAAGAGGTGAAGAAGAAGCTATGGAATACAATTAAAGCAAGGTGATAATATGTTGGATGATAAAAGAATAAGAATTATTACTGGACATTATGGTAGTGGTAAGACTGAATTTAGTATTAATTATGCTGTTAAATTAGCCAAAAGTGGTAAGAAAACTGCATTAGCTGATTTGGACGTAGTAAATCTTTATTTTAGGAGTAGAGAAAAGAAAAAAAATTTAGAAAAATTAGGTATAAAAGTTATATCAAGTTCAATTGAGGCGTCTGCACTAGATATTCCAGCAATATCATCAGAAATATATGGACCTTTTCAGGATTCAAATATTAACTATATTGTAGATGTTGGTGGAGATCATGTTGGAGCAAGAGTTTTAAGTGGGTATCATAAGTATTTGCAAAATGATGAATATGATATGTTTTATGTATTAAATGGGAATAGACCAGAAACTCAAACAGTAGATAAAGCCATTGAGTATTTGAAGAAAATAGAGGAAAATTCAAGAGCAAAAGTTACTGGTATAATTAATAATACTCATATGTTAAAAAGTACAACAGTTAGTGATGTCATAAAAGGTCAGAAATTGGCTTTAGAAGTTTCAGAGAAACTTTGTATTCCAATAAAATATACAGTTGTTTTAGAAGATATAGCTAAAAAATTACCAAAAGATATAGGAGGAGAAATTTTTCCAATTAGGCTTTTTATGAGAGAAGATTGGATGTTTTAGTAAAATAAATTATGAGGAGGGGTATTGTGGTTAAATCGAAAGGGAGGGTTACCTTTGACGAAAATATTTGCAAAGGTTGTGGCCTTTGTGTAAGTGTATGTCCGACAAAAATAATATCCTTAGATGAAAATAAAATTAATACAAAGGGATATCATCCAGCAACAATTATTGATAAGGATAAATGTATAGCTTGTGCTAGTTGTGCTCAGATGTGTCCAGATGTGGCAATTACAGTTGAGAGGGTATAAATTAATAAAAAGGGGGATTGTTTATGACTAAGGTTCTGATGAAAGGGAATGAAGCAATAGGTGCAGCTGCAATAAAAGCAGGCTGTAAGTATTTTTTTGGTTATCCTATAACACCTCAAAGTGAATTACCAGAATATATGGCAAGAAAATTACCTAAAGTAGGTGGAGTGTTTTTACAAGCAGAAAGTGAAATTGCTGCTATAAATATGGTTTATGGTGCATCTGGAGCAGGTGCAAGAGTAATGACTTCTTCATCAAGTCCTGGTATAGCACTGAAACAAGAAGGAATTTCTTACATAGCTGGTGCAGAACTACCTTGTCTTATAGTAAATATAATGCGAAGTGGTCCAGGATTGGGAGGTATCCAGCCTTCTCAAACAGATTATTTCCAAGCTACAAGGGGTGGAGGAAACGGTGATTATAGATTAGTAGTATTAGCTCCAGCAAATGTTCAAGAGTTAGCTGATTTAACAATGGAAAGTTTTGATATAGCCGATGAGTATAGAAATCCTGTTATGATTTTAGGAGATGGAATGATTGGCCAAATGATGGAACCGGTGGAATTTAAAGCACCCAAAAAAAGAAATTTATCTCCAAAAGATTGGGCAACAGTAGGTACAGGAGGAAAAAGGAAACCTAATATTATAAATTCCTTGTATTTATCAGCTGAAGCATTGGAAAAACATAACGAACATATACAAGAAAAATATAAGATAATAAAAGAAAAAGAAGTCAAAGTAGAATCTTACAATATAAAAGATGCAGATGTTGTAATAGCTGCTTATGGAACTACAGCTAGAATAGTAAAAACTGCTATATCACAACTTGAAAAGGAAGGTTACAAAGTAGGACTTATAAGACCAATAACTTTATGGCCATATCCTTATGAAGAATTTGAAGAAATAAACAAAAACTGTAAAGGTGTTTTAACTGTAGAAATGAATGCTGGTCAAATGATTGATGATGTAAGAATAGCAGTCAAAGGAAGATTTCCTGTGTATTTTCATGGTAGGACTGGTGGAATGGTGCCAACACCAAATGAAATTTCAGAGAAAGTTAAGAAAATTTGTGGAGGTGGAAAATAGTGACAGTAGTATTTGAGAAGACAAGGGGATTGGTTGATAAACCTACTCATTATTGTCCAGGATGTACTCACGGTATAGTTCATAGATTGGTTGCAGAATCATTGGAAGAATTGGGAGTATTGGATGATGCAATAGGAGTAGCTCCTGTAGGTTGTTCAGTACTTGCCTATGAGTATTTTAATTGTGATATGCACGAGGCTGCTCATGGTAGGGCACCTGCTGTAGCTACTGGAATTAAGAGAGTTCATCCAGATAAATTTGTATTTACTTATCAGGGAGATGGAGATTTAGCTTCTATTGGGACTGCTGAAATAGTCCATGCAGCACATCGTGGAGAAAAAATATCGACTATATTTATCAATAATGCTATATATGGTATGACAGGTGGACAAATGGCACCAACAACTTTGGTTGGTCAGAAAGCTACTACAGCTCCTTATGGTAGAGATGAAGCTCATTGTGGTAGGCCGATAAAAATAGCTGAAATGTTGTCAACTATTTATGGAGCTCAATTTGTTGAAAGAGTAGCAGTGAATAATCCAACTAATGTAAGAAAGGCTAAAAAAGCTATTAAAAAGTGTTTTCAAGTCCAATTAGAAGGAAAAGGATTTGGAATAGTAGAAGTATTATCATCATGTCCAACTAATTGGGGATATACTCCAGTAGAAGCTTTAAAATGGTTAGAAGAAAACATGATTCCTTACTATCCTTTAGGAAATTTTAGATCTCCTGAGGAGGTGGAATAAATGGAAGAGAGAATTATTATTGCAGGTTTTGGAGGACAAGGCATTATGGCAATGGGGCAGCTTTTAACTTATGCAGGAATGCTTGAAGATAAAAATGTATCTTGGCTACCGTCCTATGGTCCAGAAATGCGTGGAGGCACTGCAAATTGTAGTGTTATTATTTCATCGACAGATATAGGTTCTCCAATAGTAATTGATTCTAATACGGCTATTGTAATGAATAAACCATCGTTAGATAAGTTTGAAAATTCTGTCACAGAGCATGGAAATTTATTCATAAATACTTCTTTAATAAACAAAGAACCAACAAGAGAAGACATTGAAATATACTTTATTCCAGCTAATGAAATAGCTGATGAAATTGGGAATAGTAAAATTGCAAATATGGTTATGTTAGGAGCATACTTAGAAGTATTAAATATAGTAGAAATAGAGTCAGTTTTAAAAGCTTTTACAAAAGTATTTGGTGAAAATAAAAAACATTTACTATCAATAAATAAAGAAGCTCTTAATAGAGGTGCAAATATAGTAAGAAAGTAGATTAATTAAATAGTTTAAATTAGTAATAGAGTTGGTTTTAATTACCAACTTTATTTTTTTTATTAAAAAAGTACTTGCAAGTTGTTATAACTTTTGATATAATCCAATTTAAGGGCAGTATGCCTATTCGGAGACAACTTGCCTTAAAAGGAAATACTATTACATTTCAATTGTTTTTTCATATGTAAAATAGTTCAAATGCATATTAAAACTAATCTTATTAAAATCTATCGAGAATGCTATTTTCATTAGCATTATTTAATATATTTATATACTAAAACTTAATAATATTATAATTATGAAGATATTACAAATTTATTCATAAGATAACAGAAATAGTATAATCTGTTTAAAAATATTTTACAAAAAAAGGGCTAACATTATATAAATATAATAACAGGTTACTAGGGAAAATGTTTATATAGTATTGTAATAAATTTGATGTTTATTCTACTATAAATTTTTAAGTTATTAAAATTATATATTTTATCGCTTAATTCTTTATTTTTATAGAAACGGGGGACCCGAATATTTTGGGGTGAATCCTTTTTAAAATAAGGTAGGGCAAACCCTTAGCCCGAACCCATCAGCTAACCTCGTAGGCGTGAAAGGGGGTTGATTAAGACTATGGACAATAGGAGAGAAGAGCCCCATAGTCTATTTATGTTTTTGAAAGTGGAGGGTTATACTTCTCTAATTATAAATTATATTTAAAAAGGCAGTAGTATAGAGTACTTAAAGGAGGTATGTTCAATGCTAAGTAGAGATATACGTTATGGGGTTATAGGTGCAGGTAATGGTGGAATTGCTATGGCTGGGTATTTAAGTAATAAAGGGTATAATGTAAATTTATATAATAGAACTTATGAAAATATCAAATCTTTAGTTAAGAAGCCTGTAATTAAATTGACAGGTGAGGAAAATGGTTACGGGGAATTAAATATCGTTTCAGATGATATACAGAAAGTTATTGATAATGTGGATGTAATTATGGTTACCACACCAGCAATGGGACATTATAATATTGCAAAGGCAATGGCACCATATTTAGAAGATGGTCAAGTAGTTGTATTAAATCCAGGTAGAACAGGGGGGGCTCTAGAAGTTTATAATGTTATTAGAAACTATGGGTGTAAGAAAGATATAGTTGTAGCAGAGGCTCAAACTTTTGTATATGCATGTAGAAAAATTGATGAAAATAGTGCTCATATATTTAAAATTAAAAACGAAGTTTCTGTTTCAGCCATACCTTCAAATAAAACAAATTATGTAATAGATTTGCTAAATGATGCTTATCCACAATTTATACCTGCAAAGGATGTTATTGAAACAAGTCTTAATAATTATGGTGCAATATTTCATCCAGCGCCAACGTTGTTAAATAGTGGTCATATAGAAAGAGGTGCTCCTTTTGATTATTATACAGAAGGAATAACGCCTTCTATAAGTAGAATTTTGGAAATGATGGATATGGAAAGAGTTAAAATAGGGAAAGCATTAAATATAGATATAGTAACTGCTAAAGACTGGTTAGAATATACTTATGATGCAAAAGGAGAAAATTTGTACGAAGCCATTCAAAACAATTCAGGATATAAGGGATTGAAAGCACCACAAGGTTTAAAAATTAGATATATTTATGAGGATGTACCATATAGTTTAGTTCCTATTTCTTCATTAGGGAAACAGTTAAATATTAAAACACCAGCTATAGATTCAATAATTAAGCTTGCGGAACTTATTACTAATAGGAATTTTTGGAAAGAAGGAAGAAATATTGAACGATTAGGACTCAGGGGTTTAAATGTTGAACAAATACATCAATTTGCACAAACAGGTACTATACAGGAAAAAGATAGTGAGGTGGTAGCATAATGAAAAAAATAATTGCGTGTACTATAGGAAATTGTGTGCATGTGGCAGGAGCAATGAATTTTTTGACATTAGCTGAAAGAGAAGGTTATGAAACAGAATTTGTAGGTATTGCCCTTTCTGTTGATGAAATAGTAAAAGAAATAAATTATTATGATCCTGATATAGTAGCTTTAGGTTATAGACTTACCCCTGAGCCATTAGAAAAGGTGCTTGAAGAATTGAAAAAAAGGATAGAAAAAGAAAGTTTAACAAATATAGAATGGATGTTTGGAGGAACTGAACTTACAGGAAAAGTAGCTGAAGAAAGTAAGATATTTGATAAAATATTCTATGGAACAGAAGATATAGATGAAGTAATTGGATTTTTAAAAGGGGTAGATTATAAAAAAGAAGAAAATTATCCTAAAGATCTAGTTTCTAGAATAGAATCTAAATATCCTTATCCTATTCTAAGACATCATTTAGGATTGCCTACAATAAATGATACAGTAGAGGCTATTGAAAAGGTCGCTGAATCTAAGGTTTTAGATATAATATCTATAGCACCAGATCAAAATGCTCAAGAATATTTTTTTGAACAAGATAAAAGAGATAAAAGATTAGATGGTGCTGGAGGAGTTCCTTTAAGGACTCCAGATGACTTTAGAAAATTATATGAAGCTGCTCAGAGAGGTAATTATCCATTATTGCGATGTTATAGCGGTACTAAAAATTTAATATCTTTTGCAGAAGTACTGAAAAATACAATTAATAATGCGTGGGCAGCAATACCACTATTTTGGTATAGTGAGTTAGATAAAAGAGGACCAAGACCAATAAAAGATGCAATTAAGGAAAATCAAGCAGCTATGAGATGGCATGGAAAGAGAAATATTCCAGTAGAAGTAAATGATCCACATCATTGGAGTTTAAGAGATGCACATGATGCAATAGGAGTTGCTGATGCATATTTAGCAGCGTACAATGCCAAAAAGATGGGTGTTAAGGATTATGTGGCTCAATTTATGTTTAATGTACCTGCATCTATATCTCCTAAAATGGATTTAGCAAAAATGTTGGCCAAAATTGAATTAATTAAAACTCTTGAAGATGAAAATTTCAGAGTTTTCCGTCAAGCAAGAGCAGGTTTAGCTAGTTTTCCAACAAATTTAAAGCAAGCAAAGGGTCAATTAGCAGCTTCAGCTTATTTATCAATGGCTATAAAACCTCATATATATCATGTAGTTGGATTTTGTGAAGCTCATCATGCAGCGACAGCAGAAGATATAATAGAATCAGCTATGATTGTAAGAGGGGTTCTTAGAAACATATTTTTAGGAACAGTAGATATGACTAAAGACTTAGAAGTTCAAAGAAGAAAAGAAGAATTAGTCAAAGATTCAATACTAATATTAGATGCAATTCAATCTATAGATAGAACTGTTAAGGATCCATTATCAAATCCTTATATTTTGGCAAAGGCAGTTAAAATAGGAATATTAGATGCTCCTCATTTGAAAGGAAATCCAGCTGCTTGTGGTGAATTGAATACTCGCCTAGTAAATGGGGCACTTTATCCTTATGATAAGAGAAAAGAAAAGATTTTAACAGAAAAAGAAAGAATAGATAGTGTGTTTAATAAAACAATCAAAACTGAATTGAAAGCTAATTAAAGTCTGCATATGCAGACTTTAATTTATTGTAATATTTTAAGAGTAAATTGATAGATGTTAAGTGCAGTAAGTTTAAAAAAAGTAGTATTTATTATATAATTATCATAGAGATAATTAATTGAAAAGGAGAATTGAGATGTTTTATGAATTAAACATAAAGACTACAAAGAGGACTCAATTAATTGATATTACTAGTGATATTAAAAGTTTAGTTAATAAATCTAAAATAAAAGAAGGTATAGTGTGTGTATTTGTGCCTCATACTACAGCGGCAATTACTATTAATGAAAATGCTGATCCTACAGTAGTGGAAGATATGATTAAGGAATTAAATAAGATTGTTCCTTTTGAAGACAATTATAAACATCTTGAAGGAAATTCGGCAGCACATATAAAGACAAGCCTTGTAGGGTCCAGTGAAAACATTATTGTAAAAAATAATGAATTATTATTGGGAACATGGCAGGGAATATATTTTGCTGAATTTGACGGTCCTAGAAAAAGAACAATATATGTAAAAATATTAATATGATGAGTTTTTTATATATTATGAAAAAGGAGGTGTTGTTTTGAAGAAAAAGTTTTTTTGTATTGCAATAATATTTTTATTTTCTTTTATATTGATTAGTTGTGGAGAACGTAAAGATATAGATGAAATAGAGGATGAAATTGTAGATGAAAATATAATAGAAGATGTGGAAGAAGAAAAAGAAGAATCTCAAGATGAAGTTGAAAAAATAGTTGAAAAAGATGAAGAAATAGGAGCTTTAAAGCCAGAAGAAGATGCAAAGTTAATTATTTGGGAAAATAATGATATAAATGGGTTGTGGTTGAGAGAAGTAGGAAGGGAATTTGAAGAAAAATATGGGGTTAAAGTTGTATATGAGCCTGTTAATGTTGATTTTTCAAAAAATTATATGAGTGTAAAAGATTATATTGATAATAAAGCAGATTTATTTGTTATTTCTCACAAAGATATGG
Organism: uncultured Clostridia bacterium; assembly: GCA_964447805.1. Lineage (GTDB taxonomy): Bacteria > Bacillota > Clostridia > Tissierellales > DATGTQ01 > CAYUTQ01. The sequence goes on from CAYUTQ010000027.1 coordinate 13,661, forward strand.
GAGAGGTTGTAGAAAGAGGACTAATATTAGAAAATGATTATAATCAAAATAGAATAATAAAAGATTTCTTTGAAGGGGCACAAGAAGCAGCTTCTTATCAAGGAGTAATATATGGTTATCCACTAGATATAGAAACTTATTGTTTGTTTTATAATAAAGAAATTTTTCCCGAAGCTCCTAAATCGTATGAAGATTTTTTTAATAAGGCATCAGAATTTAATAATCCCGAGGAAAATAAATATATTTTTATGTGGGATGTAAATAATCCTTATTATACGCATAGTTTTATAGAAAGTTGTGGGGGATATTTATTTGCACAAAATGGAACAGATAGAAATAATGTAGGTATAGACTCGCCTAATGCAATAAATGGAGGAAAAATGTTCTTAGAATTAAAAGAAATATTGCCTTTAAATAGTCAAGATATTAATAATAAAAAAGTTGAGGAATTGTTTATTGATGGAAAAGTTGGAGCTATAATTAATAATTGGTGTTTTTTAAAGAAATTGAAAGATAGTGATTTGAACTTTGGAGTAGCCCCATTGCCGAGATTAATGAATGGAGTACCACAAGAAAGTCTTTCGAAAACTAGATTATTAGTAATAAGTTCCCATACAAAATATCCAAAGACAGCTAGATTGTTTGCAGAATTTGCAACTTCTGATGAGATGTTAATGAAAAAATTTCAAATAACAGGTAAACTTCCTCCTTTAAAGAAAATATCAGAAGTTGAAACAATAAAAGAATCTTCTTATTTGAATTTTTTTGTAAGACAAGTTAAATATTCAAATCCAATACCTTCAATATCAGAGATGAAATATATTTGGTATCCTTATGAAACGGCAATTGCTGAAATATGGGATCAAGATACAAAACCTGAAGAAGCATTTAATAAATTAGCAAGAGTTATAAGAGGAAAAGTCAAGTAAAATTAAGAGAACTGCCAAATTTGGCTGTTCTCTTAATTTATAGCAAAAATAAATTCACCAGTTGCTGCAATTTCATCTTCAACAAAAGCAGTCCCTTTTCCTACTCCAATTGATGATCGCATTTTTAATAGTTCCATTTCTATTTTCAATGTATCTCCTGGAATAACTTTTCTTTTAAATTTTACTTTATTTAATCCAGCAAAATAAGCAGTTTTGCCTCTAAATTGTTCTTCGTTTAATATAACAACTGCTCCTACTTGAGCCATTGCTTCTATAATTAATACTCCTGGCATAATAGGTTCTTGTGGGAAATGGCCTTGAAAAAAAGGTTCATTTATAGTGACATTTTTATAACCAATTCCCCTTTTTTCTTCAGGAATTATTTTCACTTTGTCTATTAATAAGAATGGATATCTGTGAGGAATAATTTTTTTTATACTCTTAGCGGTAAGTATATTATCCATAAAATCACCTCTTCCTAGACGTGGAAATTAATGTAAAAATGTTTGAAAAATTTTAAAAGTTAATATATACTAGTTCTTAGGTTTTAAAATCTGTATTGTTTAATTATACAATAAAATTATGATATAATCAAATTGTATTATTTATACCTTAAATTTTTTCAATATTAAATTCTGTTTTTTAAAGCACAGTATTTAATATTGAAAATACAGTGGTTGGTAATATAGGAAATTCATATTGACCAAAGAAATAATTGAAGGTATAAATGAAATTTGAATATTCACGAATTGGAGGTATATACTATGTATTCAGTTGGAATTACAGGAGTAGGTAGCTATGTTCCAGAAAAAATACTGTCTAATTACGATTTAGAAAAGATGGTTGATACATCTGATGAATGGATTAGAACTAGGACAGGGATAGTTGAGAGACGAATTGCAGATAAGGACATGGCTACATCTGATTTGGCTACAAGAGCAGCTAAAAAAGCAATAGAAGATGCCAATATTTCTCCAGAAGATATTGACTTGATTGTTGTTGCAACTGTTACTCCTGATATGGCATTTCCATCAACAGCTTGTATAGTACAAAAAAACCTGGGTGCAGAAAAGGCAGCAGCTTTTGATATATCTGTAGGTTGTGCAGGGTTTTTATATGGATTAGCTGTTGGAGGAAATTTTGTACAAACAGGTATGTATAATACTGTATTAGTTATTGGTTCAGAATTACTTTCTAAAATAATAGATTGGGAGGATAGAAACACTTGTGTTCTTTTTGGTGATGGAGCAGGTGCTTGTATATTAGAGAGATGTGAAGAAGGAAAAGGAATTTTAGCATATGATTTAGGTGCTGATGGATTTGATGGACATTTTCTAACCCAACCAGCAGGTGGTTCTAGACGACCAGCTTCTTTAGAAACTGTAGAAAACAAACTTCATACTGTGCATATGAATGGTAAAGAAGTATTTAAATTTGCTGTTAGAGCTATGGAAAAAGCTTCTATTACAGCTTTAGAGAAGGCAGATATTTCTTTAGATGAAATAGATTTTTTGATACCACATCAAGCAAATATAAGAATTATTAATTCAGCAGCTAAAAGATTAAAACTTTCAAAGGATAAGGTATATGTAAATTTAGATAAGTATGGAAATGCCTCTTCTGCATCAATACCTATTGCAATAGATGAAGCAAAAAAACAGGAGCTTATTAAAAAAGATGATATAGTACTTTTAGTTGCTTTTGGTGCTGGGCTTACTTGGGCTTCAGTACTTCTTAAATGGAATAAATAAAGGGCGGTGCAAATATGTTTAGTACGAGAGTATCCAAAATACTTAATATAAAGTATCCTATAGTGCAAGGAGGAATGGCATGGGCAGCTACCCATGAATTAGCACAGGCTGTGTCAAATGCAGGAGGTCTAGGAATTATTGCGGCTGGAAATGCACCAAAAGAGATAGTAAAAGATGAAATTAGGAAAACTAGAGCCAAAACTAATAAACCTTTTGGAGTAAATATTATGCTTATGTCTCCATTTGCAGAGGATATTATAGATTTAGTTTGTGAAGAAGAAGTTCCAGTAGTGACTACAGGAGCAGGAAATCCAGGAAAATATATAAATAAATTAAAAAGTAAAGGTATAAAAGTAATTCCTGTAGTGCCAACAGTAGCTTTAGCTAGACGACTAGAAAGACAAGGAGTAGATGCTTTGATAGTAGAGGGAACAGAAGCAGGTGGACATATAGGAGAATTGACAACTATGGCTTTGGTTCCTCAAGTAGTTGATGCTGTAGATATTCCTGTAATTGCTGCCGGAGGTATTGCAGATGGGAGAGGATTTTTGGCGGCTTTGTCCTTAGGAGCAGAAGGTGTTCAAATGGGAACAAGATTTGTTTGTTCTAAAGAATGTATAGCACATGATAATTATAAAAATAGAATGATTGAAGCAAAAGATAGGGATGCTATAGTGACTGGAAGAAGTACAGGTTATCCTGTGAGAGTATTAAAAAATAAATTTACAAGAGAATATTTAGATTTAGAAAAAAAAGGTACTTCTTTTGAGGAATTGGAAAAATTAGGAGCAGGAAGATTGCGACTTGCAGTAATGGATGGAAATGTGGAACAAGGTTCAGTAATGTCAGGACAAATTGTTGGTTTGATAAAAGATGTGAAGTCATGTAGTGAAATTATAGATAACATTATACAAGAAGCAAAATTAGAAATGGATAGGTTAAATAGTTTAAAAAGAGGTGAGTAAAATGGGGAAAGTAGCTTTTCTATTTCCAGGACAAGGTGCTCAATATGTTGGAATGGGAAAAGATTTTTATGAAAAATTTCCTGTATCTAGAAAAGTATTTGAGGAAGCTAATGAAAGTTTAGGAATAGATATAAAAAGTATTTGTTTTGAAGGGCCAGAAGAAGAACTTATTAGAACTGAGAATACTCAACCTGCGATACTTACTGTTAGTATTGCTATATTAAAAGCTCTTGAGGAAAAAGGAATTGATTGCGATTATACAGCAGGACTAAGTTTGGGAGAATATACATCATTAGTTAAAGCTAAAGCTTTAGAATTTTATGATACAGTAAGATTAGTTAAAAAAAGAGGTAAGTATATGCAAGAAGCTGTACCAGAGGGAGTAGGAGGAATGGCAGCTATATTAGGATTAGAAAAAGATAAAGTTTTCAAGGCTATTGAGTTGTCAAAAAAATATGGTATAGTAGAAATAGCAAATTATAACAGCCCTGGACAAATTGTGATATCAGGAGATAAAAAAGCATTAGAAAAAGCTGTAGATGAAACCAAGAAACTTGGGGCAAAGAAAGCTGTATTTTTACCAGTAAGTGCACCATTTCATTCAAAATTACTTGAACCTGCAGGTAAAAAATTAGCAAAAGAATTAGAACATATTAAGGTAAATGATTTGGAAAAAATAGTTATTACAAATGTAGATGCAAAACCATTGAAAAGCAAAGAAGAAATTAAACCTAGTCTTATAAGACAAGTAAGTAATTCAGTACTATGGGTAGATTCTGTAATTTATATGTTGGATAATGGTGTAGATACTTTTGTTGAAATTGGACCTGGAAAAACTCTTTCAGGATTTGTAAAGAGGATAGCAAAATCATTGAATAGAGAAGTCAAAACTTTTAGTATAAGAAATATAGATGATTTTGAAAATATATGTGATTATTTTGATGAGGAGGAAAAGTTTTGAGTTTAACAGGGAAGAATGCATTAGTTACAGGTGGCTCTAGAGGTATAGGAAGAGCTATAGCTTTAGAACTTTCAAAACAAGGTTCCAATGTAATTATAACTTATATAAATAATGAAGAAAAAGCTAAGGAGGTGGTAGAAGAGATAGAGAAAAATAATGTGAAAGGATTAGCTATTAAAGCTAATGTTTCCTTAGAAGAAGATGTTAAGAAAATGATAGAAATAGCAAATAAACATTTTGATTCTGTGGATATTTTAGTAAATAACGCAGGTATTACAAAAGATAATTTACTAATAAGAATGAAGAGCGATGATTGGGATACTGTAATGGAAACAAACTTAAAAGGAGTATTCCTATGTACTAAAGCTGTTGCAAGAAAAATGATGAAGAAAAGATATGGTAAAATAGTAAATATGGCTTCAGTAGTAGGTCTATCAGGTAATATAGGCCAAGGTAATTACAGCGCTTCAAAAGCAGGTGTAATAGGTTTTACAAAATCTATTGCAAAAGAATTGGGAAGCCGTGGAATCAATGTAAATGCAATTGCACCAGGATTTATTGATACAGATATGACGAAGGTGCTAAATGCAGATATAAAGAATCAAATGGTAGAAAACATACCTTTGAAAAGAATAGGAAAACCAGAAGATATAGCTAATGTGGTAGCATTCTTATGTAGTGATGAAGCAAATTATATTACTGGGCAAGTAATAAATGTAGACGGAGGTATGTTAATTTAAAATGTAATGGAGGAGATAATAATGAATATTTTTGAAAAGGTTAGGGAAATAATAGCAGATCATCTTGAGATTGATGATATGAAAAGTATAGTTGAAGGGACATCTATTATGAATGATTTAGATGCTGATTCATTAGATGCAGTTGAAGTAATGATGGATTTGGAAGATGAATTTGATATTGAGATACCAGATGAAGATGCAGAAGAATTTGAGAATATAGGTGATATAGTAAAATATATAGAAGAGAAGATTGCTTAGCTTTTATATGTTAGGAGGAGCAATATTGAAAAAAAGAGTAGTTATAACTGGTTTAGGAGCTGTGACATCTTTAGGAATAGGGAAAGATAAATTTTGGAATTCTTTACTAGAAGGAAAGCCTGGTATATCTTATATAACTAATTTTGATACAGAAGGCTTTGTTAGTAAAATTGGAGGAGAAGTAAAAGATTTTAAACCACAAGAATTTATAGATAAAAAAGAAGCAAAAAGAATGGATAAATTTTCTCAATTTGCGGTAGTAGGCTCCAAATTAGCTGTAGAGGATAGTGAATTAAATATAGATGAAGTAGATAAAGAAAGAGTTGGAGTAATAGTAGGTTCAGGAGTTGGAGGTATTGGAACTTTAGAAGCAGAACATACAAAACTTATGGAAAGAGGTCCTAGGAGAGTAAGTCCGTTTTTTGTACCTATGATGATTTCAAATATGGCACCAGGTCAAATATCTATGTTATATGGTTTTAGAGGACCTAGTTTTACTGTGACTACTGCTTGTGCTTCCGGAACTCATGCAATTGGTGAGGCTTTTAGGATGATACAAAGAGGAGCTTCAGATATTATAATAACTGGTGGTAGTGAAGCTGCTGTAAGTCCAATAGCAGTTGCAGGTTTTTCAAATATGAAAGCTCTTTCCACAAAAAATGATGAACCAGAAAAAGCCAGTAGACCTTTCGACAAAGATAGGGATGGCTTTGTAATAGGAGAAGGATCAGGAATATTAGTAATTGAAGAATTGGGACATGCATTAAATAGGGGTGCTCATATATATGGAGAAATAGTAGGTTATGGTGCTACTTCAGATGCTTATCATATTACAGCACCAGACCCAGAAGCAAAGGGTGCTTTCAATTCTATGAAGCTTGCTATAGAAGATGCTGGAATAGAATGTAGTCAGATAGATTATATAAATGCTCATGGGACTAGTACTTATTATAATGATAAATTGGAAACTTTAGCAATAAAGAAACTTTTTAAAGAGTATGCATACAATCTTAATATAAGTTCTACAAAATCTATGACAGGTCATCTTTTAGGTGCTGCAGGAGGAATTGAAGCTATAGCATCTGTTTTAGCAACTGAAAAGGATATAATTCCTCCAACTATTAATTATGAAAATCCAGATCCAGAATGTGATTTAAACTATACTCCAAATAAAGCTGTAAAGAGAAAAGTAACTTATGCTTTATCCAATTCTTTAGGTTTTGGTGGGCATAATGCAACTTTAGTATTTAAAAAATTTGAAGAATAATTTAGAAAAAGGCTCTGAGGTAATTCAGAGCCTTTAAAAATATTAAAAAACCTATATTTAAAGGATTATAAAAAGATTTAATAAGTAGTTAGTTTTTAGTAATTAAGAATGTATTTTATGACATAATATAATTAGGTTATAAAAACAGTAATTGGGGTGATAAAATGACAATAGACATACCGTTATATGTAAAATATATATTAGATAAATTAGAAGCAAATGGATATGAAGCATATATTGTGGGAGGATGCGTTAGAGATATTTTAATAGGCAAAGAGCCTAGTGATTTTGATGTAGCTACCAATGCACTTACGGAAGAAATAGAGGAAATATTTAAAGATGAAGAAACGATTGATATAGGAAAACAATTTGGAACAATAATAGTACATTTAGAAGAAGGAGATGTTGAAGTTACTACATTTAGAGCCGAAGGTTCATATATAGATGGAAGAAGGCCAGAATGGGTGAAATTTTTACCTTCAATAGAAGAAGATTTATCTAGAAGAGATTTTACAGTAAATGCTATTGCCTATAATGAGTCTTTAGGTTTTATAGATCCCTTTAATGGAATTGAAGATTTAAAAAAGAAAGTATTAATTACTGTTGGTAACCCTAAAGATAGATTTTCTGAGGATTATTTAAGAATTATGCGGGCTATTCGTTTTTCTTGTCAATTAGAGTTTGAAATAGATGAAGAAACTTTTTGTGCATGTAAAGAATTAGGTAAAAATATTTCAAAAATTAGTATTGAAAGAATAACTCAAGAGTTTTTAAAAATATTAGTATGTAAAAAACCATCAAAAGGAATAAGGTTGATGGAAAAAATAGGGGTGTTAGAAATTATTTTACCTGAATTGATTCCAACTATAGGATTTGATCAACATAATCCACATCATGATAAAGATGTGTACAATCATATTTTATGTGTATTAGATAACACTCCTTGTATATTATCGGTAAGATTAGCTGCTCTTTTTCATGATATTGGGAAACCTTTTAAATTGACTATAGATGAAAAAGGAATAGGTCATTTTTATGGGCATGATAAGTTGGGAGCTGAAATTGTAGAAAAAGTATTAAGAAGGTTTAGATGTTCTAATTCATTAGTTGTTCAAGTTGCTGTATTGGTAAGAGAACATATGACTCAGCATGAAAACTTTTCAGAAAAAGGATTAAAAAGATTAGTTAGACGTGTTGGGGAGAAGAATATTATTAATTTATTTTCACTACAAAAAGCTGATAGACAGTGTTCAAATAAAAATGCATCAATAGACAATATAATAGATTTAGAAAAGAGAGTAAAAAAAATTATTGAAGAAAAGGAAGCATTTGATATAAAACATTTAAAAATTAATGGAAATGATCTTATTGATTTAGGATATGAAGAAGGAAAAATAATTGGTGATATTTTAGAATATTTATTAGAAATAGTAATAGAAGATCCATCTAAAAATAAAAATGAAATTTTAAAGAAAATAGTATTAGACAAATACCCAATATGTGAAGAAAATAAAAAGATTGAGTAGAAAAAGATGATATGATATATTGTTATTGATAAATAGTAGGGGGAATAAGAAATGAATAAATTATTTGGTACAGATGGTATTAGAGGTATTGCAAATGAGAGTTTAACTCCAGAGTTGGCATATAAAGTTGGAAGAGCAGGTGCATATGTATTATCAAAAGGTGAAAAAGGTACTATTGTTGTAGGAAAAGATACTAGAAAATCTGGTGATATGTTAGAAGCTGCTTTAGTAGCAGGAATATGTTCTATAGGATTAGATGTTATATCTGTAGGTATAGTTCCTACTCCAGCTGTAGCTTATTTAACAAGGAAATACAAAGCATTGTGTGGTGTTGTTATATCGGCATCTCATAATCCTATAGAATATAATGGTATAAAGTTTTTTAATGAAAAGGGTTTCAAACTTAATGATAAAATAGAAGAACAAATAGAGGAATATATATTAAAAGATAAGGAAATTTCTTTGAGACCTATTGGAGTAGATATAGGTAAAAAATTAGAAGTTACTAATGGAGAAAAAGATTATATTGATTTCCTCAAAAAGACTATTGATGTAGATTTTAAGGGTATCAAAATAGCAATTGATTGCGGAAATGGTGCAGTTTACAACATAGCTCCTCAAGTATTTAATGACTTAAATGCAGAAACAATCGTTATAAATAATAAACCTAATGGTACAAATATAAATGTAAATTGTGGTTCAACTAATCCTGATGTAGTTAAAAAATTAGTATTAGAAACAAATGCTGATGTAGGTTTATCTTTCGATGGAGATGCAGATAGGTTAATAGCAGTTGATAATGTTGGCAACATAATTGATGGTGATCATATATTAGCTATATGTGGAAGATATTTAAAAGAGGAAGGAAAATTGAAAAAAAATACAGTAGTAGGTACAGTTATGACTAATATGGGATTAGATATTTATTTAAAAGAAAATGGAATAGATATAGTTAAAACGAAAGTTGGAGATAGATATGTTATAGAAGAAATGTACAAAAATGATTATGTTCTTGGGGGAGAACAGTCTGGACATATTATATTTTTAGAACACAATACAACAGGTGATGGGCTTTTAACAGCATTACAATTAGTATCAATTATGAAAAAGATGGATATAGAAATGGCTCAGTTAAATAATCTTATGACTAGTTTCCCACAGGTATTAATCAATGCTAAAGTAAAAGAAAAACTTAAGCATAGATATTTAGAAGATAAAATTGTAAAGGAAGAAATAGAAAAATTAGAAAAAATATTTCATGGAGAAGGTAGAGTAGTAATTAGACCTTCAGGAACAGAACCGTTGGTAAGAGTAATGATAGAAGGAAAAGATAAAAAACAAATTACGGAAATGGCTACGAAATTAGCTAAATTAATTGAAAATAGACTTGGGGAAAACAGTAATTTATAAAAAGGATAGAATGCAAGAGACAATATGTAGAAATACAATGAATTATGTCGAAATAAGTCTTTTTATCTATATTAAATTGAATATAAAAATAGTATACTTGTGTAAGTAGATATTATAATTAAATAAGTTAATGGGGAGTTGGAAATGAGTAGACTGACGTTGGATTATATTGTAAGACAAGTTAATGATATGCCTGTGCTTCCAAATAGGATAAATAGGATAATTGAATTAACGGAAGATTCAGATTCTACAGTAAAGGATTTGGAAAAAGAAATACTTATGGATCAAAGTTTGACTTCTAAAGTTCTCCGACTAGCCAATTCAGCATATTATGGTTATCCGAGAAAAATAAATACAATATCACAAGCTACAATTTTATTAGGATTCAATACGATAAAAAGCATTGCATTAGCATCTACTGTAAGTAAATATCTCAATAAAGAATTGAAAGGATATGCTTTAGGAAAATGTGAATTATGGAAACAATCACAAACTTGTGCTATTATTTCCAGATATATTGCTCAGAAAAAACAATTTCCAAATATAGAACAAGCTTATATTGCAGGGCTTTTAAGAGACATTGGAAAGATAATATTAAATCAATATGTAGAAAGTCAATACATAGAAATAATGGAAAAAGTTAAAGAAGAAGATATTCCTTTTGTAGACATAGAAAGGGAGATATTGGGTTTTGATCATGCTCAAGTAGGGAAAAAGGTAGCAGAAAAATGGAATTTTCCTAAGGATTTAGTAGAGGCAATAGGTCTTCATCATACTCCTGAGAAGGCAAAAGAAAATATTTATTTAGTATCTATAGTTCATGTGGCAGATGCAATTACTATGATGATGGGAATAGGTCTGGGAATAGAAGGAATGACTTATAATTTTTCTCAAATTGCAATAGATACATTAGATTTAAATGAAAATGAATTACAGTTAATTATTTCAGATGTATCAGATTTAATATTAGATGACAATAGTTTTAATGTTTTATAAAAATAAAGGTGGCTAATTAGCCACCTTTATTAATAGAAAAGGTTAAAAAACAAATTACCGACAATAAGTGAGACAAAAGTCCAAATATAGAAAAAGATAGACAAAACTCTTGCTTTTACTACTCAAAAATGTTTTAATTTAATATACAAAGGGGGGTGAAAAATGAAAAAACGTGTACTTAGTATTATTATAATTTCAGCAATTGTTGTATTAGCTCTTACACCAATAGTTAATGCTACATCTAATAGATTATTGCGAAGAGGTAGTAGAGGCTCAGATGTAGCATCTGTACAACGAAGATTAAATAAACTAGGATATAACGCAGGAAAAGCTGATGGAATATTTGGCATACGAACCTACAATGCAGTAAGAAAATTCCAACGTAAAAATGGACTATCAGCAGATGGAATAGTAGGTAAAAACACAGCAAATAAACTATTTGTAAGCAAAAGTTCATCTGGAGGGGACAAAAAAGATAAACCAGAGCCAAAAAAACCATCTAAATCAGAGCCCAAAGTTCCAGTAACAAGATTATTACGAAGAGGTAGTAGAGGCTCAGATGTAGCATCTGTACAACGAAGATTAAATAAAC
>CAYUTQ010000027.1:25155-26570 GCA_964447805.1 uncultured Clostridia bacterium
CAGCAGATGGAATAGTAGGTAAAAACACAGCAAATAAACTATTTGTAAGCAAAAGCTCATCTGGAGGGGACAAAAAAGATAAACCAGAGCCAAAACCAGAACCAAAACCAGAACCAAAACCAGAGCCAAAACAAATGTATAGAGTACGTAAATCATGGGATGATGCAAGTAGTCAAATAGGAGCTTATGAAATTCTATTGAATGCTAAGAAACAAGCAGATGAAAATCCAGGGTACAAAGTATTTGACTCATCAGGAAATATAATATATGACCCAAATATACAAGACAAACCAGATCCTGTGCCTGCAGAGGGAACACCAATACTATGTGAAGCAAGATCTAATGTTATACAAATGCAAATTTGGGCCCGAAACAATAATGCAACAGAAACTTTTATTAACTTAGCATCTATTTATTGTGAGATAGCACCAAAGGCAGGTGTCAATCCAGAAGGTGCTTATTGTCAAGCAGCTCATGAAACTGGATTTGGTAGATTTGGTGGAGCAGTGGAAGAGAGTTTTCATAATCCTTGTGGATTGAAAACTAAGAATGGAGTGGGCGATGAGCCAGAGGATCACCAAAGATTTGCTACATGGGAAGAAGGCATAACAGCACATATAGATCACCTTGCTTTGTATGCAGGAGCTAAAGGCTATCCTAAAGTAGATACATCTGATCCTAGACATTGTTCATCCTTGAGAGGCAGAGCTACAACATTTAAAACATTAGGTGGTAATGGTGGTTGGGCTCCAAATCCTAAATATGGAGAAAAAATTGAAGGTTTTTTACAAAACCTTTATAATACATCTTATTAATAATATAAGATAGGTTGAAAAATAATAAGTTTTTAAAAGAGGAATATTTGAGGGCGTAAAGCCCTCTTTTTTTATGAATTAAAAACAATAAAATACTACAAAATAAGTTAAAGATCAGCAAAATTTGACATAATGTCTCAAAGGTGTATATAATTTTATAGAGGGAGGTGATAGAATGAATAAAAGAATAATTAGTTTAATATTAATTCCAATGGTTGTAATATTAGCTTTTGCGCCAGTAGTTAATGCTGCATCAAATAGATTGTTGCGAAGAGGTAGTAGAGGTTCAGATGTAGCATCTGTACAACGAAGATTAAATAAACTAGGATATAATGCAGGAAAAGCTGATGGAATATTTGGCAGACGTACATACAATGCAGTAAGAAAATTTCAACGAGATAAAGGTTTAGGTGTAGATGGAATGGTGGGAAGGAATACTAGAAATAAATTATTTTCTAGTAAAACTAAAGCATCTAGAGGGACAAGCAATAGTACAACAATAACAAGATTGTTACGAAGAGGAAGTAGAGGTACCCAAGTAAAGGCATTGCAAAAACGTCTAAATGAGCTAGGATATAATGCAGGAAAAGCTGATGGAAT